>CALVOX010000001.1 GCA_944350425.1 uncultured Bacilli bacterium
TAACATAAAAACCCCCTTTGTTACACATTACATAATAATCACATTTTGTGCAACTTTTGGGGGTAATTTCACTTTATTTGGAGCGCCATACGGGAATCGAACCCGCATAACTAGCTTGGGAAGCTAGTGTTCTACCACTGAACTAATGACGCACTTAAATAATTATACTTAATAAAACATCAAATTAATATATTGAAATCATAAATTTATGAACATTAGTATAAGAAGAATAAATGTAGATAATATCATCTTTTAATTTTAAATTTTTGTTATCTTTTATTAAATCAATTAATTTAAGTCTAAATATCGATAAGGCTTTTAAAAAAGAAATATTATTAACTTCATATATTAAATAAGAAGATTTCTTTAAAGTTGAGATATTTTTTTCATCATATTTTCTTGATATTTCTAAAGCAAATCTTGCTTTAGAAATAAAATGTTCTTTATCTATAATAAGTTCTTTAGGATTTAATTTATTAATTATTAAAGAACTATCAACTATTAAATTTGATAGAGAAAATATGATGAAAGGAAAAGAAGAAGTTAACATATAATCTTTATTTAAAGCATGAACATATATTTCTTTAAATAAGGAATCAAAGTTATCGGTTTTTATTATATTTCTTTCTTCATAATAATATATTTTATCTTCATTAATACTAGATTTATAAAACTTATTAATACTTGGTAAAGATGATAATCTTGATAAAATTAAAGTAGTATCATCAATATCTTTTTTTCTTTTATTTAATAAAGTAATAACTTCATCTAAAGAAGTTTTAGTAATAGTTTTATCAAAATAAGATTTAATAGTTAAAATATCAACACCAGCATTTAAAAATATTTCTATTTCATGAAGTTTAATAAATACATCGCTTTGATAATATCGATAAGAAGTATCTTTATCGACATAATAAGGAAGTAATAATCCTAGTTTTTCGTATTCTAAAAGTTTACTTCTTTTAATATTAAAAGTAGAAGTAACTTCATTTAATGAATAGACTTTTTCTTCCTTATAAAACTTCATTTTATTTATTACCTACTTGTTTATTAAATTCATATAAAGCAATAGTAGCAGCATTAGTGATATTTAAAGAATCAATTTTAGTTGAATGTTCAATTTTAATTGGAGTTTCTTTTAAATATTTATCATCTAATCCATGAGCTTCATTACCAAAAGCTAGAGTAGAATAAGTATTTTTATCAAATCTAAAATCTTGTAAAAGGTTAGATGTTTGTAACATAAAAGAATATATCTTATGGTTAGAATATTCTTTCTTATACTCTTCTAAAGAATCAAATAAAGCAATATTAACACTAAATATTGAACCCATAGAAGCTCTTATTGTTTTAATATCAAATATATCTACACTTGGTTTAATTATTGCAATATTACGTACATTAAAGCCTAAAGATGAACGAATAATTGTACCTAAATTACCAGTATTTGAAGGATTATCTAATAAAAGATGATGAGATGAGTTATCTAATTTCATCTCATACTTTTTAAATATTCCAATGACATATACATTTTCTTTATCACTTAATTTAGAAAATATTTTATCATCATTCTCTATGATCTTAGTTTCTTCTTTTTTAAGTAAATCAAAGATACTTTTTCTAATCTCTTTATTAGAAAAAGAAGAATGAATATAAACATTAATAATTTGATCTTTTTTAAATTTAATTAATTCTATTGTAGGAAATGCTCCTAAAGTATAAGAATATGAGAAATCTTTTTTATATTTTTGAATTTTCATTACTTAATTTTAATTCAAAAAGTATATTTATTAAAAGAAAAATTTATAATAAATATAGTAACTTTATTGTCTAAATAAATTCTATTTTAATTTGAATAAATATTAATTTTATTTAATAAATATTTAGTTAAATTATCAAAAAAATAAGGAAAAATTTAGGGAATATTTTTTGTAGATTTTTGATGTTTTTAATTGACTTAAATGTTATTATTATTAAGTATGAATAATTATGATGTAATTATAGTTGGAGCAGGCCCTTGTGGGATTTATGCTTCTTATGAACTTGTTAAACTTAGCCCTAATTTAAAAGTACTTTTACTTGATAAAGGTAATGATATTTATTCACGTCATTGCCCTATTTTAGAAGGAAAACTTAAAACATGTCCTACAACAAATAATGGTTTAAATTCATGTTTTCCTGCTTGTTCTATGACTCATGGTTTTGGTGGTTGTGGAGCATATTCTGATGGTAAATTTAATATTACTTCTGAATTTGGTGGATGGATGGATGAGTATCTTGATAAAGATACAATTCTTAATTTAATTAATTATGTTGATGAAATTAATTTAGCTCATGGAGCACCAAAAGACATTACTGATCCAAATACTAAAGAAGTACTTGATATTGAAAGAAGAGGTCTTGCGGTTGGACTTAAACTTTTAAGAAGTAGAGTAAGACATTTAGGCACTGAAATTAATTTAAAATTACTTCAATCAATCTTTGAAGAGCTTAAAGGTAAAATCACTATGAAATTTAGAACTGAGATTAGTGATATTAAAGTTAATGATAATAAGATTGAAGCAGTTATTGATAATAAAGGTAATGAATATTATTCAAATCATATCATTTTAAATGTTGGAAGACCTGGTTCTAACTGGTTATCTCATATGCTTTCAAAACACGGAGTTAATGTTAGTTCAAACCGTGTTGATATTGGTGTTAGAGTCGAAACTAATGATGTTATCATGCAAGAAATAAATGAATACCTTTATGAAGGAAAATTTATTTATCGAACAAGTGTTGGGACTTCTTGCAGAACTTTCTGTTCTAACCCTCATGGGCATGTTGTTGTTGAAAATAATGATGGAGTCATTGTCGCAAATGGCCATGCTTTTAGTGATCAAAAAGAAGGAAGTACTAATACTAACTTTGCTATTTTAGTTTCTCATAATTTTACTGAACCTTTTAAAAATGCTAATGAATATGCTTTAGATGTTGCTTCTTTAGCTAATAAATTATCAAATGGTTCGGTCATTGTTCAAAGATATGGTGATATAGTTAAAGGAAGAAGATCTACTTATAAAAGAATAAATGATGGATTTGTTACCCCTACTTTAAAAGAAGCAGTCCCAGGAGATTTAGCTTTAGTTCTTCCTTATAAAACAATGCAATCAATTATTGAGATGCTTGAAGCTTTAGACCATGTTACTCCAGGTATTGCTTCTGGACATACTTTACTTTATGGCGTTGAAGCAAAATTTTATAGTGATAGAATAAGTTGTGATAATAATTTTGAAACTTCGATCAAAGGTTTATTTGTTGGCGGAGATGGAGCAGGAATTACAAGAGGCCTTGCTCAAGCTGGAGCAAATGGGGTTTATATTGCTCGCCATATTGTTGATGAATTAAAATAATAATTATAAAGAAAGGCTAATTTTATGAACTTAATGTTATTAACGTTTAAAACGATCTTCGATGATTTTACAATCAATTCAATTTTAGATTGTATTTTTGTAGTTTTGACGTTAGTAGCCGTAAATTTTGTCATATTTTATTTTGTTAGAAGAAAAGCGGTTTCAATAATTTTAATTTCATCTTCTTTAGTCTATTTAGTTTCTTATATTCTTTGTTTTGATGCATTAGAACTTTTCTCTTTACTTTTAATTTTCTTAACCTCAATTGTCGCTTTATTTATTAATATGGCGGAACTCAGAAAGTTTTTTGCAAACAAACAATCGAATCACAATAATAAAATTGCTAAGAAAAAAGAAGAAGCTTATAAGATTTTTGATCATGCTGAATTATATAAAACAATTAATGAAACTATTTTATATTTATCAGAACACAAAATTGGAGCTTTGATTACTTTTGAAAGAAAAGATAAACTTAGCGATATTATTAAAAATGGAACTGAACTTAATTGTCCAATTTCATTTGAACTTTTAATTACAATTTTTTATCCAGGTACTAGACTTCATGATGGTGCAGTAGTTATTAAAGATAACAACATTATTGCCGCAAGTGTTTACTATACTCCAACTACTAAACCATTAATTGGAAAATATGGTTCTCGTCATAGAGCAGCTATTGGAATTAGTGAAATTTGTGATGCAGTTACAGTGGTAGTTAGCGAAGAAACTGGAAGAATTTCAATTGCTTATAATGGTGAAATTGAATCTTACTTACCTGAAGATTTCTTAATTGCTTTTGAAAACGTTATGTCACTTTCTTCAGTTACACAAGAAAACAATACTAAATAAAATAAATGAATCAAGAAAAGAAAAAAATAGAAATATATTCTTATTTAATTAGAATTTTAGCTTTAACTCGAGTTTATTCTTTAACGGATAAAGAAAAAGATGATGTTATTAACGATATTGAAAAAGTAACAATGGAAGCTTTAAATTATTTTGAAAATGTTAATTTCAATCGTCCAAATTACTTTTTCAGAGATTATTATCCTTCACCTCAAATTAGAATTTTACTTTTATTAAAAAATGAAGATAAATATTTATTTAAGAAAGACGATAAATCTAATTTAGAAATATTAAATTTTCTTCTTCCTTTAGAAGAAGAAATTAGCGAAAGTATTAATAAATATTTATCCTCGTTATCTTTAGATTTAAAGTATGAAGATTTAGAATTTAAAGGGATGAAATTTAGAAAAGTCCTTGAAAAATCAAATGATTTTCCTTTAAATGAATATGTTATTATTTTTAAATCAGGTAAGAAATTATCTTCTTTAGATGAAAATAGATTGATATATGAAGATGTTAATTTAAATGAAGAAAAACTTAAAAATATTAAAAAAGAAGAATTAACTGAGTTTATTATTTTATCTAATAAAGATAAAATTAGTATAAATTAAAAGGAGAAATTTATGTCAACACACATTAAAGACACAGCCCATTTTGCAAAAACAGTATTAATGCCAGGAGATCCTCTTAGAGCTAAACATATTGCTGAAACTTATTTACATGATTATGAAGAAGTTTCTAATGTTAGAGGAATTTTAGCTTATACTGGAAAAACTAGTGAAGGTAAAGAAATTAGTGTTATGGCAAGTGGCATGGGAATTCCTTCAATTGGAATCTATTCTTATGAACTTTATACTTTTTACGGCGTTGAAAATATTATTCGTATCGGAACTTGTGGATCATATCAAAGTGAATGCCATGTTGGCGATGTTATTTTAGCAACAAGTGCTTGCTCGAATTCAAATTATGCTTCTCAATTCGGTTTAAAAGGCGGACAAGTTTCACCTTGCAGTGATTTTAGTTTACTTTTAAAAGCTTACAATAATGCTAAAGCAATGGACTTAAATGTTCATGTTGGACCTATTTTTTCAAGCGATATTTTCTATGATGTTGACCCTGATTATTACAAAAAATATCAAGCTTTAGGTGTTTTAGGCGTCGAAATGGAATCTTATGGCTTATTTATTAATGCAATGAGACTTAAAAAGAAAGCTTTATGTATTCTTACTGTTAGCGATACTTTTGTTAATAAAGAAAAAGAAGCCGATTTAAGTCAAGAAGAAAGACAAACCAAACTTGATAAGATGTTTAAACTTGCTTTAACAATGGCTGAATAAAGAGTAAAATATATTTCATGATTTTAGTAGACGAAGTAAATAACAATACAAATCTAGTAATAACGATCGTAGTAGTAATTGGAATTATTTTATTAATAGTTCTAGTTTTAGGTTTAATTTTTTATCCTATTATTAAAAGACAATATATGTACCGTAATTTTAGATTAGTTTACTATAAAAAAATTTATTCTATTGCTGAAAAAAATGATTATTTCTTAATTAACAACTTGGTTTTAAAAAATAATAATATTGATGTATGTCAAATCGATCATATCTTATTTGCTAAAAAATATATCTATGTTATTAAAGATAGATTTTACAAAGGGGCAATAAGTGGTGAAAAAGACGATTCTATTTGGTTATATACAAATAGAGAAGGCAAAAAGAGTGAGATTCATAATCCTTTATTAAATAATTTAAAACGAATTGAAAAACTTAGTGCAATAACCCAAATGGATAGTGAATTATTCATCTCAATTGTTGTTGTAAATAACGACTGTATTATTAAAAATCATAAGATGTTAAATTCGAGAAAATCTTATATTGTTTCTTGCAGAAATTTATCTAAATTAATTTCATCTATAGAAAAGAAAGCGAAAGTTGATGACATAGATCAAGACTTACTTGAACATGCTGTTCAAGATATATATCGTTCATTTGGAGAAGGTAGAAAAGACATTGAAAGCGAAAATTAAAGAGATTTATTCTAATTTTAAGGATAATTTCGATGTTACATTTAAATTTAGTGCTGTTTTACTAGCTATAACAATTTTTATATATCTAGTATTATTTTTGATGCTTGAGTTAATTCCATATTCATCAATGTGGGGATTTTTCTTAATTTTAATCATTATTTATCTTCTTATTAGATACATTTCACCATATATTTATTCTTATTTTGCTTGTAATGCTTCTTTATATAGTGTTGATAAAGATAAAGTTAATTTAGCAACTTTTATTGAAACAAGAAAAATAGGTAAATCTCCACATTTAAGAAATGCTCAAAGATTATTTAGGACATTATTATTTTCGATTCTAATTTATATTGTTGTCGAAGCACTTATAATGCTAGGAATTTATATTGCTGCTTATTCTTTTAAAGGAAGTGAATTAAATATTTTATTTAATCAATTAAGTTTACTTTTAGAATCAGCAACAATAAATGAAAATACAATTAATCAAATTTACGATTTATTACTTGAGCATGAAGTTTTAATTCGTAATTTAAATTTAATTTCATCTTTCGTTTCAATTTCTTTTGCTTTTTATTATTTCTTGCATAATTTTATTCATAGTTTAGTTAATTACCATGTTATGGCTTCTAATATTAAACTTCCAAATAACCAAGCGTTCTTTTATATAAATAAGGTTACTTTAAAAGACAAAAAACTTAATTATAATAAAAATTATTATAAGATTGTTTGGCCTTATTATCTTGGAATTTTTTTAGTTTTTAGCGGATCATATTTATTGATGTTTTTCTTTTTACCATCAATTTCATCGATTTTATGTTCTTTAACAGCAATGGTAATAACAATTTTTATCTTTACACCATTTATTCCAGTTATTTTAAATTTTAATCTTTCAATTTCAAAAGATTATCTCTTTACATTCATTAAAAATACCGAATCAATTCTTACTGATTCGTTAAAAAGTTTTTATTATGAAAAACAAATCTCAGACGAAACTTCAGATATTGCTCGTAGACAAATGGAATCATATAAAGCTTTTTTAGATAAAATAATTGAAGAAGAAAATAATAAAAAAGAAGTACAAAAAGATTTAGATAATACTAAAGATAATAAAAAAGATGGAGAAGAAGAAAATAAAGATAAAAAATAATGAATTAAAGAAGTAGATATGAGGAAATTATTTGCTGATATTTTAATTATTATTGGTACGATAGTTATAATTGTTCTAGGTTTTGTTGGAACAGGCGTTCTTTTATATATGCTTTTTACTCATCAATTAGGAGTTTTATTATATACTTCTTATCCTCAAGGATGGTTTGCTTTAATTTTAACTATCGTTTCGATTTTAGGTGGGTTCTTTTATTCTTTATATACCTTAAGAACAATAAGTATTGGAAGGACTACTAAAAAGCCTCTCTTTTTATCTTTTTTATATTTATTTGTTGAAATAACAAGAATTGTTTATATTTCTTTAGAGATTAAAGACTTTGTTTACATGAAGTTTTTTATAGTTTTATATATTCTAGGGCTTGCTTTTTATGCTATTCAATTTATCGGATGTTTAATAAATTTCAAGAAAAGATATTAACTTTTTACTAAAAATAGAACTAAAAATTAAGTTTATTAAAATAGTTATATAAATTAGGTATCAAAATAACTAATTTGAATAAAAGTTATTTACAATGCTTTCTAAAAAGAGTATTATATTGAAGGTAAAAAAATACCGAATTAAATTATGACAAGAAGAAAAAGAGAACTATCAAACAATTTGATTAACCGTCTTCCTCAATATCTAACTTACTTAAAAGAGTTAGATAAGGATTCTTATGTCTCGGCTTTAGAAGTCGCTAATTCATTAAATTTGAACTTTGAATTAGTTAAAAAAGACTTTCAAAAAATTTCGAGCAAAAGAGGTGTTCCTAATAAAGGCAGAAGAGTTGATGATTTAATTAATGGTATTGAAAAATTACTCGGTTTTGATGAAAATCATCGAGCAATATTAGTTGGTGTTGGTCATTTAGGCAATGCTTTACTAAATTATCAAGGATTTAAACAATATAATTTAGAAATAGTAGGCGCTTTTGATTACAATAAAGAACTAATAGGCAAAACAATAAATGGAATTAATATTTATGACTTTGATGATATTAGTTCTATAAGAAGAAAACTTAACGCTACAATCGGTATTATTTGCGTTCCAGCTAGTGAAGCTGAAGGGGTTGCAATCCGTTTAGTAGCTTCTGGAATTGAAGCTATATGGAATTTTGCCCCAGTAAGATTGGATGTTAACGATGACGTGATTGTTTCAAACATGGATATGGCACAATCTCTAGCAAATCTTGCACATCGTTTATACATAAAAAAATAAAAAGGAGAAATTTTGATGGAAAAAGAATTAGATCCAAAAGCTGTCGAAGAAGTTAATGGCTTGGTCAAAAAAGGTTTAGTCGCTCTTGAAGAATTCCGTAAGTTAAATCAAGAACAAGTTGACTACATCGTTGCAAAAGTTTCAACTAAAGTCTTAGATCATCATGAATACTTAGCAAGACTTGCTGTTGAAGAAACACATAGAGGTGTTTTCGAAGACAAATGTACTAAAAACCTCTTTGCTTGCGAATATGTTGTTAACGCAATGAGACACTTAAAAACTTGTGGCATTATTAGTGATGATCCAGTCACTGGTATTACTGAAGTTGCTGACCCACTCGGTGTTATTGCTGGTGTTACTCCAGTTACAAACCCAACTTCAACAACAATTTTTAAATGTTTGATCGCTTTAAAAACAAGAAACCCAATTATTTTCGGTTTCCACCCAAATGCACAAAATTGTTCTGTTGAAACAGCAAAAATCATTGTTAAAGCAGCAGTAGAAGCTGGTGCTCCAAAAAACTGTGTTCAATGGATTGAACATCCATCCTTAGATGCAACAACCGCATTAATGAAACATGAAGGTATTGCTTGTATTTTAGCTACAGGCGGTAACTCAATGGTTCAAGCAGCTTATAGCTGTGGAAAACCTGCATTAGGCGTTGGTGCTGGTAACGTTCCTGCTTACGTTGAAAAAACTTGTAATGTTGCTCAAGCAGCTAACGATATCTTAATGTCAAAAGCATTCGATAATGGTATGGTTTGTGCTTCTGAACAAGCTGCTATTGTTGATAAAGAAATTTATGATGAATTCTTAAAAGACATTAAACAATATGGTGCTTATGTCTGTAATAAGAAAGAAAAAGAATTACTCGAAAAATATATGTTCAGACCTACAAAAGATGGTAAATCTACCGCTTTATTTGCAGGTTTAGTTGGCCACCCAGCTTGGGAAATTGCTCACGAAGCTGGATTTGAAGTACCAAAGAATACACCAATCTTAATTGCTGAATGTTCTAAAGTTGGCTATGAAGAACCATTAACAAGAGAAAAACTTTCACCAGTCTTAGCATTAATCAAAGCTAAAGACACTAAAAATGGTATGGATTTAGCAGAAGACATGGTTGAATTAAATGGTTTAGGTCACTCAGCATGTATTCACACAGCTAGAAAAGATTTAGTCGATGAATTCGGTTTAAGACTTGAAGCTTGTAGAATTATTTGGAACTCACCAACATCATTCGGTGGTATTGGTAATATTTATAACTCATTCTTACCTTCTATGACACTTGGTTGTGGTTCATATGGTCATAACTCAGTTTCTGGTAACGTTAGTGCTATCAACTTAATTAACATTAAAAGAATTGGTAAGAGGAGAAATAATATGCAATGGTTTAAAGTTCCAAGCAAAATCTATTTTGAAAGAAATAGTATTCAATATTTAAAAGATTGTAAGAACGTTAACAAAGCATTTATCGTTACCGATAACTCCATGGTTGAACTCGGATTCTTACAAAAGATCTTAGATCAATTAAGTCAAAGAAGAAATAAAGTTGAAATTCAACTCTTTACAAGCGTTGAACCAGATCCAGATATTACAACAGTCAAAAAAGGTGCTGAAATGATGGCAGCATTTAATCCAGATACAATTATCGCTTTAGGTGGTGGTTCTCCAATGGATGCTGCTAAAGGTATGTGGATGTTCTATGAAAATCCAGAAGTCAACTTCGATGACTTAAAACAAAAATTCATGGATATTAGAAAAAGAGCATTCAAATATCCTGAACTTGGTAAAAAATCCAAATTAATTTGTATCCCAACAACATCTGGTACAGGTTCTGAAGTTACACCATTTGCTGTTATCTCAAATAGAGCTGAAGGTAGAAAATATCCATTAACAGACTACTCTTTAACTCCAACAATCGCTATTATCGATGCTGAATTTACAACAAATCTCCCTCCAAGAGTTACAGCAGATACAGGTTTAGACGTTTTAACTCACGCTCTTGAAGCATATGTTTCTATGCTTGCTAGCGATTATACAGACGCTTTATGTATTCAAGCTATTCAGATGGTATTTGAATACTTACCAAGATGTGTCAAAAACGGCAAAAACGACCTTGAAGCTAGAGAAAAAATGCACAACGCTTCCACAATGGCAGGTATGGCATTCGCTAACGCTTTCTTAGGTATGTGTCACTCAATGGCTCATAAAATTGGTGGTATGTTCCATGTTGTCCATGGTAGAGCAAATGCTATTTTACTCCCATATGTCATTAGATATAATGGACAAGTCCCACAAAAACTTGGCACATGGCCAAAATATAATGTCTATACTGCACATGAAAGATATGCAAAAATTGCTAGATTACTTGGCTTAAAAGCTTCAACAGTTGAAGAAGGTGTTAAATCTTTAGCTGATGCAGTCTACAATTTAGGTATTGAATGTGGCGAAGCTATGAATTTCAAAGCTGAAGGCATTGATGAAAAAACATGGATGGATAGTTGTGAAGAATTATCATATCTTGCTTTCGAAGATCAATGTACAGCAGTTAACCCAAGAATTCCTTTAGTCGCTGATATGACAGCAATCTTAAAAGATGCTTATAACGGCTACAAAGTAGAAAAATAGTTAACATATAATTATTAAAGGTCATCTAGAATTTCTAGATGACCTTTTATTATTGTTAATTATTTTTAAATGATTATTGATTTAATTATTTTTTATCGATTAGGGAATAAACCACCAAGTTGACCATAAGCATTAGCAATTTGTACGTAAGAAGAGCAATATCTCCAAGAAATAATTGTAAGCATTAAGAATACAAATGCAATTACCCCATATAATAAATAATCTTTTAAAGTTGTACCTTCTTCCTTATTCAATAGCAAAAGAACAAGATAAAGTAGGGTAACAACTAAACCAAAAAGTGAAGCAAGTCCTGAGAAAGTAGACATTGTAATAATTCCATTAATAGAATCAATGCCACTAATTACAAGAATGACAATAAATAAGCCACTTAAAAAGAGTAAACCTATTAAAATATAAAATAAAAGGTTTTTAAAAGAAGTATTATTTTTCATATTTTTCCTCCATAATATGTTGTCTTTAAGACTTCTATAATTATATTAGCACAATTAAATTTAAATACTAGATGATTTACTAAAAAACGAGCATATCTATGATGTCTTCTTCCGATATATTTGTTTCTTTTAAAAATCGTTCCAAGAACGAATAATCAATCTCACTAATTTCTTTAGAATTATGCGAATCTATTCCAAAAATAAATTTATTTCCCATTTCTTTTGCTTTTTTGAAGAAATATGGCGAAGGATAGTGGAGACAACCCCTTGCTATTGCTCCATCTTTATTTTTAAATTCACCATGAAGGTTAATTTCAAGTGGTAGATTATTTTTTAAAGCTTCGAGACAAATTTCATCCATTATTTTATCGACTTCTGGAGTAATTTCTGAAACGAAATTTATAAATATATCTGGATGACAAACATATTTAAAAAAACCAGATTTCATTCCTTTTATCAAATCGTTTTTATAATCGATAAAGCCTTGTAATTTATCTTTTTTATAATAATTAACAGGTTCATTTTCATCATTATATCTAAGATGTTGTCCTAAAATTAAATAGTCGATTTTATATTTGTTAAATAATTCTTTATAGTATTCGATTTTATCTTCGTAATATTCACATTCTAGGCCTAAATGAATTGTTATGTTGTTAAAATACTTTTCTTTCAAGTTCCTAACCGATTCTAAATAGTCTGGAAATTGACCAAATTCCATTCTCATTCTTTCGTGAGTTATTCCTTTAAAAGGTGCATGATCAGAAAAGCCTAGATCTTTTAAACCACTTTTTATAGCTTCAATTACATAATTTTCATCAGGTTCCATTGAAGCGTGTCCGCATCTATATGTATGTGTATGATAATTTGCAATTAGTTTCTTCATAAAATTTACCTAAATAAAAACTATAATTTATTTTAGAAATTATTGTTCAAATAATTATATATTTTATGTTAGTTTTTTGATAGAATTATTGACGTGAAAAGGAGAAAATATGGCTGTTTTTGAAACTAGAGTACAAGAACTTAAATATACTGTATTAAAAAACGTAATTCAATTTATAGATAATAATAAACGCACACCTGATTTTGAAGAAGTTTATAATTTATCAAATAAAATTATCCCAGGACCTAAAGCCTCTTTTAGATGTTGTATTTATAAAGAAAGAGCAATTGTACAAGAACGTATTAAATATATTTTAAATTCTTCGTCAAAGGTCGATACCAATGTTATTAAAGTTATCGGTATTGCTTGTGATGAGTGTCCAATTGGTGGATATACTGTAACTGATCAATGTAGAGGATGTATTGCTCATAAATGTGAACAAGCATGTCCAAAAAAATGTATTTCATTCAAAGATGGATTAAAAGCAAGTATTGATAAAACTAAATGTGTTAACTGTGGAATGTGTGCAAAAGCTTGTCCATATTCTGCTATTGAAAATAGAATTAGACCATGTGAAAGAGCATGTAAACAAAAAGCAATTACACCTAATATTGGTGAAACAAATGAAGCAGTAATTAATGATGCAAAATGTATTCACTGTGGTGCTTGTGTATATACATGTCCTTTTGGAGCTATAGTTGATATTTCTTACATTAAAGAAATTTTAGAAATGTTAGATGAAGCTAAAGCAAATGGTAAAAATGTTTATGCCATTGTCGCTCCATCAATTGGCGGAAATTTTGTTAACTTTAAAACTGGACAAGTTATTTCAGCAATTAAAAAACTTGGTTTCTATGAAGTTTATGAAGCCGCATTAGGCGCTGATATGGTTGCATTAGAAGAAAGTGGAGAACTTGAAGAAAGAGGAAAATTATTCTCATCTTGCTGCCCTGCTTATACTTTATATATTAGAAAATTCATGCCTGAATTAGCTCAATTTATTTCTGATTCACCATCTCCAATGGCTATGATTGGCAAATTTATTAAAGATAAAGATCCAAATTCAAAAGTAGTATTTATTGGACCTTGCACTGCAAAAAAATCAGAAATTAAACACCCAAGAGTTAAAGGAATCATTGATTCTGCTATGACTTTTGAAGAATTACAAGCATTTATTGATGCTAGAAATATTGATGTTGCTTCTTTAGAAGAGGTTGATTATAAGAAAGGTTCATCTTTTGGTAGAGGATTTGCTCAATGTGGCGGTCTTTCAGCTGCCGTTAAAGAAGCTTTAAAAGAAAAGAATTCTAACTTCGAAGTTAAAGGAACTAATGTCGATGGAATGGATAACATCAGAACTACTTTATTAAAGATAAAAAATGGTAGTTTAGATGTTAACTTCTTAGAAGGTATGGCTTGTGAAGGCGGTTGTATTGGTGGACCATGTAACTTACAACATAACATCAAATCAAAATTAGCTGTCAGTCAATTCTCTAAACAAGGTGATAATTCAATTAAAGGTAACGTTGATAACGTAAAATAAGAATATGGAGTTAAATGAATTTCGTGGTTTAATTACCACTAATAAAGATGAAGCAAATGTTTTGTTATTAGGAGTTCCTTTTGATAATAATGCTTCAATAGGTAAAGGTGCTTCTTTAGCACCAGAAACCTTAAGAAAACTTTCTTATGAAATTCCACCTCTTGATATGTATGGAAATATTCTTTCTAAAACAAAGATTTTTGATTTAGGAGATTATGATGCATCTAATTTTGAAGAACTTTCTAACAAAATCTATCAAGATTTAGAATCAGTTAGTGATAAATTTCATATTGTTTTAGGTGGCGATCATTCAATTGCAATTGCAAGCGAAAAAGCTTTTTATAAAAAAGCAGTAGAAGAAGAAAAAGAACCAGTAATTATTCATATTGACGCTCATCCAGATATTTGTGATGAATATCATGGTTCTAAATATTCTCATGCTTGCCCAATTAAAAGAGCTCTCGATCTTGGCTTCAAAGATAGAAATATTACCTTAATCGGTGTTAGAGGATTTGAAGAACAAGAAATTGAAACTTTTAAAAAGCATCCAATGCTTGATGTTTACAAAGCGGTTGATGTAAATAAACTTGGTGTTGAACCATTGCTCTTGCTTTTAACCGCAAAATATTCTGATCCAAAATATAAAGTTTATATTTCTTACGATATTGATGCTAACGATCCTTCTTTTGCTCCAGGTACAGGAACACCAGAAGCATTTGGTTTAAAAAGTATTGATATATTGAATTTAATTATTGGATTAATTTCTCATTTAAATGTAACAACAATGGATTTTGTTGAAATTGCCCCTCCATTAGATGTCAATAATATTACATCTTGGTTAGCACTTAAAACAATGTATGAAATTTTTCATACTCTCGAAGAAAAAATGGGTAGTAAATAATTTTATTTAGATAGATTTATAAATAAAGTTATTCTAAAATATATTAAGAAATTATAAGTTAAAGGAGAATTATAAAAATGGCAAAGACTTATGAATTAGTTCTCATTAGACACGGAGAAAGTGAATGGAATAAATTAAATCTTTTCACTGGTTGGACTGATGTTGAATTATCAGAAAAAGGTGTCGAAGAAGCAAAAAATGGTGGTAAACTTTTAAAAGAAGAAGGTTTTCACTTTGACGTTGCTTATACATCATATTTAAAAAGAGCTATTCACACTTTAAATCATGTTCTTGAAGAAATGGGTGAAGAATATATCCCAGTTTATAAAACTTGGAGATTAAACGAAAGACACTATGGTGCTTTACAAGGATTAAATAAGAGCGAAACTGCTGAAAAATACGGTGAAGAACAAGTTAAAATCTGGAGAAGAAGTTATGATATTCAACCTCCAGCATTAGAAGAAGGTGATGAAAGAAATCCTGCCAACCAAGCACAATATGCAGGTGTCGGCGTTCAAGATTTACCACTTACAGAATGCTTAAAAGATACAGTTGCTAGAGTTTTACCTTATTGGGAATGTGAAATTAAACCTACAATCGTTTCCGGTAAAAGAGTAATTATTGCTGCTCATGGAAATTCTCTTAGAGCTTTAGTTAAATATCTTGAAGGTATTTCTGATGATGATATCGTAGCCTTAAATATTCCTACTGGTGTCCCACTTGTTTATGAATTCGATGAACATTTCCATGTTTTATCAAAGAGATATTTAGGCGACCAAGAAAAAATTAAAGCAGCAATGGATGCTGTTAAAAACCAAGGTAAAGCTAAATAGTTTTTAATTAACCAATGTAACTTTAGATGCTTAAGTCATAACTTAAGCATCTTTTTTAACTTACCACTTTAAATATTTCTAAATTAAAAATAAAATATAAATACACGCGAGGTAAAAATATTTATGGAATTTGTGTTTTCATCTTTTGATATACTTGCAGTTATTGTTTTAATCATCTTTTTTGTTGGTGGATTAATTTCAGGATTTTATAGCAAATTTTCTAGATTTGTAGCAGTAGTTGGAGCAATTACAATAACTTATTTTCTTGCAGGAACTATTGCTGGAGCAATATGTAACATTGAATCAGTTAATGAATGGATAAATAGTTTTGAAATGGGCGGAATTATTATCCTTGTTTCAACTTATTTGGTCTTATTCTTAGTTTTCTTGGTTCTTTTAATGCTCTTTTTAAAACCTATTGAAAAGCTTCTTACTGGTGGACCGATTAGACAAACAATAAATAAAATTTTAGGTGGAGTAATTGGTCTAGCTACTGGTTTCTTTGTTTGTTCGTTATATTTACTTTTAACATATTTTATTGCTAAAAATAATGTTGATGTTAATTCATGGTTCCAAAGCGAACTTGGTTATGAATCAGGTGTAATGACTTTATCAAGATTTATTCTTGATTTTGCAATGAGAGCGGTAGGTATTAATTAGTATTCTATTTTTTTCATAGATACTTCCTTAGTAAAAAGTCACTATCTCGATGATAGTGACTTTTTATATTATTTAATCATTAGAAGTAGTAATATCACCTTCACTAAATTTAATTATTTTACTTATATCATTAGGATTAAGCTTTACTTGTTTACCTACTTCACCAGCACTAATATAAACATAATCATTTTTTAGAAAAGATGAATCAACTGTTATATCAATATTAGGTTTAAGTTGTCCAATCATTGAACATCCCCCATGAACATAACCAGTTATTGGCTTCATTTCTTTTTCATGTGCCATATCAATAGATTTTTCGTTTTTTAATTTAGCACACTTTTTTAGGTCTAAAGTTTTATTAACTGGTAAAACAAAGACATAATGTTTTTTGTTTTTCGAAATGGTTAATAATGTTTTATAAACCTTATTCGGATCTTCGTGAAGAATGGAACAAATTTCTTCTCCGCTTAGTCTTTGATTAGGTTCATAAGTAAAAAGTTCATAATTAATTTTGTGAAAATCTAATATTTTAGTTACTTTTGTTGTTTCTTTTTTCATTTAATTAGATAGATTTTGGATCAACAAGAAATTTCTTTTCTTTAACATCATCACTTGCCATCTTAATAAATTCGTCTAAAGAAATTGTGATTTGTTCTTCAGTACCATATTTACGATAAGTTACTAAATTTCCTTCTTTTTCTTTATCGCCAATAACTAAGGTGTATGGAGTCTTTTTAAGAATAGAGTTTCTCATACGATATCCAAGTTTTTCTTCGCTTGAATCAAGAGTTACTCTAAAGCCAGCTTTAATTAATTCGTCTTTAATTTTCTCGGCATGTTCAAGGTGGAATTTATTATTAACTGGTAAGACATTAATTTGAACAGGAGCAATCCACATTGGGAAAGCACCACCAAAGTGTTCGATAATAATTCCAATAAATCTTTCAAAAGAACCTAAAATTGCTCTATGTAACATAACAGGTCTTTCTTTTTCGCCATTAGCATTAATATAAGAACAATTGAATCTTTCTGGTAAGTTCATATCAAGTTGAATTGTGCCACATTGCCAAATTCTACCCATACAATCTTTAAGTTTGAAGTCAAGTTTTGGACCATAGAAAGCACCATCACCTGGATTAATCTTTAACTCTTTGCCTGTAGCTATACAAGCATCATGTAAGATTTTTTCGCTTTCTGCCCATACTTCATCATCACCGATATAGTCTGAATCAGGCTTTGTTGATAAGACGATAGTATAATCTAAGCCGAAAGTAGAATAAATTTCGTCATAAAGTTTTAATAAGTTTTCAATTTCACTTTGAAGTTGATCTCTACGGCAGAAGATGTGAGCATCATCTTGAGTAAAGCATCTTACTCTAAATAATCCATTTAAAGCACCGCTAGCTTCATGTCTATGAACTAAGCCTAGTTCGCCAAGTCTAAGTGGTAAATCTTTATATGAATGAAGTTCAGAGTTATAAACAACTAATGCACCTGGACAATTCATTGGTTTAATTGCAAAGTCTCTATCGTCGATTTTTGTAGTGTACATATTTTGCTTATAGTGATCCCAGTGGCCTGAAGTTTCCCATAATTCTTTAGAAAGAATAATAGGAGTTTTAATTAACTTATAACCATGAGCATCGTGAATTTGATACCACCAGTTTTCAATTTGTCTTCTAAGCATTAAACCATTTGGTAAGAAGAATGGGAATCCTGGACCATAATCAGAAATCATGAATAAGCCAAGTTCTTTTCCAAGTTTACGATGATCTCTTTTCTTAGCTTCTTCTTTAAGATGTTCTCTATGTTCAAGATCTTCTTGAGAGAAACAAGAAACACCATAAATTCTTGTTAATTGTTTATTTTTAGAATCACCTCTCCAATAAGCTCCAGCTATAGTTTCGAGTTTAAAGTGTTTGATGAAACCGGTTGAAGGAACGTGAGGTCCATGACATAAGTCAACAAAATCACCTTGTGAATAAGTAGAAATAATTTCATTTTCAGGTAATTCGTTGATTAATTCTAATTTATATTCGTTATCTTGAAATATTTCTAATGCTTCATTTTTAGAAATGTTTTTTCTAACAATATATTCGTTTTTCTTAGAAAGTTTTTTCATTTCAGCTTCAATTTTTGCTAAATCTTCTTCCTTTAAGACGTAACTACCAAAATCAATATCATAGTAGAAACCATCTTCAATAGAAGGGCCAATGCCAAATTTTGCATCTTTAAAAAGGTGTTTGACTGCTTCAGCAAGTAAGTGAGCTGTTGAATGGTTTAATAAAGAAAAGGCTTCAGCACTAGAAGAAGTGATAATTTCGAAATCGCCATGTTCTTTAATTGGTGCATATAAATCATAAAGATTTCCATTAAGTTTATAAGCTAAAGCATTTTTAGCTAAAGAAGTAGAAATCTTTGATGCAACATCGTGGCCATTTTCATTTTCATTAATTTCAATTTGTTTGCCATCAAGTAATTTAAGTAGCATAATATATCTCCTTTTTGTTTTCTAAGAAAAAGTCCTTAGAAAACATAGTTTCTAAGGACGAATTTTTATTCGCGGTACCACCTTAGTTATAAATAATAAATATTTATCACTTAATTGGACTTTTATATCGTCAAAAGTTAAACGTTAAGTTTCCTTAAATGCTCAGAAGTGGTACTTATTATTTCTTTTAATATAGAATCTCAGCTAATTTCTATACTCTCTTGTAAAAGTTTAATAATAAACATGTCTTCATCAACGCACGTGAATAATATAATACTTTTTATTTAAAAATCAACTATTTTATTATAAAACATCTCTATCTTCAGGAATTTGAATAATTCTCATGAAGTTAGTTCTTCCAGCACCAGTTGGAGTACCACCAGAAATAAGGATGAAGTCACCAGGTTTTAAGCCAAATTCTTTAGCTTTAACAATAGCGATAACTTCCATATCTTCAATTAATTCTGGCATTTTCTTTGATTTAATGAGTTTAGAATAAACACCCCAATAAATTGCGTTTTGTCTAACAGTAACAAGTCTATTAGAAATGGAAAGAATTGGACAGCATGGTCTAGCTTTTGAAATTCTTCTTGAAGATCTACCAGTTTCAGTGAAAGAAACAATTAATTTAGCATCGATAAGTTTTGCTGTATTTGCAATAGCATTAGCGATAGCATCGTTGTTATCTTTATTAGAAGTATCGTAAGCTTCTTTAGCCATTGTTTCATAATCTAATTCTTTTTCCATCGTTCTAGAAATCTTAGTTTGCATTAAGACAGATTCTGCAGGATATTCACCATTTGCAGATTCGCCAGAAAGCATAACGCAGTCTGTAGATTCTAAAACAGCAGTAGAGACGTCACCAACTTCAGCTCTTGTTGGAATAGGAGAATGAATCATTGAGTCTAACATTTGAGTTGCAGTAATAACTGGTTTACCTTTTTCTCTACATTTTTTAATTAAATCTCTTTGAACAATTGGGACTTCCTCTTCAGGAATTTCAAGACCAAGATCACCACGAGCAACCATGATACCATCACTAGCATCAATAATTTCATCAAGGCAATTCATTGATTGTGAATTTTCAATTTTGGAAATAACTTTAATTTCTGGATGGCCATGAGCTGCTAAAACGTTTCTAATATCGTAAACATCTTGAGCATTTCTAACGAAAGAAGCAGAGATAAAGTCAACGCCAGTTTCACAGCCCCAAATAAGGTCTTGTTCATCTTTTTCAGAAATAAATTTCATTGCAAGTCTAGCACCTGGACAGTTTACACCTCTACGGCTTTTAATAGAGTGAGTATTTAAAGCTTCAGTAATAATTTCATGGTGTTCTTTATCTTTTCCAGTAACGAGTAAATCAAGTTTACCATCATCTAATTTAATGTGGTTTCCTGGTTCAACATCATCAAAAAGTGCAGGATAGTTAACACTAATTTTTTTAGGAGTACCAAGTACTGGTTCCATAGAAACTCTAACTTCACTACCTTTTTCAATGGTGATTAAATCGTTTTCAACTTCACCAGCTCTAATTTCAGGTCCTTTAGTATCGAGCATTGTAGGAATATAAATACCTTCTTCTTCCTCGATTTTTCTTAAAGTAATTACTTTTGCACCGTGTTCTTCATAATCGCCATGAGAGAAGTTCATTCTCATACAGTTCATACCGTTTTCAATGAGTTTTCTCATCATTTTTTCATCTTGAGAAGATGGGCCAATAGTACAAACAATCTTAGTTTTTTTGGTGTGATTTTCTTTTAACATATAAACTCCTATTCACTTACTTAATTAATTCATGTAATTGATATAAATCTCTATGCTCATCTCTTGGAAGTTTTAAAGCATCGTATATATCAACATATCTTAATTTATTTTCATGGATTCCGACACAGACTCCACCAATACCTTTATCAAGTAATTCAACAGCATAAGCACCCATTTTAACAGCGTTAACTCTTTCCATTGCTGTTGGTTTTCCACCTCTTTGAATATGCCCTAAGACTGTAAGTCTAGTTTCCCAAGAAGTTTTGGAATTTAATTCTTTTTCGAGTTCTTTAGTATCGAGTAATTTTTCAGCAACTAATATAATGTAACTTTCTTTACCATTTCTTTTAGCTTCTTCCATACGATCAAATAAAGCATTTTTATCGTCTAATGGATGGTCACAAGTAAATACTTCATCAGCATTAGTAGCAATAGCAGCAAAAGAAGTAAGGTCTGGACATTTATTACCCATAATTTCAACAACAGCGCATCTATTATGAGAAGTCATTGTATCTCTAATTTGGTCTATTGCATTAACAACAGTATTTAAAGCTGTATCAAAACCGATTGTATAATCACTTGAAGCAATATCGTTATCGATTGTTCCAGGTAAACCAATACAGTTAATACCCATTTCGGTAAGTCTTTTTGCGCCCATATAAGAACCATCGCCACCAATAACAATTAGAGCTTCGATTCCTTCTTCTTTCATATTTTTAACGGCAACTTTTCTTACCTCTTCCTCTTTAAATTCAGGAAGTCTAGCAGTTTTAATAGCAGTACCACCAGATGTTAATTTATCTTCAATAAAATGTTTATCAACTTTTTTAAAGTTTTTTTCAATTAAACCTTTATAGCCGTCGTAAACTACATACATATCTTTGTTAAGAGCTATGCCAGCTTTAATTGCACCTATAACAGTAGCGTTCATACCAGGAGCATCACCGCCACTTGTTAATATACCAATTTTCTTTAACATATTTTTCTCCTATAATTTCATTTAATATTATAGACTAAATTTAATCAATAATTAAACAAAATTTATATAAAAGTAATAGAAAAATTGATTTAAAAAGAATAACAATTATTTACTATATTTTTACTAAATTTTAACTAAAAAGATATTTAGATATCTTCTTATGAAATTAAAGTAATTCTTATGTATAATTAAAAACTAATATGAGTGAAATTAAGATTAATATCTACCAAGACGAAGATAATGTTGAACATTATCAAGATTATTTAAATGACTATTATTTACCAATTATTAAAGGTAGAGCAATTCTTTTATATACCTTACTTAAAAATAGTGTTAATAAGAAAATAAGTGAATCAAATATACTCAGTTTATTATCTTTTTCTAAAGGAGAATACATCGAATCACGTAAGACTTTAGAAGCTTTAAATTTAATTGAAACTTATAAACATATTGAAAATGATTCTTCTTATATTATTTTAGTTAAACCTGTTTTAACACCAGAGAAATTCTTTAATAAAAAACATCTTAGAATTTTACTTTTAAATGCCTTTAATAATGATGAAGAAAAATTAAAAAAAGTCGAAGAAAAATATGCTTTAAAATATTCTTTAGTTAACTATGAAAATATCTCTTCATCTTT
Source organism: uncultured Bacilli bacterium (assembly GCA_944350425.1). GTDB lineage: Bacteria > Bacillota_I > Bacilli_A > RFN20 > CAG-826 > Onthovivens. The sequence continues at coordinate 22,416 of CALVOX010000001.1, forward strand.
ATTAGATGTTTTTGAAATTAAACAAAATAATTCATCTTTAGATTCAAAAACTAACTATATTTTTAAATCTAAAAATGAAAGTGTTAGTGTTTCATCTAATTTTTCATATTCGATATTCTTAAAGAAACTTAAAAAGATTAGTCAAATTAATGCTAAGATGATTAACGATAATGAAGAAAAGAGAATTCAAGAACTAGCAAGTATTTATTCAATCAATGAGGAAGAAATGGCTAGATATATCAATACTTTTTACGATGTTAATACTAAAGAGAATCATATTAATTTTAAAAAGTTAGAAGATGAAATAATGAAGAATCAAATGTTTAATACATTTGCAAAAAATGATTTAAATTCCAAGAAAATTCGTTTTGAAGATCGTAAACGTAATAATGATACTTTAATTTCATACTATAAGTCTTTATCTCCTCTTGAATTTTTAAGAGAGACATTAAATGGTAAAGAACCATCTAAATTTGAAAAAAATATTATTCAAACATTAATTAGTGAATATAACTTATCAAGCGATATGATTAATTGTCTTTTAGATTATTCATTAAATAAAGATAATAATCATTTATATAAAAATAATGTTATTACATATTTAGGACCTATTTTAAGAAATGATGTCCATGATGTTTATGAAATGATAGATTATTTATATAACGAAGATAGTTATAGTAAGAAAGAAAAAAGATTTAATGCAACAAAAAATGATTCAAAGTTATTTGATGAAAATTTAATTAAGAATAGTAATAAAGATATTGTTAAGATTAATTTTGAAAAAGAAGAAGATAGTAATATAAGTAATAAAAATAATAATAATTGCGATAACTCAAATGATTTAAATCTTTTTGATTTTGATGATGATAATTTAGATTTATAATTAAATATATATGGAAAAAATAGATCAATTTAAAAGTAAATTAGATATCGATATTTCTTCATATAGAGAAAAACTATATGAAGAAATAAGTAATGATAAAGAATTTTATAATTCATTAATTAATGATGATAAATTTAATGATGAAGAAATTAAAACTCATATTGCGAAGTTTTATAAAGAATATCTTGGTTATTTAACTAATAAGAAACTAAAAAGATATGAAGATTGTTTATCTAATAATGAATTTTATCGTTATAAGTTAATTAAAAATGAAAATAATGTTATTGAAGAAACATATAAAGAATATGATGCATATCATAAATTTATGGAATATAAGAAGAAGTTTTTATTGATTGATTTTAATATTAATGAATTTTATAACCTTTCTTTTAAAGATATACCTCGCGAAGAACCTAAAAAATCTATTATTAATGAATTAAATAAAGGAAAGAAGTTTTTCTTTATTTATGGCGGACATGAAACTTACAAATCTTATTTATCAATTGCAATTACTAATGCATTAGCAAAGAAAAACTATTCATCAAATATTGTATATTTATCATGTCCTAAAAGATTTAAAGAACTAAGTGATTTATTCTTTTTAAAAGATAAATCTTCTTTTGATGAAGCATTAAACAAGATCGCTAATGCTAATACTCTTGTTTTAGATTCTTTAGGTGAAGAATATATTAACGATATTACTCGTGATTTAATCTTAATTCCAATCTTAAAAGAAAGAAGTAAATCAAAAAATAATAAGTTTACAATTATTAATTCTTTATATTCTTTAGAAGATCTTCGTAATGTTTATGCAATAAGATCGAAAAACTATTATATTTCTAATGAGATTACTAACTTAATTAAATCTTCAATAACTTTAGAATATAATAGTGGAAAATTACCATTAAAATAATCTATTTATTTAATATTTCATCTACTTTTTTGAATAATTCTTCCTTTGAAGAATTATTTTTAATTATATAAACTTTATCTAAATTTAAATCGCTATAATCATTATTTATTTTTAAAGAAGTAGTTACATTATCCCCTCTACTTTTTAAATGTTCGATTTGTTTAGATTCATCAATATCTAGAACAAATATTTTTTTAAACATATATTGATAGTGTGCTTTAAAAAGAAGCGGAACTTCAATTACAACATCATCATTTTCTTCAATAATTTTAATTAATCTATTTTCAAGTACTGGATATAAAATATCTTCGATTTTTTCTTTAACTTGAGGATCATTTATCATTTTTAGTTTGATTTTATTACGATCTTCTTTTTTATCGATATTAAAGATAAAACCGACTATTTTACATATTTTTTTATTTATAACTGGATCATGATAAATTTCTTTAATTAACTCATCACTTGAGATAGTTAAATAATTTAAATCTTTAAAATGATTTAATAAAGTGGATTTTCCGCTACCTATTTTTCCAGTTATTCCAATGGCTTTTTCAATAGGCTTATAAATTTGACAGTTAGGACAAAAAGTAGTGCCTCTACCATTTAAAAATATTTTATGAAATTTAGTCCCACAATTATGACAAATCTTACCTTCTTTTCCATAACAAAGTAATTCTTCTTGGAATTTTCCATCGATTCCATTTGAAGAAAATGAATGAACTGAAGAACCACCTAAAGTAATTGCTTTATCTAATATTTTCTTAGCATTATTAAAAATATTAATAAAATCATTATTTGTTAAATCTTTACCTTTTGTTAAAGGATGAATTTTTGATAAATAGAGTGTTTCATCTGCATAAATATTTCCAATTCCACATAAAATTGATTGGTCAGTAATTAAATTTTTAATAGGTTTATTTTTTCTTAATTTTTTAAAAAGTTCTTGATAATCGCTTTCTTTAATTTTATTAGCTTCAATCCCTAATTTTTTAATCATTGGAAGGTCATGAATTTCATTTTTAGTTGTTAGATACATTAAACCAAATTTACGTGTATCGTTAAAACATAGAGAAGTTTTATCGCTAAAATAAAAAGCTAAAGTAGTAGAAGAAATTCGAATGTTTTCGCTTGTTTTATGATAAGCAAATTTCCCTTCCATTCTTAAATGAGTTATTAAAATAAAATCATCGCTTAAATCAAAGAAGAGATATTTTCCATATCTTTGAATACCTAATATCTTTTTATTTATAATATCTTTTTTAAAATCATCGATATTTGATTGAATTAATCGATCGTAAAAAATATCGACATCAATAATAACTTTATCCTTAACTAGTGGTATTAAAGTATTTTTAACAGTTTCAACTTCAGGTAATTCAGGCATAATTATTTACAGTCGTACCAATTTTTGGCCGCTCCTCCTTCAGCAAGTAATTTAGTTTTAAGTTTAACAGAGTTTTCCATTACATCTTTTACTAAAGCTTGAACTTCATTAAGCTCATCATCATTAACTTTTAAAATAATTTCATCATGAATTTGGTTAATAATTCGAGCTTTATATCCTTTTTCAGTTAATTTTTTATCAACTTCGATCATTGCAATTTTAATTAAATCAGCAGCACTACCTTGAATAGGAGCATTCATAGCTGCTCTTTTTTCAAACTCTCTTTCTTGATAAGATTCTGAGTTAAAATTAGATAAATATCGGCGACGGTTAAACATTGTTTTGGAATAACCTTTTTCCTTTGCTTCATCGATTAATGAATTTAAATATTCTTTAATTTCAGGGAATTCGTTATAAAAAGAAGTAATTATTTCTTTAGCTTCGCTTACGCTACATCCAAGTTGTTCAGATAATCCCCAATCAGAAATTCCATAAACGATACCGAAATTAACAGTTTTGGCTTTTCTTCTTTCTTCACTTGTTGGTTCTTGACTTAGATGGAATATTTTTTTAGCAGTAGCACTATGAATATCTTCACCACTATTAAATACATCAATCATCGTTTTAGAGTTTGCAAGATGAGCTAAAATACGTAATTCAATTTGAGAATAATCTAAAGATAATAAATTTAAAGATTTATCATCATAAAAGAAAGCTTTTCTTATAGCTTTAGAATCATCATCTCTAATCGATAAGTTTTGTAAATTTGGATCAGAACAAGATAATCTACCAGTAGAAGTTAATGCTTGATTAAATGTGGCATGTATTAAGCCATTTTTATCAATAAATGGAATAAATCCTTCGACATAAGTATTTAAAAGCTTAGAATATTTACGATATTCAAGAATTAAAGGAATAAGTGGGGATTTATCTTTAACTTTAGTTAATATTTCAACACTCGTTGAACGAGATTTATTTGGTGAAATAAGTTTAAGTTCATCATATAAAATTGAAGCTAGTTGTTTTGGAGAATTAATATTAAATTTTTTACCAACTAATTGATAGATATTTTCTTCTAATGAAGTTAATTTAGATTTATATTCACTTTTAAAAGTTTCTAAGTATTTCTTATTTAGTGGGAAACCTTCTATTTCCATTCTTCCAAGAACTAAAGATAAGGGTTGTTCAATATCAAAAAGAAGATTAAGTTCATCACTTTCTTTTAATCTAGTAGTAATTTCATTATATAGATTTAAAGAATAATAACTTTCACAAACTTTAAGTGGATCTTCTTTTGAATAGTTATCATCAAATAAAGATAAACTTTCTTTTTCATCGTTATTTTTTAAAGCAAAAGAAATATCGATATTAAAATAAGATAAGATATTTTCTAAAGAAGAAGTAGCAAGAGTTACATTAACTAAATATGAACCTAACATTAAATCAAAGGCTAAACCTTTAACTACAATATTATATTTATATAAAGAAACATATAACTTTTTGAAATCAAAACAATATTTCTTTATCTTTTCATCTTCTAATAAAGAAACTAAATCTTTATCTTTAAGAAAATTATCAAAAGATAATACAAAGTTATTATTTAATAATGTTAAATATATTCTTTTAATATCAGCATAATGATAATTATTTTCACTTAATAGAATAGAAATACCTAAAGAATCTATTTTATTAAGTGAAATATTTAAAATAGAAACTATCTCTTTTAAAGAACTTACTTCTTTATATTCAAGTTTACTTTTTAAACTATCACTCGATGAATTTATTCTTCTAAAGTTAGCGGGAAGTTTAGAAAGTAGTGATTTTAAATTATATTTATTAATGAATGAATTAACTTGATTATAATCATATCCTTTATAGAGTAAATCTTCTTTAGTAAGTGGTAAGTTATCATCTACTTTAATAGTTGTTAAAGATAAACAAAGTCTTCCATTATCTTGATAAGTAACAATGTTTTGCCCTACTTTTTTATTTAGATCAGCATTTTTAACAATATTTTCAAAATCATGATATTTAATAATTAAATCTTTAGCAGTTTTATCTCCGATTCCTGGTATTCCTTTTAAGTTATCAGAATCATCCCCTCTAAGAGCCTTATAATCAATAATATGAATTGGATCAAATCCCCATTCTTCTTTAAAAGAAGTAGGAGTCATTTCTTTTATATCTTTTAATCCTTTCTTAATTAGATTAATCGTAATATTTTCATCAATTAGTTGTAAATAATCTTTATCAGAAGTATAAATAATGACCTTATAGTTTTCTTTTTCCATTTTTTTAGCGATATTTCCAGCAATATCATCGGCTTCTAAACCTTCTTGCTCATAAAAAGGAATATTTAAAGATGAAAGAAGTTCTCTTAAAATAGGAAGTTGAACTTTTAATTCTTCTTCGATTGGTTTTCGATTTGCTTTATATTCTTTATATTCTTTTTTACGAAAATTTTCTTTTCCACTATCTAAAGCTACAAAAATCGAATCATCTTTATTTAATTTTTTTAAGATTGAAACTAACATATTTGAAAAAGCGTATATTGCATTTGTTGGTATACCTTCTTCATTACGCATTAATTTTTCTTTATCGATAAGATAAGTAGCATAAAATGCTCTAAAAAGCATTGAATATCCATCTAAAATTACTATTTTATTGCTCATTTAATTTTACTTCCTTCATATTTTCAACAATAAAAGATATTTTATCATTTCTAACTTCTTTTTTACCTTTTAATAATAAAATATTATTTACTTTAATTAAATCACTATGTTCATCAAAGATAGATGAAAAAATAGTAGTATCAATTTCGTTATCATTATCTCCAATTAAAGCAAAAGCCATAACTTTTCCTTTATCTTTTCCGTTTTTAATATTAATTGTTTTAACACTTTTTACTGTACCTAAAATGTAAGAAGTAACGTTAGTTTTTAATAAAGAAATTGGTGTAATTACACTTTTTACTTTCGGTGAAAGATTAACGTAATTTAATAAAGAATCAGAAATTAGCATTCCTAAAGCTTCGTATTCAAAGTTAATTCTTTCAAGCTTATCATCTTTGACATCTGTATCAAATTTAAAAGAAGAAAAACTTGAATCGCCACTTATAATGTCATAAGCTGATTTTCCACCTAAAGAAACAATGTCCATCGCATCAGGTATTTGCATTTTAAGCTGTTTTCTATTTGGATTAAATGTATCAAAACACCCAGCATTAATTAAGGTTGAAAGTTGTTTATCATTTAATTTATTTTCAAAGTTAACTGACCTAAATATAAAATCTTGATAAGAAGTATAAGGTCCTCTTTCTTCTCTTTCTTTAACAATATTATAAGCAAGTTTACTAGGAATACCTTTAACTTTCGAAATAGGGAATATTAGGCTATTTTTAGTAGGAACAAAGTATAAATTTGTTAGATTAATATTAGGAAGTTCTATCGAAACATGTTCTTTTTTTATCTCACTAATATAGTTATTTATCTTATCTTCATCTTGATTTGAAGTTAAAATTGAAGCATAAAATTCTGTAGGATAAGTCGCTTTTAAATAAGCCATTCGACAAGTAATAACTGCATAAGAAATAGCATGAGATAGGTTAAAACCATAACTAGCAAATTTTAAAATATGATTAAAAATTTCGATTGCTTCTTTTTCATTGTGTTTATTTTTTAAAGCACCTTTAATGAACTTATCTTTCATTTCTAAAATATCAGAATAATGTTTTTTTGCGATTGCTCTTCTAAAAGTATCGGCTTCAGCAAAAGTGAAAGAAGAATATTTTTGAGCAATTCTCATAATTTGTTCTTGATAAATTATGATTCCATAAGTTGATTTTAAAATTGGTTCTAAATCTTTAGAAGGATAAGTAACTTTTTCTTTTTTGTTTTTTCTTTTTACATAAGTTGGAATAAATTCAATTGGACCTGGTCTAGCTAAAGAAATTGCATCAGCAACTTCTTTAAAATTATCTGGTTTTATATCTAAAAGAGCTCTTTTAACAGCATTTTTATCTGCTTGAAATAACCCCATTAAGTTTCCTTCTTTTAATAAATTAAATATTTTTGGATCTGAAATAGGGATATCTTCAAATTTTAATGAAATATCATAATTATTTTTAACTAAAGTAAGGGTATTATGAATGATTGTAAGATTTGATAAGCCTAAAATATCAAATTTTAAAAAGCCTTGTTCTTCTAAATAATCTTTTTCAAATTGACTTATTATTTCTTTTTGAGAGATATAATTTATTGGCATTACTTCAAAAATATTTTCATTAGTTAAAATAATTCCAGCAGCATGTTGACCTCTTTGACGTGGTAAACCTTCGATTAATTTCGCATTTTTATATATTGTTTCATAATCTTTACTACTTTGAACCATATTTTTAAAAGCTGGAATCCTTTTATAAGCATCTTCTAAAGAATAATCCGGAGAACCATCTAAATTTTTAAATCCCCCTGGTATTTTTTTATTTAATGGATCAATAAAACTAGTATTAAAACCTAAAACTCTAGCAACATCTCTTAAAGCATTTTTTGCTTTAATATTTTGAATAGCTAAAACTTTAGAAACGTGGTTTATTCCATATTTTATTTCTAAATATGAAATAACTTCATCCCTTCTAACATCTTGGAAATCAACATCAATATCAGGCATTGATTTTCTTTCAGGATTTAAAAATCTTTCAAAAAGAAGTCCATATTTTAATGGATCAATTTCAGTAATTCCTAAAAGATAAGAAATAAGAGAACCAGCCGCTGAACCTCTTCCTGGACCTACTAAAATATTATTCTCTTTAGCAAAGTTAATATAATCTTGAACAATTAAAAAGTAGTTAGAATACCCCATCTTTTTAATTGTTAAATATTCATAATTTAATCGATTTCGATAATTTTCATTCTTCGATAAATCTATTTTTCTTTTATTTAACCCTTCATATATCTTCTTAATTAAAAGTTCATCGCTATTCTCGTTACTATTAATATAATTAGAATAAGAAAGAAGATGGGCTCTAACTTTTTTAAAAGTGAAGTTAATTTTTAAAACAAGGTCATTTAAATTAACTAAATCATCTTCTTTAAAGAAATATTTTATTTCATCATCACTTGGCAAAGGAAAAGAATCTATTTCTAAATTTTCAATTTCAGAAATAGAAGTAGTCATATTTTTTTCAATATATTCAAGTATTTTTAAAGTTATTCCTTCATCTTTATTAATATTTCTAATTAAAGGAAAAGGAATAGTTTTTATATTAAAAGAACTAACAAAATCTTTAATTAAATTATTTCTACTATACGTAAAATCATCTTTTGTATTTAATCCGATATATAAATCATCTTGATATATATCTTTTAAAGGTAAAATGAACTCTTTAATTATTTTTTCACTAACTTCATTAAATATTTTAGAAGAAGTAGAAATAACAATTACTACATTATCTTTTAAAACATCTTTTAACGATATTAAATCGATTTTCGATTCATTTATATCGTCATTTAAAGATGTTTGAAAAGTAATTAATTTATTTTTATAGTTAGTTAAATATATTAATGCTTTATATCCTTCTTCATTTTTAGCATAAAAAGAAACATTTAAGTTATTTTTAACATCTAAAGTTAAACCAAAAATAGGCTTAATACCTTCTTTTAAACATAAACTATTAAATTTAGGGAATACATAAAGATTATCAATATCACTTATTCCTAAATATTGATAGTTTCTTTTTTTAGCTTCTTTAACTAAATCCTCGATTTTAATCGAGGATTTAAAGAAAGAATAGCCACTAAATATATGTAAAGGGAAGAAAGTATTATTACTCATTTAGATTTAAGTATTATTTAGAATTTAATATAGTTTCATCACAATCTTGAATAAATTTATCTAAATCATCTAATGTATCAATTTGAGCACCAGAAGCTGAAATATGTCCGCCACCTTTATATTTTCTAGCAATCTTACTTACATCATAATATCTTGATCTAAGAGATATTCTAAAACATGGTTCAGTTGTGTCTTCTGTAATTGAACACCAAATATTAACTCCTTTAATTGCAGAGAATAAATTAACATGTTCTTTACCTTGTTCTGAACTTAATCCAAGTTCTTTTAAATCGCTATCTTCTAAGACATAATAAGCAGTTCCAGCTTTAGAAATTTTATAGTTATTCAAAATAAATTTTTGGAACTCTAAATCTGAAATTCCTTTTTCATACATCTTTTCATAAATAGGAACAATATTTATTCCTTTAGAAAGTAAATAAGATGAGATTTCAAAAGTATGTCTAGAAGTAGAGCCAAATAAGAATCTACCAGAATCACCAACTATACCAATATAAAGATAGTGAGCAGCATCTTCTTTTAATTTATAGTCATATTTATTTTCTAAATAACAAATAAATGATGTTACAAGTTCAGCTGCAGCAGCTAAAGAAGTATCGGTAACATCGATTGTAAAATTAGTATCTGTAATAGGGTGATGGTCAAGCTTAACTAATTCTTTTGCTCTTTTAAATCTAGGATCAGCAATTCTTTTTTCATCCCCAACATCAACAATAATTCCTAAGAAATCATCATTAAACCATGAATCATTAAGTTTATCAGTTTCAGGGAATAATCCATTAGGAGTAAAAGTAACATGATTATCGCCTAATACTTTAAATTCTTTATTAGGAAAATTTTCTTTTAAAAAATAATATAAACCAAATTGTGAACCTAAAGCATCAAAATCAGGCATGATATGTCTAAAAATAGCGATTCTATCGTAACTTTTAATCTTATCTAATATTTGATCAAATTGTTCTTTATATTTCTCGTATTGAGCAGTAATTATTTCGTTTTCCATTTCGTTTTCCTTTCTTAATTTAGTTTTATTATTCTACTAAAAATATCTTTAATATTCTATTTAAATTCTTCTAAAATGTTTTTAAGAATCTCTTCATAAGGACCTGTTCTTAAAATGGAGAACTTATAGTTTTTATCATTCATAATTTTTACGGCTTCATCACGAGTTATTTCTTCCATTTCTTCCATAATGTCAGTATTACCAGTTCTATATGGTGCTTCTTCACCTGGATCATAACCAATAATATGATCATCTACTATATGTAATCTATCTTGTACCCAAGTTTTAAGTAAAGAATCGTATAAGTAATGATCTTCAAAAAGCTCTCCAGTCTCACTTTTTGCAAGAGATGGTCCATGATAATATCCTGGTACCCATGATACCGAAATATAATAATATTTCATATATTTTTCCTCCTTATTTATTACATCTATATTGTAGTAAATAAGATAAATTTTGTGGTAAAACGCAAATTGACATTCATCAAAAGGGTAAGTTATATATAATTTTAAAATAGAATTTACTATTTAAATCTAAAATTTGTATTTTATGCAGTGGCGAAGCAAAGGTGGGTTTGTTATCAAATAGGAATTATTCTTTTAATCTTGAAAAGGATGGCGTATATTATATATCAAAAACAAGTTTGATTAATGATGTGTTATATCTTTCCTATAAAGATTATTTAAAATTTATTGAAACAGGAGGTTTATTATATGAATAAACTAGTTAAAACTCTTTCCTTATTAATATTACCTTTTACATTAGTATCTTGTAGTTCAAAGTTAACTAATTTTGAAGATAAAGATAAATGGGGACCTTTAAATGAAGAACAAGTAGTTACTTTTAAAAAAGATTGTGCATCTTTATTTGGTACTGATGAAGATATTAATGGAGTAATTATTAATGAATATTTTGGTACTTTTGATGATATGAGTTTCTATTTTGTTAGTTCGTCTATACATAAAGATGGAATAGATATGGGATCAATGTTTGGCAAATTTGGTGATTATGTCTGGAAATTTACTAGATATGGTGATTACTTTGTTTATAGTGATGAAGGAACTTATCGAATGTTTGATGCTCATAACGAAGGAATTGTAAGTGATGAAACTTTAAAGAAAGTAAATGACTCTTTATTAGATATGGACCCTGAATTAAAAGAATATGCCGATTTCGTTTCAGGTTTATATCCTGATAACTAGATATAGTAAAAACCTCCTAATATAATCAAGAAAAGGAGGTTTTTATTATGCCTTTATTACATTATCTTTAACTAAGAAGTATTTTTACTTATTAAACATAAAAATCTATTAAGATAATCTTACTTCCTATTTGAGGAACAACTAAATCTAATCAATATGAATATTTTTAAGCTTCTTCTAAAAATTTTCATCTGGTTAAGTTTCAATATTCAACAATTATTCTTTTAAAACTTCTAATAATAAGTTAAGCAAATTCAAGAAGAACTAGATAGAAAAGAATAGAATCAATTATTAGAATCTGATAAAGACTCCCAATATCTTAGAGCTGAAGCAAAATCATTAAAAGAAACTGCTTCATCTCTTGGATCAAGTGTCCAACCAGGTAAAGGTTTAGAAATTTCAGAAAATTTAGAACCGTCCCATTCACTCCAATCTCCATCTGCTCGTTTAATTAATCGACCTGTTGATGTAACTGTAAAAAATTCCATAGAAAATACCAACTTATTATTTTTTACACCTATATTCTAATAAAGAAAATAAATCTTGTGGTAAAACGCTAATTGACAATTTAAAATTAAGATATGGAAACAATAGAAGAATTTATTTTAAAACATAGTAAAAGCAAAGAGAAAAGAAGTGATTTTACATCATATTTATATTATTTACTTGATAAATACGAAATAGATAATGTCACTTTCTATAAGAAAGCTGATATATCTAGACAAGTATATTCATCTCTTATTTCTAATAAAGTAAATCCATCATTAAATACCTTAATTAAGATTATCTTCGCTTTGAAATTAACAAACCATGAAGCAAAATATTTACTTAAAAAGGCAAATTATACTTTATCTTCTTCGTCGAATTATTCTTTAGTTATTCGTTACTATATTGAAAATAGAATATTTGATATAGATAAATTAAATGAATCGTTAATTAAGTATGGTTATGAAGATAGAATAATTAAATAATAATTAATATATTAAAAGAGGAATAGTAAGTTACTATTCCTCTTTATTATTAACATATTAGTACTAATCTAGTAATAAATAAGTTAAGTAGTAGTTATTATTCAATATTATTTTTCTTTAATGTTTTAATAGTTTCTCTAGCGATCATTAATTCTTCATCGGTAGGAATAACCATAACTTTAACTTTAGATTCTTTAGTTGATAAAGTAGCGATAGTTCCACGTACTTTCATATTTAATTCTTCATCATAAACGATACCTAAAGCTTCTTTAATTCTCTCTAAGACATGTTTTCTCATAATACCAGCATTTTCACCAATACCAGCAGAGAAGATAATCATATCAACTCGACCTAATCTAACATAGTATTGACCAATAAAATCAGCAACTCTTCTAGCCCAAAGATTAACAGCTAATAAAGCATCTTTATCTCCAGCTTCAGCAGCATCTTCAACATCTCTACTATCATTAGAAATACCACTAACTCCATATAAACCACTTTGTTTATTAAATTCTTGGAAGATAGTTTCATTATCTTTTCCACTCATCTTTAAAACTTGATAATAAACGCTTGGATCCATATCACCAGTTCTAGTATTCATCATAATACCACCATCTGGAGTTAAACCCATTGAAGTAGCAACACATCTTCCATTATGAGTTGCAGTAATAGAAGCTCCACTTCCTAAATGGCAAATAATCATACGTTTATCATCACCATCAAGATAAGTTTCACCTAATTGGCAAAGATATTTATGAGATGTACCATGTGCTCCATATCTTCTAATCATATATTTTTCACTATATTCCTTTTTAATAGGATACATATAGTCTTCTGGAAGCATTGTTTGATGGAAAGCAGTATCAAATACAGCAACAGCAGGAGTATGAGGTAAAACTTTCTTAAATGCATCATAACCTACTAAATGTGACTTATTATGAAGTGGAGCAAGTGGAATAAGTGATTCGATTTTAGAATAGGTATCATCATTAAATAGTGCACTATGTCTAAAATATGGTCCACCTTGAACAACTCTATGTCCGGTAGCTTTAATTTCATCATATGATGAAATTATTTTATGTTCAATTAAAGCATCCATAACTAATTGAACAGCAACACCATGATCTTGTACTTCTAAGATTTTAGTAACTTTTTCATCATCAATTTTAATTGTAAAGATTGCATCTTTATGACCAATTCTTTCAACAATACCCGAAGTAATTACTTTTTCTTCTGGCATCTCATATAATTTGAATTTTAAACTGCTTGAGCCACAGTTTACAGCCATTACTTTTGCCATAAATATTATTTCCCCTTTTCTATTAACTTTATAACTATATTAAATTAATACATTTTTTGTAACCGCTTACAATTATAATGAAAAACTCTTTCAATTAGTAGTCTAAATTCAAAAATTTTGTAATATCTCACATTAACTTAATATAATCTTTATGTTTGAAATAACTTAATTATCTTTATAAAATTAACTCATAAAGAATTTAATCATTTACGCAATAATATTGATTAATTACTTATAATTTAAAAATAATTATATTTAATAAAGGTTAACTAAACATGTATTTACTTCAATCTCGTTACAAAATAGAGAATAAATCTCTTCGTTATTATGGTTTAAGAAATAAAGATAATATGTTTAAAAATGTTATTAAACTTAATAACAAACAATTTTGTATTATTAAATCTTTGCCAAAAGAGTTAACTAATAAAGAATTAAAAGTATTAGGAAAGAAATTAGTTGATATAGCAGTAGTTAAAGAAGAAGACTATAAAAAAGTACCAACATCATTAAAAGAAGCTCATTTTTGTAAAAATTGTTGTGCAAATGATTTTATTATTCCTGGTTTAGAATTTGATGAAAACGGTTTATGCCCAATGTGTCAAAGTAAAGATGATACAAAATGGATGAAAGCAGTTGTTCCGATTTTAAATGATATTCCTAAATCTAAAAAATCAAGATTTGATATTGCTTTATTTTATACTGGTGGGAAAGATTCAACTTTCTTACTTTATTATTTATCTAAGATTAAAAACTTAAGAGTTTTAGCTTTAACTTGGGAAATCCCATATATGTCTTTATCGGCTAAATTATCAATTGAAGGAGCAAAAAAGAGTTTTGATAAAGTCGAATTTATTTCCCGAAAAGTTGATAACGAATCACTTAAAAAGATCTATTCAAAGTTATATAAAATAAGTGGAAATACATGTGCTTGTCCTTCTTTAGCTTATGTTTTATTTTATGAAATATTAGTTTATGAAAAGATTCCTTATTTTGTTGCAGGTAATGAACCAGTTCAAATGAAAGGACTATATTATAATCATATGGCTCCTAAAATTGCTTATAAGTTTGGAAATAATACTTTTTTCAATGTATTAATATCTCTTGGAAGAATCTTAACTTTACATCCACCTTTAAGAAAAGGTCAAATTCAAACTTTATTAACGATGAAGCAACTCGCTTATGGTGATAATGTTTTTAAAAAACTAGCTGGATATCAAAATGATTTAGTATCTAATGTTTGTAAAGCTATAAAAGAAGTCCCATCTATTTTAAAACCTTTAAAAAGAGCAATTAGAAGAAGTTCTTGGAGTGGAAATATACCTTCTTTTATCCAAGTAGATTTAAATGATGTTTCTAAAGGGAATTACGATTGGCGTAAAGTTAAAGATATTTTAGCTAAAGAATGTGGTTATGTTGCTCCTAGCAATATAAATAAAGGGTTACATACTTCTTGTCAAATTGAAAAATGTAAAGAATATAGTCAGTTTATTCGTTTTTATAAGATGGAATCAACAATGATACCTTTTTCCTCTCTAGAAATATCTTTAGCAAGTAGAGATGGTAATATAACTAGAGAAGAAGGTATAAAAGAAATTGAAGAGAGTTTAGGTTTTTCATTAAAAGAGGTTGATGAATGCAAGATAATGAAAGATTATTTTCAAAAATAAATATTGTAACTTATCTTACTTATACTTTTAATTCTTTTAAAGTTGCTAAATTTTGTAGTAATTATTTAAATTATGAACTAATCGATGTTCATAATTTAGATTTAACTAAACCTATAAACAATATAATCTTAGTATTTCCAATCCATAGTGAAGATGCACCTAATATTATTAAAGAAGTAGTAAGTAAAATTAATTCAAAAAGAATGATTATTATTGCTACATTTGGAAGAATTAATCATGGTAATGTTATTTATCGACTTAAATATAAATTTAATTTACCTTTAGTTGGAGCATCTTATTTTCCTACTAAGCATTCTTATTCAAAAGAGGATCAGTTTATACCTAAGTATGAATTACTTATTCCTCTTTTAAATAAGATAAATAGCGATAAATATATTGATATACCTAAAGAGAAATCGACCTTAGGTTATAATATCTTTCCAAAGTTAAGAGCTAGATTAGGTATAAAAATAATTAAAAAAGATAAATGTAATAATTGTAATATTTGCGGTGATAATTGTTTTAATAAAGCGATTAATAAAGGAATTATTAATAAAAATTGTATCCATTGTTTAAGATGTATTAGCCTTTGTCCATCAAATAATTTAGATTATAAAATGAATATTGTTTTAAGATTATATTTAAGAAAACAAAGAAAAAATAAACCCTTTATTTATCTATAAAAACTTAACGAAATATATCTAAATTTACTATTAAAAAGATATATAGTTGTTGTATAATAATTCCATAAAATTTAAATCTTAAAGGAGTTACATACTTTTATGGCTTATGGATTACTTTATGACTTTTTAAATGGTCAAACAATCGAAGCATATAATTATTTCGGAGCTCATTTTACAAAAGGTGAGATTGAAGAAGAAGTTGATTTTCCATTAAAAAAAGACCCTAATAAATATAAGAAAATTACCCACAAACGTTTAATTGATGGAGTTATGTTTAGACTTTATGCTCCTATGGCAAGTGATGTTTCGGTTATTGGTGATTTTAATGATTGGAACCCTTATATTCATAAGATGAAAAAAGTCGATGAATCTGGAGTTTTTGAATTATTTATTCCAGGATTACATAATTATTCTTCCTATAAATTCCATTTTAAAGATGCGAATGGAAATTACGTTGATAAAGCTGATCCATATGCATTCTTTAGCGAATATCGACCAGGAACTTGTTCGAGACTTTTTAATATCGAAGGTTTTATTTGGCATGATAGACCATATTTAAAAACAAGAGATAGAAACTTTGATCGACCAATGGCAATTTATGAAATGCATTTAGGTTCATGGAAAGGAAAGGTTGATGGAAGGAATCTTTCTTATGAAGAAATTGCCGATTATTTAATTCCGTATTTAAAAGATTTAGGTTATACCCATATTGAAATAATGCCAATTGTTCAATATCCTTTCGATGGTTCTTGGGGATATCAAGCAACTGGTTTTTATAGCGTTGATTCTCGTTATGGTAATCCATTCCAACTTATGTCATTTGTTGATAGAATGCACCAAGCAGGAATCGGAGTTATTTTAGACTTTGCTCCAGTTCATTTTGCAACCGATACTTGGGCTTTATCAATGTTTGATGGTACTCCAATGTATGAATATGATAATGAGCATATGTATTCACCTTGGGGTAGTAAACAATTTGATTTAGGAAAAGACCCAGTTAGATCTTTCCTAATGTCTGCTATGAATTACTTTATTACTTATTTCCATATGGATGGAATAAGATGTGATGCCGTTTCTAATATTGTTTATTGGGATGGAAATAAGAATAATGGCGAAAATACTGGAGCTACTGAATTTATTAAAAGATTAAATGGCAAGATTCATATTGCTCATGATTCAGTAATGATGATTGCTGAAGATTCAACTGATTTCCAAGGAGTTACTAAACCTTTAGAATATGGTGGTCTTGGTTTTGATTATAAATGGGATTTAGGTTGGATGAATGATACTTTAAAATATTATCATCTAGACCCAGTTTATAAAAAATATGAACATAATAAGTTAACTTTCTCAATGGCTTATTTCTTTAGTGAAAACTTCCTTTTACCTTTATCTCATGATGAAGTAGTACATGGAAAAGGAACTATATTAAATAAGATGTGGGGAGATTATTACAATAAATTTGCCCTTGTAAGAAATTTATATGTTTATCAATATGCTCATCCTGGTAAAAAACTTTCCTTCATGGGAAATGAACTTGCTTCTTGGGATGAATGGAATGAAAATAAATCAATTCCTTGGGAACTTAAAAAGTTCCCAAAACATGATTCTATTTATCATTTAATTAAAGATTTAAATAGAATTTATAAAGATGAAGCTGCAATGCACTTTGAAGAATATAATCCAGTTCATTTTAACTGGCTTATGGTTGATAATTCAAACGATAGCGTCTTTGCTTTTGAAAGAAGAGTATCTGATTCTCATTTAGTATTTATTTTCAATATGACTCCTAATTATTATGAATATTATTCAATTGGAGCAACAAGAGAAGGAACTTATGAAGAAATATTAAATACTGATCGAGATATTTATGGTGGCAGCAACGCTTATAATGGTTTAAATATTAAAACAGAAGTTTATGGTCCTGAAAATAAACCATATAAGTTAGTTGTTAAATTAGCAGCCTTTAGTGCGATTATTTTAAGATATATTGATAAAAAAGATGAAGAATAAAATTTTGTTAATTATTTGCTAAGCAAATAATGAATTTTTAAAGGACTTAAAAACATATAGATTTATATTTTAAAATTTGCTAAATTAGTAAGGTTATTTTAATAAGGAGAAAAATAATGACTTTTTCGAGTGTTGAACAATTCAAAAAAGATTATACTGAACGTATTATCGCTAAGTATGGTAAAACACCTTTAGAAGCTCATATTAGCGAACAATACGATATATTAGGTGAACTTGTAAGAGAATATGCTGGTGTAAACTGGAGAAATACAAGACAAATAGTAAGCAAAAATAAAGGCAAACAATTAATTTATTTCTCAATGGAATTTTTAATTGGCCGTCTTTTAACTAATAATATGATGAACCTTGGTGTATTTGATGTTGCAAAACAAGGTTTAAATGAATTAGGTATAGATATTGGAAGATTAGAAGATGAAGAAGCTGATGCTGGTTTAGGAAATGGTGGTTTAGGTAGACTTGCTGCTTGTTTCTTAGATTCAATTGCATCTTTAGGCTATCCTGGTAGTGGTAACTGTATCCGTTATGAATATGGTTTCTTTAAACAAAAAATCATTAATGAAAAACAAGTAGAACTTCCAGATCAATGGTTATCCAACGGTTTTGTTTGGGAAGTCAGAAAACCTAAACATTCATGTGAAGTTTCTTTCTATGGAAATGCTGAAACTTATCTTAAAAGTGATGGAAGCTATGCTATAAGAACTGCTAATGCTATTAAAGTAAAAGCTTGCCCATATGATATTTATATTCCTGGATATAAAAATGGAGTAGCAAATACTCTTAGACTTTGGGAAGCTCAACCAAGTGAAGATAATATTCCAAATAACCAATCTTTTGATGAATATTTAGATACTTTAAAAGAGATTTGTCATGGTCTTTATCCTGATGATTCGACAGAACATGGAAAACTTCTTAGATTAAGACAACAATATTTCTTTGTTTCAGCTGGTCTTCAAAGTGCTATTAGAAATCATTTAAGAAACTATAAAACACTTGATAATTTCGCTGATAAATATGTTTTCCAACTTAATGATACTCATCCAATTTTAGCTATTCCTGAACTCATGAGACTTTTAATGGATAAATATGATTATGGTTGGGATGATGCTTATAAGATTGTTTCTAAGTGTTTTGCTTATACAAACCATACAATTATGGCTGAAGCTTTAGAAAAATGGCCAGTAAGATATGTAAGCGATCTTTGCCCAAGATGTTTCATGATCATAGAAGAAGTCCAAAGAAGATTCTTAATTTGGTGTGCTGAACGTAAAGTAAGTGATGGTGAAAAATATAACATGTCAATTATTAAAGATGGCATGGTTCATATGACTAACCTTGCAATTTATGTTTCTTTCTCAGTTAATGGTGTTGCCGCTTTACATACTGAAATCTTAAAAAGAGAAACATTTAAAGAATTCTATAAATATTTCCCAGAAAAATTTAATAACAAAACTAATGGTGTAACTCATAGAAGATGGTTAATGTATGCAAACAAAGAACTTTCTAATTTAATTACGTCAAAAATTGGTGATTCTTGGGAAAAGAAACCAGAAGATTTAGAAAAGCTCCTTCGATTTAAAGATGATGCAGATTTACTTGTTAATTTAAAGAAAGCAAAATTACATAATAAGATTGCTCTTGCAAATTACATTAAAGAACATAATGGAATTGAAGTTGATGTTAATTCAATTTTTGATGTCCAAATTAAAAGACTTCATGCTTATAAAAGACAACTTTTAAATGTATTTAAAATTATGCATTACTATTTTGAAATTAAATCAAATCCAGATTTCAAAATGGTTCCACATACTTTCATTTTCGGTGCAAAAGCTGCTCCTTCCTATTATTTTGCTAAAGAAATTATTAATCTAATTAATGCAGTAGCAAAAGTAGTTAATTCTGACCCAGAAGTTTCTAAATATATGAAAGTTGTATTTATTGAAAACTACGGTGTATCTTTAGCTGAACTTATTATTCCTGCTGCCGATATTTCTGAACAAATCTCAACTGCTGGTAAAGAAGCTAGTGGTACTTCAAATATGAAATTCATGATGAATGGGGCATTGACTTTAGGAACATTAGATGGAGCTAATGTTGAAATTAATGAAAAAGTTGGCGATGAAAATTCATTTATCTTCGGTCTAAAAGTTAAAGACATTGAAGATATTAAAGCTAGTGGTTCATATCATCCTCGGGATTTATATAATTCTAATCAATCAATTAGAAGATTCCTTGATTCATTATTTAATGGTCCATGGTGTGAAGGTATTCCAAATAGATTTAGAGGAATATTTGATGAAATCATGAATCATAATGATGAATATTATATTCTTCTTGATTTTGCTTCTTATATTAATGAATGTAAGAAAATTGAAGATTACTACTTAAATACTGAGGCTTGGTTTAAATCAACTTTAATTAATATTGCAATGAGTGGATATTTCTCAAGTGATCGAACAATTGAAGAATATAATAAAGATATTTGGCATCTAGAAAAAGTACTTGATTAATTAAATAACTTATTTAAAAACTGACAAGTGAGAATTAATTGAAATAAATTCTCACTTGTTTTATTTAAAAGGAAAAAATATGAATAATCTAAAAAATTTATCGAAAAAAGAACTATTATTTAAAATATCTAACTTAATAGTAGAATTATTACTCATAATCTTTGGATTTATTGGTTTATATATTAATTTATCATCTAATAGTGGCTTTATGGCTGGAATTAAAGTAATGTTTACTTATTTTACTATTCAATCAAATGTAACGATTATTTTGATTACTCTAATTATATTTATTCTTAGATTAATAGAATTATTTACGAATAAGAAGTTAGTTAAAAATTATTTATTAGTTATTAAATTTATATTTACGATTGCAATAAGTGTGACTTTCTTTGTTTTCTCTTTAATGCTTGCTCCAAGTCAAGAAGTCTCTTATCTTCTTTCAATGTCAAATTTAACAGTGCATGCTATTGTTCCTCTTTTAGCAATAATTGATTATTTTGTCTTTGATAAAGATATTAAATTTAATAAGTTTATTCCTTTAACTGGAACATTGATGCCTTTATATTACCTTATTTTTGTATATGGAATATGTTTACCTTTAGGAATAACTTTTGGTGGAAACTTAAAGTTTCCTTATTTCTTTTTAGATTATGAAACTCTAACCTGGTTTAATATAACATCTAATGGAGTAGGAGTATTTTATTACATCTTAATCTTACTTTTTGCAATTATTGGTTTATCTTACCTTTATGCTTTCTTAAATAACTTATTTCATCATAAAAAGTTTGTTAGTTTTAAAAGAAAAGAAGAAGTTAAAGAATAGTAAGTAAATCTTTAATAAATTTATTAAAGATTTTAAGTAAGTTAAATTATGATAACTTTAAAAGAAGGAAATATTTTTGAATCTAAATGCAAAACGCTTGTCAATCCAATAAACTGTGTTGGAGTAATGGGTAAAGGTTTAAGTTTAGTTTTTAAGGAAAATATCCCCGAATGTTTATTAATTATCAAAAGTTTTGTTCTAAAAACTTAATAAAGATTGGAATTTTATATCCTTATTCAATTAATAATGAAGTAAGAGTAATAAATTTTCCAGCCAAAAAACACTGGCGACATAAATCTAAACTAGAATATATCGATAAAGGATTAAAATACTTTATCGATAATTATAAAAGATTAAATATTACCTCAATTGCTTTTCCGCCTTTAGGTTGTGGAAGTGGTGGATTAGATTTTAACCTTGTTTATGATTTAATGAAATCTTATTTAAATGATTTAGAGATTGAAATTGAGATATATAAGCCTTTAGAGGAAACAAGTTTGTTTGATTTATTCTTTTGCAACTAGTTCAACTTCATCACTTGTTAAAGCATCTTTTAGATTTATTCCATCTAGATATACTTTATCAAGCATTGAATAAATATCGTTATAAATCCCAATTAAAGTATAACCAGCATAAGCAAACTCGCTTCCATCTTCACCAAGTTTCCAAAATTCAAAAGATCTTTTGTTAAATTCCTCGTTAAGTATCTTCGAAAATTTCATTCTAGTTTTTCCATCTTCCATTGGAAAACGAGTTAAAAGATAAGATTTATTTTTGAAATTAAATTCAAGAGCCCGACTAACTTCGAATTCTTTATTTACAGGATTGTTATATTCTTTAATAAAATCTTCAATTGTATTATATTTTTCCTTCATTTTAGGTTAAACTTCCTTTTAATTTCTTTTATTAAATTTTTATCTTCAGTTGTAGCTGGATAAGCTGTTGTATGATCGAGATAAAGATGATAATGTAAATCCATTCCACTATGCCTCACACCTAAATCTATAGATTTGGCTTGGTTATGATTTTTATCATAAAAAGTCAAGTGCTTTAGCTTTCCGTTTTGAACAACAGCGTATATTTTATTTGGACTGTGAGAATATTCGGGTGCTTTGACAGATAAATGATCTTTTCTTGCAATAATGTCAATTCCGTTGTATTCGCCTATTTTAAAATAAGTTTTTCCATTAGAATTAAAAGTAAAGTCATTAAGAGAAACATTTCTAAAGCTCCCACGGCCACCCATATTTATTGTCCTCCTTCATAATAATATTTATCTAAATTTTTTGTATTAGAACTAACATAATTAGAATAAGTTTCTAAATAATTAACTTGATAGATATTTCCATTCATTCCAGGAATAATTTTTCCAACAACAATTATTAAATCAGGTTCAATTTGTTTTTTCATTTCATTAAAACCATTCAAAAAATCATCTTTATTTTTTTGGATACCGATAGTTGATATGCAAACCGTTGAATGCTTTTCAACGCCTCTAAAGCAAAACTGATAAGACACTAGGTTTGACCATGAAATAGTAGGAATAACCCTTAACCCAAATGTTTGCCAAAGAACCCCAATCCATCTGTTTCTAAAAATGTTGTACACCATTTGTGGTTTGCTCATATTTGGATAAATACTATAATCTGGCGTGCAAACGCCATAGAAACCGTCGAAAAGTGCACAATATTTAAGTGGATTTCTCCAATAAGATTCAAGTAATTTATCATCTTTAAAAGTAGTAAGTATTGCATTGTCTCTACTGTCAATATTTTTAAAATTCGTAATTGAAGTAATTAATGTATTTTTGTAAAAAATATCATTAAAGTTTTCCTTTTTTATGATTGGAATGCAATAATCATCAACATTTTTATCTAATACAGGTCTTAACAAAAGAAAATTTTCATAATTATTATTCATTTTGTACCTCCTTAGTAAGTAATGACAGAGAAATTCTTTTTCGATGCTTGATAAATTTAAATGCATATAAATCATTCTATTCGTTATTGCATTCAAAGCATTTCTAGACGCAGCAATAGATAACCCAAATCTTTCTGAAATAATATTTGGAGAAAGTACATAATCAAACAACAGTAAAACAGGAGGAGCTAAAAGAACTCTAGAGAAGTGATCTGCATAAACATCGCATAATCTTGTCTCCTCTATATCGCAAAAAATATAGTGTTTTAATTCGTGACCTAAAGTAAAGGATTGTGTTTGAATCGGCAAATTATCATTTATATAAATTGAAAAATTTTTATGAATTGATAAGGAAAAACCATTTTCGATTTTTGAATAGTAAGGTAATGTTTTTAGATCAAAATCAATATTTGAAAAGAAAAACACTTTAATTCCCATTTTTTTGCATAATTCAAAAAGGTCAATTTTGTCAGTAAATAACTCATAGTCTATTCTTAATTGATATGCATTTTTATCAATTATCTCATAGTCCATTCTATTTTTTATCTCCAAATAAAATACTAATTAATTCAGCTTTTTCTTGTGGGGTTAAATTTTCTCTATTTCGAGTTATAATTGTTTTAAGTTCTGAAAAAGAATTTTTATCCGTCTTTTCAAAAAATAATGAAGGATCAACATTAAAAGTTTTTGCAAAAGAATTAATTACATCAACCCTAGGAATTAATTGGCCATTTAAATATCGCGATATTGATGATTCAGAAATACCAGTAATTTTTGATAATTCTTTTTGTGTCATATGATTTTCAGACATCAATTCTTTAGCTACTCTGCAAAAATTTGTCATTGTTTCACCTCCATATATTAATTATACAAACCAATTTCAGAATTGCAATAAAAATTTCATTTATGAAAGTAAGTTCTATTTTCTTTCAACTAAATATTTAATCAAGGACTTTCTAGTAATAATTCCAACAAAAGAACCAAGATCATCAATTACTGGAACAAAGTTTTGATCTAAAGCTTTTAAAACTAATTTATCCATATCTTCTAAAACACTAATTGCTTCATAATCTCGATAAGTTGGAACATTCAAAATGTTGATTTGTTCATATTGAGTAATATCAAATTTTAGATTATTTTTTAAATAATATAATAAATCACCTTCACTAATTGTTTTAATATATTTTCCTTTTTCATCAATTATTGGAAGAATTGAGAATCTATAATGTTCGAATATTTCTAATACTTGTCTAATAGAATAAGTTGATTCAATACATTTAATCATTGATTTAGGTGTTAGAAAGAAAAGTATATTCATATCTTATTTATTCCTTCATTAATTTTACAAAGTAATTCTACAATGAAAAAAGAATTATTTACAATTGATTTATACGAGTTTTTATAATAATTAAAAAAGTAAGATAACTTAAAACTTCATTAGATAATTAACTTATCGTTATACTATTTTTTTAACCATTTAACACTAAAAGTAACAAAAAATGAGTAAAAAAAGACTCTCCTAGGGTCTAAATAGGAGAGCGTATTGCGGTAAATTAAATTGGATCTTCAATATAATACGTGAATTAAAAACTAATTGCAAGAAGAAAATAATTTTTTTCATTATTTAATTTCGCGTATAAATATAACGATTACTAACATCAATTTTATCTAGCATTAAATATAAAACTAAACCTAAACTTACTCCAATAATTCCTTGAATAATATCAAATGAAGAAGAAGTTAATGATGGAAGTAAAGAGAAGTTATTAACAATAAGATAATAAACAAAATAAGTTAGAACCATTGGAATAATCGAAATATAAAGCAAGATATATTTCAAATATTTATGTTTAAATAAGAATTTAAACATAATAAAAGCGACAAGAGATTCTAAAGATTTAGCAATTATTGTAAAAATAATTGAACTAGCATATCCTGAGAATAAATCAGCTAAAGAAGTAGATATAATTGCACTTGGAATACTTACTATTGGTCCAAAATAAATACTTGAAAAGACGATTAAAGCATCACTTAAATTAAAATAACCATTATTTAAAGCATAAGGTATTTTAATAAAATAAGTTAAAATAAAAATCAAAGCACTAAATAAAGCGATATAAGCAATATTTAAAAATATTTTTCTAGTCATAAAGTATAAGTAATTAATTAGTGTTTAATAAGTTATTTATTAGTTATTTATTTTCTTTGATGAATTGATCATAAAATTCATCAATAGTATAAACTTCGACACCATGTTCTTTTAAGTATCTAGTTAAAACACCATCTCCTAATACAAGTTTGTCGTTAAATTCTCCATTATGTATTAAATGTACTCCGCAAGCAGGTGATTTTTCTTGTAAGATAGCTTTTTTAACATGCATATAGGAAATTGGTGAAAGAGATTTTTTAGCTCCTTCAAGATAATTTTTTGTAACATCTTTTCCTTTTTCACTAACAACTTTTAATTCATCTAAATAAGTTAAAATCTCACTTTTATCTCGAGGTATTGATAATCCTCCCATAACTTCAGGACAATAAGGTAGTAATTTATATTTTTCTAATATTTCTTTTACTCTTGGATCATATTTACCTTTTCCATCATATCTAACTTTATCACCAACTAAACAAGCACTAATTAAAACTGTTTCCATATTTTTATCGTTTCCTTTTAAAATAACCTTCATATTATATTTATTTTTAGATTCATTATCTATGTTAAATATCTTTTTTATAAAGAATAATTGTAATTTTAAAAATTAATTGTAATGGAAAATGATTTATTTTATTTAAATAAAGAAATTATTTATTTAATAAAAAAGAAATTAAAGTTTAATAAGGTTTAATTTGTCCAAAAATAAATAAGAAAATAAAAGATAAAATTAATAAGATTATAGTAATTATAAATAAAATAATTTGAAAAGTAAGAATATGATTATTCTTAATAAATTTACCTTTTAAAAGCAAAATATAAAAAACCATTGAACAAAGATTAAACAAGGTAGCAATCGTTCCTATTATTGGAACCCTTGTAATTATTCCAAAATAAATGTAAATGATATTATTAGGTATATTTGGGTTTGGAGTAATTTTAACAATAGATAAAGGTATAAGAATTAAAATTGTTGAAAGTATTGTTAAAATAAGAAAAGTAGTAGTTAGTTTTTTTGTTTTCATAAATAGTTTGTATATCCTTTTAGCAATAACTGAATTTTTATTAACCAATATTATTTGCGGTTATTCATTTATTACTTTTATATGTATTTTTATTTTAACATAAAGTAATGGAAGAAATAACTTTTTCAAAATGTTTATTATTTTCTTGGCGCTTTTTTAGTAAAAATAATAAATTAAACTTATTTATTACTTCTTTAGAATAAAATAATTATTTAATTCAATTTGTAAAATTACTTATTTAACATTAAACTTATTTAATATGAAAGAAAAAGGAATAAAAGTAAGTGAAATTAGTATTAATAATATTACTTTTGGTATTATTTTTATTAAGAAAAAATATTATCAAAAGTATACTTATTATCGCTTTAAAGATAATAAGTTCTATATTTATTCTTATTTTAATTTTAAAAAAAATGAATTAGATACTCATTTAAAATATATTAAAAATTTATTTAATAAGTTAGTTAAATCTAAAAGAATAAATATAGAAAATATTATTAATACTAAGCTTAATAAGAATAATTTAAATTCAATATATATTTTAGGTAAAGAATATAAAATAATCGATAATCTCGATGATTCTAATACTAAATATATTTATATATTTAATAAATATATAGATGTAACTAATATTGATTCTACTAACATAGTATCGTTATATAAAATTTTATATAATGATATATATTCTTTAGTTTATGAAAGATTTAAGTATTATGAAGAATTAATGAATATTCCTTTAAATGAAAGATATATCTTAAGATTTAGAGATATGACTACTTTACTAGGTTCAAATTCTCGAAAGACTCATAAAATAACTTTATCTTATTCTTTAATTCCTTATTCTTTAGATATAATAAGTAGTGTAATTGTTCATGAACTAGCTCATTACTATGAATTTAATCATTCCTATAAGTTTTATAATATAGTATATAAATATTTACCTAACTATGATGAATTACAAAATAAGATTAAAAGGAGAATCTATCAATGATTTATCGTATTACTTCTTTAGAAAACAAAATTGTTAAATATACTTTTAAACTTAAAAATAATACTTCTTTTATGAAAAAAGAACATTCTTTTATTTTAGAAGGTAAACATCTTTTAGAACTTGCTGATATTTCCAAAATTAAATATATTATTTCATTAAAAGAAGTAGAAGAAAAAGAATATAAAGATATCGATCAATATATTGTTAATGAAAATATAATGAAGAAACTATCTTCTTATGATTCTTTTTCTTCATTAATTTTTGTCTATCAAATGGATAATATATCGATAAATAGTAATAATAACTTAGATTTACTTAATAACATTAACGATAAAATAGTTTTATATCTTGATCATTTACAAGATTTAGGTAATATTGGTACTATTATTAGAACTGCTCTAGCTTTTAATATTAAAACAATTATATCTACTAATCCGATATCCTTTTATAACTTTAAAACTATTCAATCATCTAAAGGAGCAATACTTAAAACTAACTTATATGGTGGAGATATAGACGCATTAAAATATTTAATAAATAATAAAGGATATAAGTTAATAGTATCTACTTTAAAAGAAGATTCTATTTTCTTATCTTCTTTTAAAGTAGATAAAACTTCTAAATATATCTTAGCTTTAGGTAATGAAGGTAATGGAATAAGTAAAGAAGTAGAAGATTTATCAAGCATTAAAATAAAGATTGATATATCAAATATTGATTCTCTTAATGTTGCTATTGCAGGAGCTATATTTATGTATCATTTAACTTTAAAATAATTAATTTAACAAGGAATATTTTATTAGAAGATTACTTATTACCTTCTCTAACTTTAAATGGTCAAAAATTTTATTTATGTTTAGATTAATCTATTTAATTTTCTCATCTTTTAATTATCGTTAACATTAACTTTACAATAAATATATTTTTTTAAAAAATTTTGTAAAAGACTATTTTCATAAAATAAAATATGTAATAATATATAAAAAATTCTATGGAGAAGCATGTATGGAAATAAAAAGAGAATATTATTTAAAGAAATTAATCCAAAGAAAGAATAATGGTTTAATCAAAATTATTACAGGAATTAGAAGATGTGGCAAATCGTATTTATTAAATAATATCTTTTATAACCATTTAATTAATGAAGGTATAAAAGAAGATCATATATTAAGATTTTCTTTTGATATAGCTGAAGATTTAGAGCTTATTGGCGAAGATTTGCTTGAATTAAGCATTAGTAAAAGAAAAGTTGATCCTAGAAAATTTATGAACTTCATTTCTAATAAAATAAAAGACAATGAAACCTATTATCTATTACTTGATGAAATACAAAATCTAGGTAGTTTTGAAATTGTTTTAAATGGTTATTTAAGAAAATCTAATTTAGATGTTTATGTCACTGGTTCAAACTCAAAATTTTTATCTTCAGATATAATAACTGAGTTTGCTGGAAGAGGTGATGTTATTCATGTTATGCCATTAACTTTCAAAGAGTTTTATAGTGTCTATCAAGGTGATAAAGATGAAGCTTTAGATAAATATTTTCTTTATGGTGGCTTACCGGCTTTATGTTTAATGGAAACTAATGAACAAAAAATGGATTATCTAGATTTTCAGCTTAAAAATGTTTATTTAAGAGACATCATAAATCGATATAATTTAAATAACGATACAAATATTAATGAACTTTTAGATATTTTAGCTTCAAATATTTCATCATTAGTTAGTCCAAGAAAATTATCTGATACTTTTAAAAGTAAAAAGAATATTTCCATATCTCCAGCAACTATATCTTTATACACTAAATATTTTGAAGAAGCTTTCTTAATTTCTAGCGCTAAACGATATGATATTAAAGGTAGAAAATACATTAATAGTCCGTTTAAAGTTTATTTTGAAGATATCGGTTTAAGAAATACTAGACTTAATTTTAGACAAGTAGAAGAAACTCATATTATGGAAAATGTTATTTATAATGAGCTTAGATATCGTGGTTATAAAATTGATGTAGGAGAAGTTTATTCGCTTAATAAAGATAATACAGGAGAAAATAAAAAAATAACTTATGAAATAGATTTTGTTGCTAATAAAGGTAGTGATAGATATTACATTCAATCTTGTTATAATTTACTCAATGATGAGAAAAAAGAACAGGAAACTAAATCTTTTGATAGCATTAAAGATTCTTTTAAAAAGATTATTATTGTTAATAAAACTTATGAACCTAGAAAAGATGAAAAAGGATATCTTATTATTGGTTTAAAAGAATTTTTATTAAACGATAATAGTTTGAATTTATAAATTAGTTTATTTAATGAAATTAAAAAAACTTAAACTATAGGTTTTTATTATTCATATCTTTTTCGATAAGCTCTTTGATATAAGAATTAATACTAGGTTTATCTTTTAAGGATTTTATTAATTTATCATTTCTATCTTTTCTTAATTTTAATTCAAAGCACTTATATGTTTTCTTTGCATATTTACTGTTTGCTTTACTATGGGAACTTGATGCCATATAACTTTTAACAGTTGAATATAAGGCTCTAAGAACCTTACTATTGATTTTTAAATTAAGTTTAGTATTATAATAGTGATTTCGATTATAGTCTTAACTATTTCAAGAATTATTACAACTAATTCAAGAATAATTAAGACTTTTTTATTTACTTTAATATTAAAAAACACTTAATTATCAATAGATATCACATATTTATCTATAAGAATCTAATACACTTTTAAGTAATTTAGGATCATCAGTCATAATAGCATCACAACCTTTATCAATTAGTTCTCTCATTGTTTCTTCATCATTAATTGTCCAATATTGTACTGCCATATTTCTTTCATGTGCTTCTTTAATATAATATTCCCAAGTTAAATCAACGCCATACATTGATGTTGGAAACATCATAGCTGCTAAATCATCAAAGTCAAATAAATTTACTCCTAACATTGTTGTAATAACAAATTTAGCTGCTCCAGAAGTAGATGCACCTCTAAGTAAGTTAGGATAAGTAGAAGCTAAATAATCTTCAATTTCTGGATGGAATGTACCAATAATTACTCTATTTTGATATTCTGGATATTTATTAGTTAATAAATCGTTAATCATATCAGCAGCTTTATAACCAGTTTCTCCAGCATCTTTAATTTCAATAATAAATAATAAATCTTTGTTAGTTTCATAAAATGATGAAAGTAATGTATCAAAAGTAATTATTGATAAATCATTTTCTTTAATTATTTCTTTTCTAAGAGGATCATCAAAACTTACTAAATCTCTATAAGGATAATTACCGTTTTCATCTTCAAAGTTATAACCATAATTAAAGAAAGATAATTCTTCTAAAGTATGGTCTTTAATTAAATATTCTTCATTTGAATTAGTAATTTCTTCTACATCACTTGTACGATTTATACTTTCATCATGATTAACTACTAAATTATTATCTTTAGTCATATATAAATCAGTTTCTAATATATCTACATCCATTTCATTAACTGAGGATTTAAATGCTTTTAAAGTATTTTCAGGATTAGAGATTCCTCCACCTCTATGTGCACAAAGCATTGGTAAACCTGAAGTAGAAATAAAAGGATTAACATCAATAACTTTTTTAGGTGGTATTAAGTTAATTGTTAAAAGAAATACAAAGATAACACCAATAATAGAAGAAGTAATAATTAAAGCTTTAAGGCCTTTTTTCATCTTCTTTTTAGGAGTAATATCTTGAGACTTACTATTCTCTATATTTATATTTTCATTTTCCATAATTAAATTTTCCTTCTTAAATAAACCTTATAAATTCTAATATTTTACTAAAATTAAGTTAAGAAAAAAGTTTCTAAAATTATTAAGATATTTAAAATATTATTTAAGAAAATAATATTATTTATTATCTTGTATGACTTTATTTCTTGTGAGTAAATTAATTAAATTTCTACTTTAAATTAAATATTATGAAGGAACTATTTAAATGTCTAATTTATCAATAAACGATATAAGATAAGTAGAAAGTATAATAATATTGATATTAATTTAAAGAATGATTAATCATTTTATTAAATAAAAATTTTTTACTATAATAAAAATATGATGAGAAAGCATAAAATATTGCAAAATAAATATTTCCTTAAGTTAATTTGTTTTTCTTAATGTATGAGAATATTTTAATAAGGAGATTAACTTTAAGATGAAAATTAAAATTTTTTTTAAATTCTTGGCTTTAGCAAATTTAGTAGCTTTTATTACATCAATAGGACCTATTTATTCTTTAGTTGATAGCATCAATTACGGTGAATGGAAGGATGAATATTATTTGTCTAATTCTTATTATGAAGCTTGGGAGGTTTTATAATGAAAAGAATAAAAATATTAATTCTAGGTGTGATTTTACTATTACCTACTTCTTGTAAAAATAATAGCGATGAAATTGAAATAAATATAATAAGCAATAGAAGTGTTTTTGCTCAGAGTTCAATTGGTACTCAATTTAGCGTGAATCTTCCTAATGTTGATGGTGTATCTTTTTTAGTTTCATCTAGTTTTGGACATATTGGTCGATATCCTGACTTATTGGAATCGATTGTTGTTAATGAAAATGAGCGTATAAACTGGATTCCAGGGCTTGATGCTTCATTAGATCAAAACGGTAACTATTATAAATATGGGTTTATCGAAGGAATTATTAATAAAGATGATAAAGCTAATGGCTATTTTCTTTTAGGTTTAAAAAATTATCTTCCTTATTCTAATAGTTATGATTATCGTATAAATTATATATCAACTTTATATGATGAATCGCTAAATTTAGAAGAAATAAATAATAAACTTAATAATGATAAAAATTTTTATAAGTCTTTTTATTTCTTCTTTTCCTAAATAAAAATTTATAATTAGATAATATTAGATTTTAGTAAAAATAAATGAGGACTTCTCCTTAGTAGCGGGAATCTTCTTGCTAAAACAAATTTAATTTAGAATAACTCAAATACTAATAAAAAAGAGGTTTACTCTTTTGAAATAATATTTATTGGTTTTTATTTATTACCCTTTATGTTTTATTTACTCATTAATCTTTGTTAGAGAAAGAAGATATCTTAACGAAGCACTAATTGCTTGTAGTAAGAACCAAAATAAGTAAATTAAGCAGTTATTTATACCATTTAGGCCTTCTTAATAGCTCTTTTTTGTCACTTATTAAATTTTGCGCTAAATTTTGCTATTTACTTAGTTACTTATATTTTTTAGTCTATTTGTAAGAGGCATAATTTAAGTAAATATGGAAGAAATTATTGGTAAATTTAATAACGCCAAAGTATTTGCGAGTGTAATTGATGAAGAGACTAGAGAACAAGTAAAACTCTTATTAAATCAAAGTTTTATTAAAGATTTGGTTGTTAGAATTATGCCGGATTGCCATAAAGGTAAAGGCTGTGTTATTGGTACAACAATGACTATTAAAGATAAGATTGTACCTAATTTAGTTGGGGTTGATATTGGGTGTGGAATTAAAGTAATAACTTTAGGAAATATTAATAATATCAATCTAGATTTTGCTAAACTTGATAAATTTATTTATAACTCTATTCCTCATGGTATTGGTGTAAATAAAGAAAAAGTATTAGATGAAGATACTTTAATTCATAATTTAAAATGTTTTAATTACTTAGAAGATGTTGATCGTTTAGAAAGATCTTTATGTTCTTTAGGTGGTGGAAATCATTTTATTGAATTAGATAAAGATGATGAAGATAACGTCTATTTACTTATTCATACTGGTTCTAGAAACCTAGGAACACAAGTCGCAACTTATTATCAAAATAAAGCAATTAGTAATCATAATGATTTTGTTGCTTCTTATGAAAATAAAAGAATCTCGACTATTAAAAAACTAAAAGAAGAAGGAAGAGAAATTGCCTTAGCTTTAAAAGAGTTAGAAAAAGAATTTTCTGAAGTTAGAGATATTCCTGACCAATTAACATATCTTGAAGGTGAAGATTTTTCTAATTATCTTCATGATATGGAATTAACTCAAGAGTTTGCATCGATCAATAGGGATTTAATTGGAAGAAAAACAGTAAGTGAAGTACTTAATTTAGATTATGATTCTTTAGATAAATTTGAATCGATTCATAACTATAGTAACTTCAAAGATATGATTTTAAGAAAAGGAGCAATTAGTGTTTATAAAAACGAAAGATTAGTTATTCCAATCAATATGAGAGATGGTTCTATTTTAGCTCTTGGTAAAGAAGATAAAGATTATAACTATAGTGCTCCTCATGGTGCAGGAAGAGTTTTATCAAGAAATAAAGCAATAGAATCTATTCCTTTAGAAAAATTTGAAGAATCGATGAAAGGAATATATACAACTTCAGTATGTGAAGGGACAATTGATGAATCACCTTTTGCATATAAATCAATTAATGACATTATCGATAATATTAAAGAAACAGTCGATATTATTAAAATAATTAAGCCTATTTATAACTTTAAAGCAAGAAACTAACTTTAAATACTGTAAAAATTCATTTATAAAATTTAGTTAAATTGCTATAATCTATTTGTTTTAAGCGTTGAAGAGGAGTAGTAATCACTTTATAGTTATTTTAGTGAGAGGTGAGAGTGAAAAACCTTATAACTAACTTGATG
Organism: uncultured Bacilli bacterium; assembly: GCA_944350425.1. Classification (GTDB taxonomy): domain Bacteria; phylum Bacillota_I; class Bacilli_A; order RFN20; family CAG-826; genus Onthovivens. Next base: position 56,376 of record CALVOX010000001.1, read on the forward strand.
AATTCGCCTTGGAGCTTGGTTTGATGAACCCGTTAAACTTTTGCGTAAAAAAGATAAACTAAGAGCAAAGAATTAGGATGGTACCACGTTAATTATAACGTTCCTATACACTAATTCTTTTTTATTTATTAGGAGATATTTGTATTTATGGATTACACTTTAGAATTTGAAAATATTAAAACTAAAGCTAGTGAAGAAATAAGCAAAGCTAATGATTTATCTTCTTTGATAAATATTAAAAATAAATATTTATCAAAGAAAGGTGAAGTATCTTTAATGATGAATCATATTAAAGAAGTTAGCGATAAAAAAGCCTTTGGAGAAATTTATAATAAAACTAGAAAAGAGATTGAATCTTTAATTGATGAAAAGATTAAGGTTGAAGAAGAAAAGAAATTAAATGAAGAATTAAAGAAAGAAAGAATTGATATTACTTTACCAGGTAATAATTATGTTAGAGGGATTGCTAATCCTTTCTATAAAACAATTAATGAGATTGAAGAAATCTTTAGAGGAATGGGTTATAGCGTAGAACATGGCCCAGAAGTTGATTATGATAAATATGTTTTTGAATTATTAAATATTCCTCATGATCATCCAGCTAGAGACATGCAAGATACTTTATATATTAATGATAATTTACTTCTTAGATCTCATACTTCAAGTGTTCAAGCTCATGTAATGGAAAAAGCTAAAGGTAAGCCTATTAAAATTATTTGTCCTGGTAAAACTTATCGTAGAGATGACGATGATATGACTCATTCTCATCAATTTGCGCAAGTTGAAGGTTTAGTTATTGATAAAAATATTAATTTAGGTAACTTAAAAGCTACTTTAGAACTTTTTGCTCAAAAGATGTTTTCTAAAGATACTAAAGTTAGATTCCGTTCATCTTATTTCCCATTCACCGAACCTAGTGTTGAAGTCGATATTTCTTGCTTTAACTGTAAAGGTAAAGGCTGCCCTATTTGTAAAAATAGTGGTTGGATTGAAATTTTAGGAGCTGGTATGGTTCATCCTAATGTTTTAAAAATGAGCGGATATGATCCTGAAGTTTATAGTGGTTTTGCTTTTGGAATTGGTATTGAAAGAGTAACAATGCTTAAATATGGAATTAACGATATCCGTAAATTCTATCAAAACGATTTACGTTTCATTAAAGAATTTAAGAAAGTTAAAGAGGATTAATCTATGTTAGTTAGTTTAAAAGAAATAAGTAAATACGTTGATATTAAAGATTTAACTCCAGAAGAAATTGCATCTAGACTTACTTTTGCTGGAATTGAAGTTGAAGAAATTAAAAGAAGTGCTGAGGCTACTAATTTAGTTATTGGTGAAGTTATTGACTGCAAAAATCATCCAAATAGCGACCATCTCCATGTTTGTAAAGTTGATGTTGGAGATGAAATATTAGATATTGTTTGTGGTGCACCAAATGTTAGAAAAGGTTTAAAAGTTATTGTTGCTAAAGTTGGAGCAATTCTTTCTGGAAATAAAGAAATTAAAAGAGGTGAAATTAGAGGAGAAATCTCTAACGGAATGCTTTGTGCTTTAAATGAACTTGGAGTAGACTCAAAATATTTAAGAAAAGAACAAATTGAAGGTATTGAAGAACTTCCTAGCGATGCTAAAGTTGGTAACGCTAATGTTTTATCATATCTTGGTTTAGATGATGTAATTTTAGATTTATCGCTTCTTGCTAACCGTAGCGATTGTTATGCTTTATATAATGTTGCTAGAGAAATAGGAGCATTATTTGATAGGAAAGTTAATATTCCTACATTCAAAGAAGAACATACCTTTGAAGATAATGAATTTAAAATTTCTTCTTTAACACCAAAATGTCCATCTTTTTATGGAAAGATAGTCAAAAATATTAAAATTAAAGAATCACCTAAATGGTTAAAAGATGTTCTTCAAAGTGAAGGAATTAGATCAATTGATAATGTTGTTGATGTTGCTAACTATGTAATGCTTTTAACTGGTCAACCACTTCATACATATGATTATGATAAACTTTTAAGTAAAGAGTTAATTGTTAAAGATGATATTGATGAAGATTTTATAGCTTTAGATAATCAAACTTACCATATTAAACCAGGGGATTTATGTGTTACATCTAATAACAAAACAATGTGTTTAGCTGGTATTATGGGTGGAGAAAATAGTGAAATTAGTAGTGAATCAAAAAATATCGTAATTGAAGTTGCTAATTTTAAATTTGCATCGATTAGAAAAACATCTTCTAGGCTCGGTTTAAGTAGCGATTCATCTTTAAGATTTTCTAAAGGGATAAATAAAGACCAAAGTGAAGATGTACTTAATTTAACTATTCATCTATTAAAAGAAGTAAGTGATGAGCCATCTTCTTTAGAAATATCTAATATCATTAAATATGACACTATTAATCATGAACCAAAAAATATTTCATGTTCTTTAGATTATATCAATAATAGATTAGGTTCATCTTTTACTTACGAAGAAGTAAAAGATGTATTAACAAAACTTAATTTTAAGTTTGTTAATGAAGATTTATCTTCTAACAATTTTGAAGTAATTGTTCCTTCTTATCGAATTGATGTTGAAGGTAAAGCTGATTTAAGTGAAGAAGTAATTAGATATAAAGGATTTGATTATATTAAAACTTCATATCCAATTATGGAAACTACTTTAGGAAGTTATTCTTCTTCTAGAGAAAAAGAAAAGATTATTGAAGATTATTTACTTACTAATTCATTGTATGAAGTTTTAACATATACTCTTATAAATGAAAAAGATAATTCAATGTATAATTATTTTAATAAAGTAGGTAATGGTTTAGTAATTTCTAATCCTTTAAGTGAAGACCATAAATATATTAGAAAGAATATTTTAACTTCTTTACTTAGAACAATGGAATATAACTTAAATCATAAAGAAAGTGATTTTGGTATATTTGAAATAAGCAATGTCTATAACGAAAATGATAAAGATGAAATACATTTAGGTATTATTTTAGAAGGCAATAAGTTAAAACAAGATAATATTATTGATCATCCTTATTCTTATTATGATATTAAAGGTTTATTTGAAGGAATTACTTCTTTATTTAACATTGATAGTAATCGTCTTAAATATAAAAGATTAGAAGAAAATAATAAAGAATTCCATCCTGGAAGAAGTGCTTACATCTATTTAGATGGTAAATTACTTGCAGTTTTAGGTGAGATTCATCCTTTAAAACGAAATGAATTTTCTTTAAAGAAAGAAAACGTTCTCTTATTAGAAATGAATTTATCTTTATTATTTAATACAAGAAGTGCAAATAATAAATTTAATGAAATAAGCAAATATCCTAGTGTTAGAAGAGATTTTGCTTTTATTATCTCTAAAGATTTAGATTATATTTTAATTCGTAATGAATTAAAGAAAGCTTCTTCTTTAATTAAATCAATCTCTTTATTTGATATATATGAAGGTGAACATATTAAAGAAGGTTATGTTTCTTTAGCCTTATCTTTAACTTATGAAGCCTTTGATCATACATTAAAAGAAGATGAAATAAATGCTTTAGATAATAAAATCAAAGAGATTTTATTATCTAAATTTAAAGTAGAATTTAGAGGTTAATATGTATCTTAATTTTGATTCAATTAGAAATAATCATGAAGAAGAAATTATTTATCATGGTGACAAAGATAAATTAAACTCTTTAAATCATTCTTCAATTATTAAAGATATTGGAGATGTTAATGGCAAAATTTATTTAACTAAAGTCAATAATATCTTATCTTTAAGTTTGAATCTTGATGTTAGTTTAATCATTGAAAGTGCATATACTTTAAAAGATATTCCTTACTTTATTAAAATAGATGAAACTTTGTATTATACTAATGACGAATCTTTAGAGAGCGAAGAAGTATTTTTAACTAAGAATAAGCTAGATTTAGAAGAGATAATTTATTCTTTAATTATTACTTTAGTGCCTTTAAATGCCCATGGAGAAAATGAAATTTTACCATCTAGTGATGAGTTTAAAGTATATAGCGAAGAGGAGTTAGAAAAGGAAAATTCCTCTAATAACGAATCTCCATTCGATATTTTAAAAGATTTAGATCTATAAGTGACACAAAACAGCATATTAAAAAAATTAGGTGGGATAATGTCCCACCTTTTAATTTGCTTAAAAATCCTTATTTTTTACAAAAAAATATACTAATTTTTGACTAGAAAATAAAAGTAACGATATATTCTCTACTTTTTTATAAAAAAAGTATTTGCCAATACCATAATTTCCCACTAAAATTTAGTCATGTGGTAGAAAGTGGGAGAAAGTAGAAGACAATGTTTATAGGCAGTTATGACTATGTTATTGATTCCAAATCTAGATTAGTTATCCCTTCTAAATTCAGAAACGAATTTGGAAACGATTCTAATATCTATTTAACAAGAGGTTTTGATGGCTGCTTAAGTGTCTATAAAGAAAGTGATTTCAAAGAAGTTCTCTTGCGTTATAAATCCCATAGCTTCGAAAAGAGCGAAGTAAGAGAAACTCTTAGAAGTTTCCTCGATTCAGTCGTTCAATTATCATTAGATTCTCAAGGTAGAATCCTCATTCCAAAAAATCTATTAGCAAAATTCGAAATTTCATCTAAAGTCCATATCTTAGGAGCAATCGATCACTTCGAAATATGGGATGCTAATAAATGGGAAGAATTAAATTCCAAAAATGATGCAAATTTCGAAACTAATGCTGAAAAAATATTCAAAGATGAAATCTAATGAACATATAAGTGTTTTGCTTAATGAAGCGCTCGAAGGACTTAATATTAAACCTGATGGAACATATGTTGATATGACATTAGGTCGAGCTGGACATTCTTCAAAAATACTTGAACGATTAAATAATAAAGGTAAATTAATTGCCTTTGATCAAGATATAGAAGCTATAACTTATTCAAAAGAAAAATTATCAAGCATAAGTTCTAACTTCGAAATCATCTACTCTAACTTCGTTAATGCTAAGGAAGAGTTAAGTAAGAGAGATATAACTAAAGTTGATGGTATACTTTATGACTTAGGGGTATCTTCTCCACAATTTGATGAAGACTATCGAGGATTCTCTTATAGATATAACGCCCCACTTGATATGAGAATGGATTTAAATAATCCACTAACTGCAAAAGAAGTTGTTAACAAATATTCTTTAAATGATTTGACTAAAATATTTAAAGAATATGGGGAAGAAAGATATTCTTATTTAATAGCTAAAAAGATTGTAGAAGTAAGAAATAAAAAAGAAATCAATACAACCTTTGAACTAGTAGATATCATTAAATCTTCCATTCCTAAAAAAGAATTATTTAAGGATAAGCATCCGGCTAAACAAGTATTTCAAGCTCTTAGAATTGAAGTAAATAATGAACTTAAAGTACTTGAAAAATCTTTAAATGATGCACTTACTATTCTAAATAAAAACGGAAGAATAGTAGTAATTACGTTCCATTCATTAGAAGACAAAATTGTAAAAAATACCTTTAATAAAGTAGCAAAAATTAAAGGTGATCGCCATAACGACTATCTTCTTCCTAGTGAAATTAAAAAACCTGAGTTTATTTTAATTAATAAAAAGGTAATTACGCCAAGCGAAGAAGAACTTGAATTAAATCATCGAGCTAAATCAGCAAAACTTAGAATTATTGAAAGAGTAGAAACAAAAGGAGAATAAATGTCTTATGAAAATGAAAGATAAAATCTATAGAAACAATCATAAAAAAGGATACTATTATTTTAAAAAAGCATCTTTAAGTGCAGGTATATTTGTTGGTGCTTTTATTTTCTTAGCAATTCCAGTTTCAATCATTAGATCAATCGTTATTCGTCCTAATGCTATCGAACAAAAAGAAGCAAGTAGTGAAACAAGTAACAATAATAAAGAAGTTTCATTATTAAAATTTTAATTTATTTATAACTTTCTAACATATAATTTCCCCTTTATAAAAAGTCATACAAATACATTGATGACTTTTTATTTTTGCTTATTTTTATTCGAAATAAATGTTATCAAAACTTTATAATTTATGATTATTTTTAAGTTACAAACTAAATAAATACAATATTAATATTACTTATTTTTTATATACATTCTTTATTAGCAATTTACATATCTTTCAATTGTTTTTTTATCTCTTAGATATTAAAATTATTGATATGGATATAACTGTTGCAACAATTGAAATAAAAAATACATCTTTTAAACTTTTAATCGGATATTTATACGATAATAAGATAAATGTTCTATATAATAGAACATATCCTTTAAGAGTGTCGAATAAAGATGGCGATATATTTGATTTAGCTTCTTTAAGCGAAGATTTAAAACAAATTAAAGTAATTGAAGATCCTAAAAAGAGATTAAAAGTTACAATTAATGATTTAGTTTTGATTTTACCTCCTTTTGGTCTTAATGTTTTTAGTGATACTAAAACTACTAATACTATTGCTCAAAACGGGATGATTGATAAGATTGATATTGCTAATGCTTTATCAATGGTAAAAAAAGTAAGAATCGAAGAACCAAATGATGAGATAGTCGATATTATTCCAAATGTTTTTGGAGTTGATGGCAATCGTACTTTTAAAGAACCTCCTTTAGGTTATATTTCATCTTCTTTACTAGTTAAAGCTCATATTTTTACTCTTCCATCAAAACTTGTAAATAATTTTAAAAAAGCAGTTCTCGATGCTGGTTTTTCAATTAAAAGAACAGTAATTGCTCCTTTAGGAGTTAACTCACTTTTAGAGCTTAATAAAGCTGTCGGAGATCGTTACGTTTTAGTAGATTACAATAAAGATAATACGGTAATTTCATTCTTTGGTAACGGTAAACTATATGCTTCAAAATATTTTGATGTTGGTGGAGAAGATATTACGAAAGATATTGCTAATTCTTTTGAAATTTCAATGGATAAGGCTGAAGAAATTAAATGCATTTATGGTTTAGATTTAAGAGAAACAGAATTTAATGCTCCTATTCTATCAGTCTTAGGGGATGATGGTTTGCCAAGAAAACATAATGTAAAAGAACTTAATAAGATTGTTAATGAATCACTTGATAAATGGAATACATTCTTTTCAAATTGTCTTTCAACCTTACTTGCTGAATATGGGGATTTAAAAAATATTATTCCACTTGTTTTTATTGGCAATGGTACTTTACTTAATGGTTTTAAAGATTACGTTAAGAAATATTACACTTCAAATAAAATTACTTTCTATACAAACGATTCAATAGGAGCGCTTGAGCCTGGTGATATCAATATGCTTGGAGCAATTGCTTTTTCTTCGATTTATAAAGGTTCACTTGAAGATGAAGCTAAAATTGATATTGCAAGTGTTAATAGAAAGCAAAAAGAATATCATGAAGAAGATGATGAATTATAGTTTAGGAGAAAAAGTATGCTTGATACACATGATTTAGATAGTTTTGAACCGGTAGCTCGAATTGTAGTTATTGGTATTGGCGGAGCTGGTAATAACGCCGTTAATAGAATGATTGATGAAGACATCCGTAATGTCGAATTTTATGTTGCAAACACTGATAAGCAAGCCCTTTCTCTTTCTAAAGCTCCTAATAGAATTATTTTAGGTGAAAATATTACTGGCGGACTTGGTGCTGGAGGTGATCCTCAAACTGGTAAAGATGCTGCTGAAGCTTCAACTGAAGAAATTAGAGAAATTGTTCGTGGAGCTAATATGGTTTTTATTGCTGCTGGTATGGGTGGTGGAACTGGTACTGGGGCAGCTCCAGTTATTTCTAAAATTGCAAAAGATGAAGGCGCTTTAACTGTTGCGATTGTTACTAGACCATTTACTTTTGAAGGAAAAAAGAAAGTTGAAACATCAATTCAAGGTTTAAATGAACTTAGAAAATGTTGCGATGCTTTAATTGTTGTTAGTAATGACAAACTTTTACTTTCAAGTGGTAATTCACCAATTTCAGCTGCTTTTTCAATGGCTGATGGTGTTTTATCAGATTCAGTTAAAACGGTTACTGATTTAATTTTAATGCCTGCTTTTATTAATCTTGATTTTGCTGATGTTAGAGCAACTTTAAAAGATAGTGGTGTTGCTTTAATTGGTTTTGGTTCAGGTAGTGGGCCAAATAATGCAATTGAAGCTGCTGAAAGCGCTTTATCTTGCCCATTAATTGAACAATCTATTCAAGGTGCACAAAAAGCAATATGTCATATTACATGTGGTCCTAAAGTATCATTACTCGATTGTCAAACATGTGTTGACCATATGGTTTATGCTTGTGGAGGAAATCTTGATCTTAAATTTGGTATTTCAGTAAATGATCAACTTGATGATCAAATTTTAGTTTCAATTATTGCTGGTAACTTTAATACTGAATTTGATTTCTCAGTTAATCCAGGAACAAAGATTGATTTAAGTGAACTTAAAGCTCAAAGAGAGAAGAACTTACAAGATTATTATTCTAAAAAAGCTGAGCAAGATAAAAAACTTAGAGAACAAGAAGATGTTGAAGAAAATAAAGATGAAGCTAATTTAGAAGAATCAATCATTCCTGAATTCTTAAATGATGACGATTTTTAAAATTTAATTACAAATTAAAAAAAGACATTTTTAAAACCATTAAGTAGTAATCACTTAATGGTTTTATTTTATTTAAACTATCTAATTATTAACTATAATCTAATATAGCGATGAGTTTTAACAACTAAAAGATACGAATAATAAATTGCAGAATTAAATAAAAGAAGTGTTCCAAAAGTTAGAAAAGCTAAAGATTTAATAAATTCATTTTGACCAAAGATAAAATATAAACCCAAAGCAATTAAAACTAATGAAATAACATTAACTACTATAACAACTATTAATGCAAATTTATTAATCTTTCCATCATCTTCAAAAACTAGCGTATATAACATTGAATCTTCTTTTTTAAATGCTTTTATCGAAACAAAAAATTCAGTTGAAGCAATTAATAAAGCAACAATTAAAGATATTGTGACTAATAGTGAATCTGTATCAAAATGACTTAAATTAAGTCCAAGATAAAGAATATAAAACGGCAGCTGTAAAATCGAAAAAATTAAAGATAATATACGATAAATTCTAATAGACATATTTAATTATTATATTTTTTATTTTCAATATCTGTAGCTTTAAATAAGAATAATGGTTCTTTTACTCTAATGCTATGATTTTTAATTAAAACTATTTTAGAAGTAAAGTAATCAACATAAGCTCCATCATTTAGTTTTTCATCTCTAATTAAAACACCATTATTTGACATAGAAGTTGAAAGATTAAACAAACCATAAGAAGTAGAACCATCTTTATAATGATTAATAATACCTAAATTTCTTCCTTTTGAAGTTAAAACTTCACTAATTGTTAGATCTAAATTAACCTTATTTTTTTTAAATTCAATTAATTTTTTAATATAGTTAAACCATTCAATATCAATACTTAAATCTAATTGGTCTTTTTCAAATAAATCAAGATGATGATCAGCTTTAGTTTCTAGACCGTTATAAATAAACATAGGTCCTTTCATAAATACTGGAAAAGCTGCCAAATTCTTAATTAAAGTTTTATTTTTACTATATTCACATAATCTTCTTTGATCGTGGTTTTCTAATCCTCTAATACGTAAATTATTAGAAGGATTATAAGATTCTTCATAATTAAGTAAAACTTTATACATATCTAAATATCTAGATTCTTTAGTGTCTAAATAAGTTCTAAGTTCATTAAAATTATTATATGGATAAAGTAAATCAAAACCTAACATATAAAGTTCAGCATCACTTAAAGCGTTAAAGCCAATAGATCTAACATAACTTATGAAACCTGAATCAACCGATTCACAAAGTAAAATAGTAGAAGGATATTTTGCATCCAACATCTCTTTTAACTTTTTATAAAAAGAAGAATAAATTAATGAACCGACATCAAATCTAAATCCATCTACTCCTAAAGAACAATAATATTCGATTACACCTACTAAATAGTTAATTAAATCTTCGTTATTAAAATCTAAATCATAAACATCTGACCAATCGCCAGCTTTATTTGCAAAATTACCATTTTTATCATGATACATCCGTTCTGGATGTTCATTCATTATTACAGAATCTCTAGAAGTATGATTAAAGACAATATCAATCATTATCTTCATGTTTTTTTCATGAGTTTTATTAATTAAAGATTTAAAATCATCAATAGATCCATATTCTGGATTAACTTTATAATAATCTTTAATAGAATAAGGTGAACCTAATGAACCTTTTCTTCCAACTCTTCCGATTTCATTAATTGGGAGAAGATATAATATATCGCTACCTAACTCTTTAATATAATCTAATTTAGTTTCTAAAGCATTAAATGTTCCTTCAAGAGTATAGTTTCTTGGAAATACTTGATAAATAATGTTTGTTTTTAATTCAGTTTTCATAAATAAATTTACCTTTACCTTTAAATTTAAGTCAAAAGTCATTATTATATTTATAAGAATTTTATAAAAATATAAATTTTGGTTAAAATTGATTTAACCAAAATAATAATAATAAAATTAATATTAATTTCAAGAAGAAAAGCTAGATAAACTGTATTATTATGAATAAAGAAAAAGTAAATAAGAAAATAATTGAAGATTTATATTCAAATGAAAATATCAATGTAACTTATAATAACGGTTATAATTTTAACATTAATAATTTCACAAATTTTTATAATATATTAAATTTAGAAGAATATAAAAAACATAAGCAAAGTGGCATTTTACTTCATATTAGTCAATTGCCTTCAAAATATGGAATAGGTAGTTTAGGTAAAGAAGCCTTTAAATTTATTGATTTTTTAAAAGAAACAGGTTTTTCTTATTGGGAAATACTTCCAATTTATGATGTTGGATATTTAAATTCCCCATTCCAAGTAATTACCTCAAAAGGATTAAATCATTATTTAATTGATATAGAATCTTTAATTGAAGAGAATTTATTAACTTCAAGAGATTTAACTAATATTGATTTTGGAAGTAATCCTAAAAGAGTAGATTTCAACAAACTATTTTTATATAAAGACGAAGTTCTTAAAAAAGCTTTTAAAAGATTTGATACCTCAAATCAAGAATTTATTAATTTTATTAATACTACAAATCTATCTTCTTATTGTTTATATAAAGTAATTAAAGAAAGAAACGGTTCAAAAGCATGGTTTGATTTTGCTTTAGAAGATCGTTATTTTGATGAAGAAGTTAAATCTCATTATATTAGACATTACCAAAAAGAAATCGAATATCAATTCTTTCTTCAATTTATCTTTTTGAAGCAATGGAATAAATTACATGATTATGCAAAAAAACAAAATATTGAAATAATCGGCGATCTACCTCATTTTTTAGGATATGATTCTGATGAAATGTATTTTAACCCAGAACTTTTTACGGTTGATAAAAGATACCAAGTAACTTATGTTGCTGGTTATCCTAGTGATAATTTTAAACCTCAAGGTCAAAAATGGGGTTATCCTTTATATGATTGGGATTATATGAAATTAAATCACTACAAATGGTGGAGAAGTAGAATTTTAGATGCTTTAAGTTTATTTGATAAAGTAAAACTAAACCATTTTAGAGGATTTTATGAAATATATGCGATTCCTTTTAGAAGTAAAAGTGCTAAAAGAGGCACTTGGATTAAAGGGCCTGGTTTAGATTTTATTTCTTCTATCTCTGATTTATCTCCTAGATTAATTGCTAGTGCTTTAGGTAATGATGATATTAAAATAACTAAATTTGTTAAAGATTCGAAGTTAGAAGTAACTAAAACTTTAATACCATCATTATTTGATAATATCGAACAAAGAACATATCCATCAATGGTAGATGAAAATACATATTATTATTTAGGTAATCACGATAATACAACTATTAAAACTAAATTAGATGCTTTATCAATTTTAGAAAAAGAAGAATTAGTAAATCTAATTAATAGTGAATGTGAAAAACTTAATGTTCCTTTACTAAATAGTCCATATTCTAACTTTGATATATCTTTAAAACTTAATGAACTTATCTATGCTTCAAAGGCAAATCATGTATCTCTTTTATTATCAAACGTTTTATATTTAGGTAAAGAAGCTAGACTTAATACACCAGGAACTTTAGATACTTTAAACTGGACTTACCGTTATTTACAACATGATATTTTTAACGACAATATAAAAAAATATTTATTTAATTTAAATAAGACTTACAAAAGATTAAATTATAAAAATTTCAAAGAATAGTTTTCACTTTTTATTTTATCGTGATTATATCAAGCATATATAAATTATGTAAATTAAGTTAAATAACACGATAACCATCGATATAATTTTAATTTTATGCAATTTTTTAATATATTTCTATAAAATTTCGTTTTAAATTTACACTTTTATCAAAATAATACGATTTTGGCTTACTTTTATATACTTGACTTAACAATAATTTGAAAATATAATGAAAGCGCTTACACAAAGTATAAGCTAATTTTTTAAGGATTATATATGAAATTAAGAGAGAGTGGAATTTTATTAAATATCTCATCATTACCTTCAAAATATGGAATTGGTAATCTTGGTAAAGAAGCATATGAATTTATTGATTTCTTAAGTAAGAGTAAATGCAATATTTGGCAAATTTTGCCCCTAAACGTTACTTCCTATGGTGATTCACCATATCAATCTCCATCTAATTATGGTTTAAATTATTACTATATTGATTTAGATACATTAATAGATAAAGGTTTATTAAAAGAAGAAGAAATTAAAAATATCGACTTTGGAAGTGATCCTAAAAAAGTTGATTATGGTAAATTATTCAATAATCGTCTTAAAGTATTAAAACTTGCATTTTCAAGATTTGATACAAGAAAAGAAGATTTTAAAGATTTCATCATAAAAAATCCTAAGTTTAAAGATTTTGCTTTATTTATGACAATAAAAGAGAAACAAAATCTTAAACCTTGGTATGAGTGGGATGTTAAGTATCGTAAATATAACACTTTACTTGAAGAAGAAGTAGTAAAAGAAAACAAAGAAACAATGCTCTTCTACATCTGGACTCAATACGAATTCTTAGATGAATATACTAAATTAAAAGAATATGCTAAATCTAAAAAGATTAAGATTATGGGCGACTTACCTATTTATGTAGCGTTTGACTCATTAGAGGTATGGAAATTCCCAAGTCTCTTCCAATTAGATGAAAATAGATTCCCAACTGCAGTAGCAGGTTGCCCACCAGATTGTTTCTCAGTTGATGGTCAATTATGGGGAAATCCATTATATAATTGGCCATATCATAAAGAAACTGGTTATAAATGGTGGAATGAAAGAATTGCTAATTGTCTAGATTTATTTGATTATCTTAGAATTGATCACTTTAGAGGATTTAGTGGATATTATTCAATTCCATTTAAAGATAAAACTGCTAAAAATGGAAAATGGATAAAAGGTCCAGGAATTGATTTGTTTAAAGATAAATTAAATTACCCTATCGTAGCCGAAGATCTTGGCATGATGGATGATGATTTCTATAAGTTCTTTGATAAATGTGGTTATCCAGGTATGAAGATAGTAACACAATGTTTCGATGATGATGATCCGACTAACATTTGGAGACCATCGAATTATCCATACAACTATTTCTCATATACTGCAACTCATGATTCTCCAACTACTAGACAATTTATTGATGAAAGAACTCCAGAGCAAAAAGAATTAATGCTCGAGATATTAGAAGATGAATGTAAAAAATTTAGGATTCCATTTATTAAAAGTTTAAGTAACGAACAACTTACTTTAAAAATATGTGAACTTAATTTTGCTTCTCAATCTAGAGCAGCAATCGTTCCTCTTCAAGACTTATTTGCAATCGGTAAAGAAGGAAGAATGAACTTCCCTTCAACATTATCTACCGACAACTGGTCTTTCAGAATAACTAAAGAAGCTTTTGAAGCTAAAAAGAAGGAATTAAGTGAAATTCTACTTAGGTGGAATGATAATTATCAAAGAGGCATAGATAACTAATATATAACTAGTTATTTGCTAAAAAATTACTATTACTTAGGTTATTAAGCTCATATCGAGTTAATAATATAAATTAAAAATTTATTTTTCGTATTTATAAGGAGGAAAAAATTAAAATATGAAAAAATTTAAATTCTTAGCCATCTTAGCAGCTGGCGCAATGGTTCTTGGGGGAGGCTTAGCATCTTGTACTCCAAGTGATAATCCAAATCCTAACCCAAATCCTAACCCAAATCCTAACCCAGAACCAGAAGGTAAAACAATTGATCTTGTTCTTTCAGGTCCAGGCGATGAAGCCGAACTTGACATGGAATTAATCGAGGACTTTAAAGAGTATCGTAAATCAATTGGTGACCCAAATACCTATAATATCGAAAGAGTTAACCACGGTGCAGATAAAGTCGACTCTGAAGTTACTGACTGGACAACCGGACCAGATGTCTATGCATATGCTTCAGATAAAACACAAGGCTTATTCCAAAAAGGCGCTTTAGGTGTTTTAAGAGGCGATTACGAAACATTCGTTTTAGAAAATAACAGCCAAACTGGTATTGATGCTGCAACATTTAACGAAGATTTATATGGTTTCCCATATACTGGTGATAATACATACTACTTAATGTATGATAAATCAGTATTCACAGAAGAAGATGTTCAATCAGTTGAAGGCATTTTGGCTAAATGTGCAGAAACAGGTACAACATTTGCTTATAAATTACAAGAAGGTTTCTATGGGCAAGGTGCTATGTTCACTTTTGGTGCTGATTATAATTTAACATTCACTGAAGATGGTCAAATCTCCACAATTGAGGCTGACTTTAATGGTGAAGCAGGTGTAAAAGCAGCTAAAGCTATTTATAGTATTGCAACAGATTCAAATTGGATTGATGAATATATTGTAGCTGGAACTGATAACACAAAGATTGCTGTAAACGGAACTTGGAGTATTAGTGATGCTAAAGCTTTATTAGGCGATAACTATGGTTGTGCTCCTATGCCAACTGTTACAGTAGACGGTGATACAAAACCTTTAGGTAACTTTATTGGCGCTAAATTATTTGGCGTTAACCCTCAAAGATCTGGAACAGATCAAGATAGATTAACCGCTGCTTATAACTTAGCAATGTATCTTTCTGATGCTGATGCACAAGAAAAGAGATTCGACTCAAGAGAAACAGCTCCAAGTAACTTAACAGTTGCTGCATTAGACAAAGTTACTTCTAACGGAAACGTCCAAACATTAGTTAAACAAAATGAATGGGGTCATGCTCAAACTGTAGTTCCAGGTGAAGCTTGGAATGCTCCAGGTGTTTTACTTGGTGGAATTAAAGACGGAACAGTTACTTTAGATAATATCGAAGAAGCTTGTGAAGTTTATAATAACAGTATCATTAACTCTAAATAATTTATATTACTATAACAAGGCAACTTTTTAGTTGCCTTGTTTCTTGTTCAAGAAAGGAGCGATTATGTCAAATTTAGAATATTATTCTTTATCTAGACCAAAAAGATTCTTTTATAAACTCGGTTCCTTCTTTGTAAACATTCCTCTTGGAATTGGAAGATTTTTTAAAAAACTTCCTAATAAATTAGTTAATTTCTTTAAAAAATTTTTCACTCCCCTTGTTAATATTTGGTCATGGTTTTCTAAAGGTGACTTTTTGACCAGGCTTTCATTTGTTGTTATGGGATCGGGTCAAATCGCCAGACATCAAATAATAAGAGGCGTTTTGAACCTTTTATACGAAATCGTCGCAATCATATTTATAATTTTGGTCGGAGTACCAAGTTTTACTAAATTGCCATCATTTGGCTATATTTCATCTATACAATATGAAACTAACACACCACCATTTGTTGGCTATATGTATCAAGATGATAGTTTTAAAATTTTGCTTTATTCAGTTGTAAGCTTAATCGTAATTTTAATACTTGCCTTCCTTTGGTACACAAATATAAGAGATGCATATGAATTGCAAAGAACAAAGGAAATTGGAAGAAAAACTTCTGATCTACAAACAGTCAAAGGTTTAGTTGGCAAAGATTATCATAAGGTAATGCTTTCTATTCCTACATTAGGCATAGCTATTTTTACAGTAATTCCTTTAATTTTCATGGTGTTGGTTGCATTTACTAATTTCAATTCAAATCATATGAATCCTAAAGAATTATTTGACTGGGTAGGACTAGGAAATTTTTCACAATTATTAGGTTTGACAGGAACTAATAATGGAAATCAATTTGCAATGGTTTTCTTACAAATTCTCATTTGGACACTTATTTGGGCTTTCTTTGCAACATTCACTAACTATTTTTTAGGAATGATTGTTGCTATCATGATCAATAAAAAAGGCATTAAGCTTAAAAAAATGTGGAGAACAATTTTAATTACAACGATTGCAGTTCCACAATTCGTATCTTTACTTTTAATGTCAAAAATGCTTAACACAGATACAGGTGTCGTTAATGCGATTTTAAAAAATGCTGGTTTAATAACAGAAAATATTAGATTCTTAACCGATGGTTTACTTGTAAAAGTTACAATCATCCTTGTTAACATGTGGATTGGTATTCCTTATACAATGCTCATGTGCACCGGTATTCTTATGAATATTCCTGATGATTTGTACGAATCTGCAAAGATCGATGGTGCAAGCCCTTATAAAATGTATATGAAAATTACACTTCCATATATGTTGTTTGTTACTACGCCATACTTAATTTCTCAATTCGTCGGTAATATCAACAACTTCAATGTTATTTATCTTCTTTCAAGCGGTGGTCCTATCTTCTCAAGTGTTAATGGTGAAATCATCACTGCACAAGTTTTCGGAGCTGGACAATCAGACTTGCTTATTACATGGTTATATAAAATGTCCATGGGCGAAGTATTTAAAGACTATGGCGCAGCATCAGTTATCGGAATTGTTGTCTTCGTTATCGTTGCTTTCTTCTCGCTTATTTTCTATGGAAGAAGTAATTCAGTTAAAAATGAGGAGGATTTCCAATAATGTCTGCTAAAGTCGAACGTTATCACAGTAAGAAATTTAAGGAAATTTCTTCAAAAACACTTATTTACATCCTTTTAGTTATCATTTCGATAATATGGTTAATACCATTTGTTTATTTGGTATTTCAATCATTTGCTCAAAGTTATTCACCTTCAAACTTTATTCCAGCTGCTTGGACATTTGATAACTATATTAATTTATTTACGGATATATCTTATCCATTTGGTAGATGGTATTTAAATACACTACTTATTGCTATTATTACCGCAATACTACAAACAGTTTTTACTTTAATGACTGCTTATGCATTCTCAAGATTAAGATTTAGATCAAGACAAGCATATATGAAATTTATTCTTGTAATCGGTATGTTCCCATCTTTCTTAGGAATGATTGTTACATATTTCTTATTACAAATGATAGGTTTATCAGCTTCAATATTTGGTCTCATCGTTATTTATGTTGCAGGTTCTGGAATGGGATACTACGTTGCTAAAGGTTTCTTTGACACAATTCCAAAGTCATTAGATGAAGCTGCAATGATTGATGGTGCAAACAAAAATACAGTATTCTGGAAAGTTATTTTACCTTTAGCAAAACCAATCGTTGTTTACACAGTTCTTATGAGTTTCACTGCTCCATGGGGTGACTATATGATGGCATCATATATTGCGCAAGGAAAACAAGAACTATTCAATGTTGCTGTTGGTTTGCAACAAATGATGACGAAAGGTAATGATATTAAATACTTCCCTCAATTCTGCGCTGGAGGTGTATTTGTCTCTATTGGAATTATGGCTTTATTCTTCTGGTTACAAAAATATTATGTTGAAGGTGTAACAGGAGGAGCTGTTAAGGGTTAAAAAAATGAAAAAAAGTAAATTATTAATTATAACCTCACTTTTGTCTCTATTATCAATTGCATCTTGTACACCAGCAAATCCTTATGATGAAACATATGGCTACAGAATAGAAGAAAACATTGATGATGTAACGCCTATTGATGATAACTATCGCAATTATTATGAAATCTTTGTAAGATCTTTCGCAGATTCTGATGGAGATGGAATAGGCGACTTAAATGGTATAATAGAAAAATTAGATTATATAGAAGATTTGGAATATACAGGAATATGGTTAATGCCAATAAATCCTTCGCAATCTTATCATAAATATGATGTAGATAATTATTATGAAATTGATCCGGACTATGGAACAATTGACGATTTAAAAAATCTAGTATCAATAGCACATGATAAAGGGATTAATGTTATTCTAGATCTTGTACTTAACCATTCGTCTTTATACACTGAAGAATTTAAACTAGCAAGCGAAGCTTACAATAAATATATAAAAGGCGAAACATTAAACGAAGATGAACTTAGATATTACGATTATTATTCATTTTTCGAAGGACAGGATGATCCTGATGCAAAGGGAAAAACACTATATAAACACCCAATTTATAACTTTTATTACGAAGGTAATTTCTCTAGCTCAATGCCTGAATTGAATTTAGATTCACAATATGTAAAAGAAGATATTGAATCAATTGTTAAATACTACATAGATATAGGAATTGACGGTTTTAGACTCGACGCAGTTTTATATTATTTTATAAATAACACATCAAAAAATGTTGAATTTCTTAATTGGTTTAATTCTTATGTAAAATCGCTTGACGAAAACGCTTATATCGTAGGCGAAGCTTGGACTAGTGATCAAGTGATAAAACAATACTACGAATCGGGAATAGATTCTTTCTTCTATTTCGATGGATCGACATCAAATCCTAATGGATTTTATCTAAACTCAACAAATTTAGATGGCAAACTTGCAAATTCATATTATGAAGGCTTACTAGACCTTATAGATACTTCATCAAATGGTATTCCAGCCCCATTTCTAGATAATCATGATATGTCTAGATATGTTAGGGTTAATTCAATTGAAAAAACAAAATTCTATTATGGATTACTTTCAATGTCTAATGGAACAACATTTACATATTATGGTGATGAAGTTGGAATGGGCGGAACTATTCCACCAGATCAAAACGTAAGAACTTCAATAAGATGGGGTGAAGATGATGAGAAATACGATACAGTTCAATTAACAGGTATAACAGCAGAAGTTTATCCTTACGGAACTGTAAAAGAAAATCTGGAAAACTCTAATTCTATCCTTAATTATTATAAAAAAGCTAATTATTTGAGAAATAAATTTAAATCAATAGCTAGAGGTGAAATATCTTTAGCAGAATTCGATAAAGATAGAGGGCTATTAATAATTACTAAGTCTTACCTTGACGAAGAAATAAATATCGCTATTAATTTTAAAGAAAGAGATAACATCATTCTTACATCTAGCGATATAAGTGATAAAGAAATTGTCGGACAATTAATTGTCGATAACTCTAAATATATCGGTGAATTAAACGATGGAACTATAATTCTTCCACCTTATTCAATAGCGATATTCAAATAAATACCTAATGGAGGATTAAAAAATGGCAAACATTAAATTAGACCACATCTATAAAGTTTATCCTAATGGTGTTAAAGCTGTCTCTGATTTTACAATGGACATTAAAGATAAAGAATTCATTGTTTTCGTTGGGCCTTCGGGATGTGGCAAATCAACAACCTTAAGAATGATTGCTGGTCTAGAAGATATTAGCGCTGGCGAACTTTATATTGACGATAGAATTGTTAATGATGTTGAACCAAAAGATAGAGATATTGCAATGGTTTTCCAAAACTATGCACTTTATCCACACATGACTGTTTATGAAAATATGGCATTCGGTTTACAACTTAGACACGTTCCAACTGAAGAAATTCATGAAAGAGTCTTATGGGCTGCAAATATCTTGGGTTTAACAGATTATTTAGATAGAAAACCTAGAGCAATGTCTGGTGGGCAAAGACAAAGAGTCGCTTTAGGTAGAGCTATCTTAAGAAATCCTAAAGTCATGTTACTTGATGAACCACTTTCAAACCTTGATGCTAAACTTAGAGCACAAATGAGAAGTGAAATTGCAAAACTTCATCAAGATTTACAAACTACATTTATTTACGTCACTCACGACCAAGTAGAAGCTATGACTCTTGGAACAAGAGTAGTTGTTATGAAACTTGGTGAAATTCAACAAATTGACTCACCAAAGAATTTATATGATTATCCACAAAACAAGTTCGTTGCTGGTTTTATTGGAACACCTCAAATGAATTTCTTCCAAGCTACATTGCTTAGAAAAGGTGACCAAGTAGAAATTAATTTTGAATGGTCTGATAATAAACTCATGGTTGATGCTAATGAATTAATTAAGGTCCAACCTTATTATCTTGACGGAAAGCATAAAGTCTGGTTTGGTATTAGATGTGAAGATATTTCATTGCTTGGACCTGGAGATCAAGTTAATCCAGAAGATAACTTCAATGTCAAAATTTCCCATTTCGAAGAACTTGGTAATGAAACATTAATTTATGGCGATATTAATATGAATGGCGATGGCTTTAAAGAAACATCAACAAGAATTATTATTAAAGCTTTAAATTCAAATGGTTTAAACATTGGAGACGTTGTAAAGGCTAAACTTAACTTAGAAAAAGCACACTTCTTTGATATTAATAGTGAAGTATCAATCGTTCCGCGCATACCTACATTAAACGTTATATCTTGTAAAATTAACGGACATGAATTAACTTTTGATGGAAATACATTAACTTTACCAAAAGTAGTTGAAGTTAAAGAAGGAGATGGACAACTTTATTTACCAATTAACGCTTTAAGCATTGATCAAAACGGAAAAGTTAATGCTAAAGTAATTAAAATTGAGCAAGTCGAAGATAAAAAACTTGCTTACTTAAAATTGAATGAAAGAGTCTTATTCTTGCTCGTTGGAGATGATGTTAAAGTTGGAGATGAAGTTAAACTTAATATTGACATAACTCAAATTACTATCAAAGATGGAGAAGAAGTATTAGTTTCAACTTTGAAGAAATATAATGAAATTTCCTCAACATTTGTAAACTTTGTTACAGCAAATACTAATGAAAAGAACAAATACAATCCAATATTAAATTCAAGAATCGAAGAAGTTAACAAGTCTTTTGATGAAAAAATTAAAGAAGTTAATGCAAAATATGATGCTTTAATTAAAGAAAATTCTTCAAAAGATTTAGCAGCAATTAAAGAAGTTAATAATAAGAAGATTGCCGAATTAACTCAAGAAACAAATGCTAAACTTAAAGAACTTGATGCAAATTATAAAAAGAACATTGCTGAAGTTAAAAAAGAACATAAAGTTAATAAGAAACAAGTCGTTTTAAAAGTTAAAGAAGAGCAAGAAAGAATTAAACGTGAAGAAAATGAATCTTACAAGAAATTCTTAAAAGTTAACAAAGATAAAGATGTTTATCATAAACGTAAAACCGAACATCAAGATTTTAAAGAAAATTTCCCTAAGGAAAGAGAAAATCTTATCAATAAGGCTATAGATGGCGAAGCTTTAAACTTTGAAACTGCTCTTAACGAAATTAAAGCTCCTTATAAGAGAGACAAAAAAATACTTAAAAACAACTATAAAACAACTGTTAAAGCACTTAAAGACGAGTACAACATCATTGAGGTATTGAATAAAGAAAGAAATGAGGAACTTTCTCGACTCACAAAACAAAAGAAAGTAGATTTAGCAAAAGCTAAACAAATCTTCTTCCTTAAAATTAACGGTCACTTATATCAATCGCCGGACACAATTTCTAATAAGATGATTCAAGGTTTAGGAACTAAAGTATTTGTTAAAGACTTCATCATTGAAATTCCTAATGATAAGATTCGTGTTAGCGATGAAGGATTAAAGGCTACTGTTGAATCTTTCTTAGACTATGGTGATAAAAAATTTGTTATTTGTAATGTTAAAGAAGAAGACGGCAGCGAACACGAATTCTATGTCTTAAATGATAAAGAAATTGCCAAAGGAACAGAAATTCATTTAACATTTGACTTAATTGATACCCACATTACTGAAAAATCAATGAATCTTAGAATTTATTAATAAGTCTAGGAGGTAAAAACGATGAAACACAAAATAAAAATGTTTGCCCTTGGTTCATTATTAGGAATTCTAACTTCTTGTGGAGCACCTAAAGGCTACTTAAGTTATGATGAAATTTCTTCTAAAGTTTCTTCGTTCTCTGATTTAAGTTATACGACCTATTCATATGAAGGTTACTTTAATTGCAGAGGATTAGAAGGAGACTTTGATGCCCAAGGTAATAACGTTCAGTTTAGTAACGATAAAACATCTTACTATTTAAGTCTTCCTTTAAAATTAGAATCGGAAAATCTTGAAACGCAATATCAAACAATAGTCAATAAATTTGTTACATCAGATTCTATTGATACTGTTTATTGCTATGATACAAGCGATGATGGATTGGTTTTTAGGACTTTCGGCATTAATAAAAGATTAATTATTTCTAGATTCGGAATGGAAATAAGTGCTAAATGGAATGCCTATATCGCGTATGATTCAAATGGCTATCTAATTAGCGAAAAATTTGAAACAATTAATGTTGGCTCTGATCCTGATAGTCAAACAGTATATGGATATTCTGAATATTCATATAATTAATAAATAATTAATTTATTAAAATTATGTATAATAAGGTTGATACAAATTGTATCAACCTTATTGATTAAATTTAATATTAACAACTATGATACTTAAAAGAAAAATATCGACAGCTATATTTTCATTACTTACTATATTTTCATTAGCTTCATGTACTTCTAAAATTCCTGATGGTCCTGTTAAAGATTATATAAATGGTTTCTCCATTACTTTAGCTGAAAAAAATATTCACTCTGCATCCTTAATATATGAAAATATCGAATATGATGCTGATGGTAAAGAAAAAGGTAAAGCCTATTGCTACTTTGAATTTGACAATAATGACTCTGATTATCCATATTTATATTTATACCGTACTTATGAAGGCAGTTTAATTCAAGATGACGGAATAAAAGAAAAAGAAGTACTTCAATATATTTCTAATGAAAATGAAGAAGTAGGTTATGATAAAACCGATGGAGTAATTAAAGAACTCGATGTTAGTAAGACAACAATTAATGATTCAATAACTTCATTCTTTTATAAAGATAAAACTTATGATTATTACCGTGGCGGTCTTTATTATGGTGATTTAGTTAAGATAAGCGCTGAAAAATGGCATATTAACTTTTCGATTAATGAAGATGGATTATTACGTTATCATTTACTAAATGATATGACTTATGAAGGCGTAATTTTTAATACTGATTATACTTTAACAAAAGAAGGTATGTTAAAAGACTATTATTATGATGGGCAAATAATCGAAACTAAAGAAAAAGTAGTTAATACCATAAATGTTACATATAATGTTTCTTTAAATAAAAAAGAAACACTATGATTTATATAACCTGTAAGCACTTTCATTAATTTTTTATAAAATTCCTAAAAAATACGATAATCATCAATATTTTTTTATGAAAATTTAATGAAAATATTTCTATTTTCTATCTAATTGAGGCCCTAAAATTTATTATCTTTTTATTTCTACTGTAAAATAAAATCATTCAAAAGAAATTTAACTTTTGAACGAAACCACTCATAGGAGGTAAAAAGATATGTCTAATTTTAAAAAATTCTTATTTGATAACAATGATTACGAATATACAAGAAATGAAAATAAGGATAATGTTGAATTAATTGGAGTTTCTTCATTTTCATATAAATATGGTGAAGTTATTCCTTCAGTATCATTTATTAGAAAAATCAATAACTAATAAATAATTATTCTTAAATTATTATTTCTTATATTTTCTAAACTTCTTTATTAGAAATAAAGAAGTTTTTATTTAATTAGAAAGTAATCTTGTTATAAAAAATATATGAAATTGAACTTAACGAAAACCACTTGATAAAATAAAGAAACATGTGGCTTTGCTTCTCTTCTTAGAAAAGTTAGTGTTATAGGTGATTCTTTATCTAGTGGTGAATTTGAATCTACTGATGAAAAAGGAAATATTGTCTATAACGATATGTATGAATATTCTTGGCCTAGCATTTTAAGTAGATTAACCGGCGCTGAATATCTAAATTTTTCTAGAGGCGGGATGATATTTAAAGAGTTTTACGAAACACGGGCAGACAAAAATAATTTTTGCGTAAAATGCCCAGCTTACATTATTTTCTTAGGAAATAATGATTTATTTGTATACAATCAAAAAGTAGAAGCGTAAGCGACATTAACTTACTTGATCCATCTAAAAATCCTGACACTTATTTTGGATATATGGGAAAAGTTATTTCAAAACTAAAATCTTTAGAAAAGGATGCAAGAATCTTTTTAACTTCAATACAAATTGACGAAATGAGTGAAGAAAGAACAAGAGTAGTTAAATATGTTAGCGAAGAAATGAAATAGTCGTTAAACTTTATTCTTTCACATATTTATTAGATTTTACCCAATATTTATTCAAATATGATGAAGAAGCAATAAAAAAATTGCCATGGGATTTCATCCATCTCCATTAGGATACTACTCATTAGCTTTAGCTTTTGGGAATTACATTGATTATATAATTCGTCAAAATCCAGAAGACTTTAGAAAAATGGCCTTTGTAGGTACTGAATTAATAAACATCAGTTATCCTGACAATTTTGGCGAATAATTAAAAAACTTGTTAAAAATATGTCTCATATAATTTATTTGATGAATTAGTTTCATTTATAAAATCATCCTATTTTTGTTCTTGTATTCAATACTAAAAGGTATAAAATTTCAGTCATGAATTCCAAAACTTTAGGTATATTAAGTTTATTTAGAAGAAACAAAGAAACGATAAAATTGGCAATTCCTGTTTTCATAGAATTACTACTAAATGTTGGCATAAATTATGTTAATCAATTTATGTTTGCAGGTTTTCCTGTTGCCACAAATGCAATAGGACAAGTAAATCAAATTTCTAATATTTTTATTGTTAGTTTCTCAGTTTTATCTACATCATCCTTAATCTTAATAACCCAACTGAGGGGCTCTCAAGACGAAAATGGCATTAAGAAAATATATCCTTTAACCTTATTTTTAAATCTAATAATTGGAATTATTGTTGCTTTAATTTTGTTTTTAATTTCACCTTTCATCTTTAATATAATGCAAGTTGATTCATCAATTATACATTTTGCGAAACTTTACTTATATATAACTGCTCCATCCTTAATATTTTATTCAATAAATCAAGCCTATTCTTCATTTTTAAGAGCTAATAAAAGAATGGTTGAGCCAACAATTATTTCATTAGTTACTAACGGTGTTAATATTCTCGCATGTGTTATTGTTTTACGGGGAATTAATACATTAACTCTTGAACAAAAATTGATTGGAGTAGGTTTTGCCACATTACTTTCAAGAATTATATCCTGCATTGTCTCATATATCTTTTTTAGAGTTAAAGTTAAGACAAAAATTAGTTTAAAAAAATTACAACCATTTCCAATAAATTTCTTAACAAAACAATTAAAAATTGGACTTCCAACTGCAGGAGAAACTCTTTCTTATAATCTTTCACAATTTGTCTTAACAATTATTGTTAATGCATCTTGTAGTGTTTTAGATCAAAATCTAAGAACATACATTATGACTTTCACTTCAATAATTTATTTATTTGCTAGTGGTTCGGGTATTGCAATGCAAGTTATTGAAGGTATGGCTTTAGGCAAAGAAAATAAAGATGAAGCTTATAAACTTGTTACAGATACAGGAAAAATGGCAAGAATTGTATCTTTTATTCTTTCTTTAATTGTACTAGCTATTGCTTATCCTACGTTTATGGGTTTAATGAGTAGTGCGGTAAATGATCCAGAAATTAATGTTAATGGTGTAGATACCTCTTATTGTGGTCTTACAGCAGTTTTATGCTTATCAATTAATGTTATTTTAGAACAAGGAAGAGCGACAAATTTAATTTACGTAAAAGGATTAGAAACTGCAGGTGATATAGCTTTCCCAGTATGTAGTTCAATAGTGACTTCATGGTTATTTACTGTTGGAGTGTCGGCCCTATTATGTTTAGTTTTTAATTTAGGAATCTACGGTGCTTTTATAGGTGCTATGCTTGATGAATGTATAAGAGGAATCGGTTTTTATATCCGTTGGAAAAAAGGTTCGTGGAGAAAAATTGATCTTCTTAAAGGAATTAAAAAAGAGAATTCTTAGAATTATTTATTCTTGCAAACTGAATATATATTAAAGAAGGTTGTTATCGATATATTTACACTTAAGATTAAGTTTACTTCTAAAGTAAAATAAGGTATTATTTTTCTTGTTAAAAGACACGTCTTTAAGAAAAGTTTTCTAACTAGAGAAAGTAACATTTTTGGTGGAAGTTACTAGAAAATCCTTAAAGGTATCACTTTTAAATTATCATTTTTATATATACAAAATAAGTGTATATTCTTATTTTTCAAAATAAGAATATAAACTAAGGTGGTACCGCGGATAAAATATAGTATATTCGTCCTTAGAAAATTATTTTTCTAAGGATTTTTATTTATTAAATAAGGAGAAGAACATGGATCTAAAATCAAGTTTATTAATGCCTAAAACTAATTTTGAAATGAGAGGCAATTTAAATCAAAAAGAACCAAAATATCTTGAAAAATGGGATAAAGAAGATATTTATCATAAAATGAATGAGGGTAAAGACTTATCATTTATGCTTCACGATGGTCCTCCATATGCTAATGGTGCGATGCACTGTGGGCATATGTTAAACCGACTTTTAAAAGATTTTGTCGTTAGATTTAAAAATATGGAAGGATATAATACCCCATTTATTTTTGGTCGGGATACTCATGGTCTTCCAATTGAAAATATGGTTACTAAAAGTGGAGTTGATAGAAAAAGAACTCCAATTGTTGAGTTTAGAAAAATCTGTGAACAATATGCTTTTAGTCAAGTTGAAAAACAAAAATCCGATATTAAAAGACTTGGTTGTTTAGGCGATTATGATCACCCTTATTTGACATTACATAAAGAATTTGAAGCAAATGAAATCCATGTTTTTGCTACAATGGCTTTAAAAGGTTTAATTTATAAAGGACTTAAACCTGTTTATTGGTCTCCATCAAGTGAAAGTGCTTTAGCTGAAGCTGAAATTGAATATGCTGATGTTAAAGCAAAAACAATCTTTGTAAGTTTCGATACTAAAGATGGAAAAGGTATTGTTCCAAATGATTCTAAATTTATTATTTGGACAACAACCCCATGGACTTTGCCTGCTAACCTTGCAATTTGTGCTAATCCTGAATTTATATATGGTTTATTTGAAACAAATTTAGGTAAACTAGTATTTTTAAGTGAACTTAAAGATAAATTATCTGAAACTTTAGGACTTACTAAGTGTGAATTAATTAAAGAAATTAAGGGTAAAGATTTAGAAGGTATCACTACAAATCATCCTTTCTATGATAGAGAGTCTCTTCTTATTTTAGGAGATTATGTTACTAGCGAAACTGGTTCAGGTTTAGTTCATATTGCTCCAGGTCATGGTATGGATGACTATTTAGTCTGCTTAAAATATGGTATTAAACCATATTGTCCAGTAGATGAACATGGTAAGATGATGGAAGATTGTGGTCCTAGACTTGCAGGACTTTTCTATGAAGATGCAAATGAAGAAGTTTTAAAAATCTTAGAAGAAAATCATCATCTTTTAAAAGAAGAAGATATTGTCCACTCTTATCCTCACGATTGGAGAACACATAAACCTGTCATTTTTAGAGCTACAAAACAATGGTTCTGTTCAATTGAACCAATTAGAGATGAATTAATCGATCTTGTTCATAAAATTAATTGGTCACCTAAATGGGGTGAAACTAGAATGGTCAATATGATTAAAGATAGAGCAGATTGGTGTATTTCCAGACAAAGAGTTTGGGGTGTCCCAATTCCTATTATTTATTGTGAAGACGAAACACCTATTATTGATGAAAAAGTATTTGATCATATTGAAAAATTAATAAGAGAAAAAGGTTCTAACGTTTGGTATGAATTAGATGAAAAAGAACTTTTACCTGAAGGATATAGTAATCCTCATTCGCCAAATGGCATCTTTAAGAAAGAAAAAGATATTATGGATGTTTGGTTTGATTCAGGTTCTTCTTGGAACGGGGTTTTAAAAGAAAGAGGACTTAAATATCCGGCAGATTTATATTTAGAAGGTAGTGATCAATATAGAGGTTGGTTTAACTCGTCATTAATTTTAAGTGTAGCAATTAATGACGTTGCTCCATTTAAAACATGTGTTTCTCATGGCTTCGTAATGGATGAAAAATGGGAAAAAATGTCTAAATCTAAAGGAAATGGTATTGATCCATTAAAGATTATCAATATTTATGGTAGCGATACTCTTAGACTTTGGGCATCATTAGTTGATTATCA
This sequence comes from uncultured Bacilli bacterium, assembly GCA_944350425.1. Lineage (GTDB taxonomy): Bacteria > Bacillota_I > Bacilli_A > RFN20 > CAG-826 > Onthovivens. The sequence continues at coordinate 84,961 of CALVOX010000001.1, forward strand.
ACAAGATGTTAGAATTTCTGAAAGTATTATAAAAACAATAAGTGAACAATATCGTAAAATAAGAAATACTTTTAAATTCTTACTAGGAAATATTTCTTCATTTAATGAAAATGAAGAAATAGAAATTAATGAATATATTGATAAGTGTATCTTAGCTAAATTTGAAAGTGTTAAAAATTCATATCTAGAAGCAATGAATGAATACGACTTTATTAATGCTGTTACTAAAGTCATTAGCTTCATGTCTAGTGATCTATCTTCTTTCTATTTAGATATTACAAAAGATATTTTGTATTGTGAAGGTTTAGATTCATTAAGAAGAAAACAAGTAGTAAAAGTATTAAAAGAGATTACTGAAGATTTAATGATTATGTTAAATCCTATTCTTCCATTTACAATGGAAGAAGTAAATCAAAACTATCCATTTAAAAAGTTTGATAATGTAATGCTTTATCAAATGGTTAAAGAAACTCATGAATATGATGAATCTTATTTAGTTAACTTTGATAAACTTTTAGTTTTAAGAAATGAAGTTTTAAAAGTAGCAGAAGTTAAAAGAAATGAAGGTGAAATTAAATCTAACCAAGAAGCTAGTGTTACATTAAATATATTTGATAAAGAAATGAAAGAATTATTTGATAAGTTATCAAATGATGAACAAAAACGTTTCTTTATTGTATCTGAAGTTAAATATGATGAATCACTAACTGAAAATAAAGGTAAAGTATCTTATGTTAAAGTTAGCCATGTCCATGGCGAAAAATGTAAGAGATGTTGGAATTATTATGATGAAAAAGATTTAACTTTAGTAGATGGAGATTATATATGTCCAAGATGTTTGAAGGCTTTAAAGAAATAATTAAAAGATATTATAAATTAGTAATCTTCTTTATAGTATTTTCCTTACTTATTTGTATTGTTGATCAAATAAGTAAATGGGCTGCTTATTCTTTACTTGGTCCATTAAATTCGACTCTAGTTCCAGGAGATGATCTTCCTAGTCAATATGGACAAAGTGTAACTATAATTCCTGGATTATTAAATTTTACCCTTTTAACAAATAATGGTGCGGCTTTTGGAATGGGTGGAAATACTCTTGGAATGAGAATTGTTTTTATAATTATTTCTTGGGCTGTATTTATCTTTTTACCTTTAATTCTTTTATATTTTTTAAATAAACATAAATTTGTAAATAAAGATAAATTAACATTTATTCATATAATGTATTTTATTGCTTTAATATTTATTTATGGTGGTAATTTAGGCAATTTAATCGATAGAACATTCTATTGGGGAATACCTTGTGGTGTTATTGATTTTATCGATATTTCTCCTTTAATTCCTAATTTTGGTGTATTTAATATTGCAGATTCTTTTGTAGTAATTGGAGTATTATTGGTACTTGTTACTTTAATTATCGAAATGTTTAAAGGTGATGATAAATCGAAAAAAGAATTAGAAAGTGTTAAAACTAATAATTTAACTAACCAAAATAATAATAGTAGTAGTAACGATAAAGTAAACGAAAATGAAAGAGATTCTAGTAACTAAAGATATAGAGACTTTACGTTTAGATAAAGTTTTAGCTTTAAAAGATACATCTCATTCAAGAGAATATTTTTCATTTTTAATTAAAAATAAGCATTGTTTAGTTAATAATGAAATTAAATCACCTTCTTATAAAGTAAAAGAAGGTGATTTAATAACATATGAATACGAAGAAAAAGATACTAATTTAAATTTAAAACCATATGAATTTAAATTAGATATTATTTATCAAGATGATGATTTACTTGTTATTAATAAACCGAAAGGATTAGTTGTTCATCCAGGAAGCGGGCATGAAAATGATACACTCGTTAATGCTTTAATTTTTAATAAGATTGAACTATCGACGATTAATGGTCTTCATAGAGTTGGAATAGTACATCGAATTGATAAAGATACATCGGGATTACTTTTAATTTGTAAAAACGATTATGTTCATAATGAAATTGCTAAACAATTAAAAACTCATTCAATGCATCGAGAATATATCGCTTTAGTTGATGGAGTTATTTTAGAAGATAATGGAAAAATAATTGGTAAAATTGGTCGAGATAAAGATAATAGACTTAAAATGGCGATTGATCCTAAAAACGGAAAAGAAGCAGTTACCCATTTTAAAGTATTAAAAAGATATCAAAAATATACTTTAATTGATTGTACTTTAGAAACTGGTAGAACTCACCAAATTAGAGTTCATATGTCTTATATAAAACATCCAATTGTCGGAGATACTTTATATAAAGGAAGTAATCAAATTTACGATAATGGTCAACTTTTACATGCTTATCGTTTAACTTTTTTTCATCCAATATTAAAAAAAGAAATGAGCTTTACTTGCCCACTTCCTTCTTATTTTAATGAAGTATTAGATAAATTAAACTAAACTTGGATTTAACATATCTAATACATCGTTATAGTTTGCAAATGATTTCTTAGCTATTTTATTAAATTCTTCAATCCCAAATTTATGAATGAAAGCTCTTGAAAAGATATTGACTTTTCCACTAGCTCCTAAAGGAATATTAACGTTATATTTATGATTTAAAGCATCTATTTCTTGCAAGAATAAATATCTAGCAATACAAGAAGCTAAAGCAACGCTAGGAAAATAAGTCTCCCCTTTTTCTCTAAAAACTATATTACGTTGAACTTTACTCATTCCTTCTAAATAAGAATAATATTTATCACATGTACAAAATTGATCGACATAAACGTTATGAACATAAGGGAAACGAGCATGAAGTTTAAGCAAACAATAGTTATGTAAAATTGCCTTAACTTTATTTAAATTAAAACCTTTAGAAGTAGCATTATTAAACTTCTCGTTAGTTAAAACTTTAGCTTCATAATATACTTTCTTTAGAATTAATGGTACAAAGTTTAATATTTGTTTATCACTTAACTTTTTAGAATCAGAAATATGATATTCTTCGATAATTTTCATCGTTTCTTCATCAACATAAGCCGCACAGACGACGATTGGACCTAAAAAATCACCAGTACCAACTTCATCGCTACCTATTTGAAAATCAACGTCGATATAAATAGGAGATTCCTTTGAAATTTTTTTCTTTTTTGGAATAGAATTAACATCATCGCTATAAATAGAAGCAATTTTTAAAGGATCTGGTCCTTGAAAAGTTACTTTATTATAATTTTTATTCTTATTATCGTAAGCAGTAATCATATATCCATCTTTCTTAGCAACAAAAAGGATATAACCAACATTTTCTTCGATTATGTAATCTTTAAAATCTTCTTTTAACCTTAAAAGATTATCTTTGCTTACTTTTACACTTAACACTCTTTTAGTATAACACATAATTTTATTTTTGTTTATTTTTTTCGATAGTTATCCTATTTTTTGCTATTTTGATACTTAGAAAATCAATGTTAATTTAACTATTTTTTAAACCTTATCTATATTATAATTATTAAAGTCTATAAACTAGAAACTACTAAATTAATATGAAAAAAGTTAAAGATATATTAGAAATTAACAAAATCTTAGATATGTTCTCTAAGTATATTAAGACAAATCTTGGTCTTAATATACTTTTAAACAAACAAGTATCTAATGATAAAAAATATATTATAAAAGAATATACAAAACTAGATGAAATATATAAAATCATCGAAAATTTTAATGAACTACATATCTATTCTAAATTAGATATGTATAAAGAAATAGAATCTTTAAAAAAAGGTTCTTTAATGGACGGAAATAAACTTAATGAATTAAAAGATGAAATTACCTCTACTTTAGATTTAATTACATATTTTTCTAAAAATGATATAACTAGTTTAAATCTAAAGCTAATACCTAACTTAATAACATCACTAAGACCAAATACTAAATTATATTCGAAAATTATTTCATCTATTTCGAATGATGGGGAAATACTTGACCAAGCTTCAAAAGAATTGTATGAAATAAGAAGAGAATTAAGAAGTATCGATAAAGAAATACATTCTCGATTAACAAAGATTATTAATTCTAATAAAGATAAAATTAATGGTGATAATTATGTTATTCGTAATGGCCATTATTCTATTCCAATTTCTTCAAGTTTAAAAAATACTATTTTAGGCGTAGTTCAAGATATATCAGATAGTGGAGCAACAACATTTATTGAACCTTATGAAATTGCTGAACTAGAAAATAAAAGAAATGTTTTAGAGCTTAAAGAAAGAGATGAAATTTCAAAAATTTTAGATTCTTTTAGAAGTGAAATAATGTTTGATTCTTCTAATTTAATTAATAATAACGAAGTTATATGCGAACTTGATTATTTAAGTGCTAAATATAAATATATGAAGAATTTTAACGCTTCAATTCCTCATATTTCTAATTCAAACAAAGTTGAATTAATTAAAGCAAGACATCCTCTTTTAGATCAAAATATAGTAGTAGCAAATGATTTTATTTTTGGTGAAGATAAAACTTTCCTTTTGATAAGCGGACCAAATGCTGGTGGTAAAACAATTGCTTTAAAAACACTTGCTACTTTAGCTTATTTAACTAAACTTGCTCTACCTTTAACTGTTGAAGAAGGTAGCGAAATCCCACTATTTAATAATATTTATTTAGATATTGGTGATAACCAATCAATTGAATCGAACTTATCAACATTCTCTTCACAAATTAGTAACATTTCTTATATCTTAAAAAATGTTACTAATAAAGATTTAGTAATTTTTGATGAACTTTGTAATGGAACAGATCCAAAAGAAGGAGAAGCTTTATCGATTGCTATTTCTAAATATTTAATAGAAAAAGGTTCAATTAGTGGAGTTTCTTCCCATTATCAATTACTTAAAAAGTTCGGACTTGAAAATGAACATGTTTTAAGTGCTAGTTTCTTATTCGATGAAAAAAAGATTCGCCCTACTTATAAGATGCTTTTAGGAGTTAGTGGTAAATCTTTTGGTTTTTTAATCGCTAATAAATATGGCATTTCTTCAACTATTGTTGATGATGCTAAAAAAATATATGAGAAAAACTATTTATCAAAAGAAGATCGAAGGATAGAAGTAATTGAAGAAAAAGAAAGACAACTTGAATTTAAAGAGGAGAGATTAAAAACTTTTGAGAAAAAACTTTCAAAAGAACAATCCAAAATCGATCAAGAAAAAAATAAGATTTCCTTAAGAATAGAAAAACTTAATCAAAATAAGAGTGAAGAATTTGATCGTTATTTGGATGAAAAATATAAAGAAATTAATGATATTTATAAGGAGTTCTTGAATTCGAAAAATGCTAAAAAAGCGATGGAAAAACTTGCAAAAATATCAATTGACGAAGAAATTGATCCGACAATATCAATTGGCGATTATGTTTTAATCAAAGGTCTTGAAACAAAAGGAACTGTTTCAAATGTTAAAGGAAATAAAATATCGGTAATTAACGAAGATGGTTTTACTATTAATACAAATTTAGATACATTAAAAAAATTACCTAAACCTCAATCTAAAGTTGAAAAAACAACTAATGTTGATAATAAAATTTTAAAGAGTGTTGATGTCCCGTCTTCGATTAATTTAATTGGTTATCATTCTTATGAAGGCGTAGAAATGATGGAAAAATATATTTCCGATTGTTTGATAAATAATAAAACAAGTTGTAGAGTTATCCATGGTTTTGGAAGCGGAAGACTTAGAATGGCTTTATGGGAAGCTTTAAAGAAAAATCCTCATGTTGAATCTTTTACTCTTTGCGACGAAAGTAATGGTGGCGGAGGAGCTACAAGTATAAAACTTAAATAAGATGAATGACGTAATTAAAAAACAAATCGAATTATTATCAACTTCTCCGGGTTGTTATCAAATGTTTGATAAAGATAACAACATAATTTATGTTGGCAAAGCTAAAAATTTAAAGAAAAGAGTTTCTCAATATTTTCTTCGTCCACAAGTAGGAAAAACAGCAGCGATGGTTTCTCATGTTGATCATTTTGAAACAATCTTAACTGATACTGAAAAAGAAGCTTTAATTTTAGAGATGAATCTTATTCAAAAAATTCATCCAAAATATAATATTCTTTTAATGGATGATAAGCATTATCCTTATATCGAACTTCATAAAGGTATTAAAGACCCTTATATTTCTATTGCTCGAAATATTAAAAATAAAAAATCTGATTTTTATGGGCCATATCCTTCTTCAAGTAGCGCTTATCAAGTAATTAGTATTATTAATTCGATTTATCCTTTAAGAAAATGTTCAAGCGTAAAAAAATCTCCTTGTTTATATTATCATTTAGGTCAATGTATCGCTCCTTGTATAAATAAAGTTTCAAAAGAAGAATATGATAAAATAATTAAATCGATTGAATCTTTTTTAAGAGGAAATAATGAAGAAGTTATTAAAGAACTAAAAAAGAAAATCGAAAAATGTTCAGATGAATTAGATTTTGAAAATGCTAAGCTATATAAAGAACAACTTGATTCTATTTTATATATAAATGAGAAACAAAATGTTGAATTTATCGATCGAATAAATCGTGATTTTATTGGATTTTATACTTATGAGAACTATCTATCTTTAATTATATTAATTTACCGTAATGGTTTATTAATTGCAAAAAAGAAGTTCTTTTATGAAATAGTAGGTGAAATTAATGAGTTTATTGCTGATTTATTAATGCAATATTATGAAATAAATACTCTTCCAAAAGAAATAGTCATCTCAAGCGAAGAGATTATTGAATTGCTAAAAGATAGCCTTAAAACTACTATTATATTACCGAAGCAAGGAAAAAATATAGATATTATCTCTATTGCTATTTCTAATGCTCAAGAGAATTTTTCTTCATACCTACAAGTTCAAAAATATAAAGAATCTAACCTTATTTTATGTAATAAACTAGCTCAAATTTTAAATATTCCTAAAGCTGATTATATTGAACTTTTCGATAATTCACATTTACAAGGAAGTAATGCAATTGGGGCAATGGTTGCTTATATTAATGGAGAAGAAGTTAAAACGATGAACCGTCAATTTAATATTGAATCTTATAATAAAAAAGATGATATTTCTTCAATGAGAGAAGTTATTTATCGTAGATATTCTAGACTAAAAGAAGAAAATAAAAGACTTCCAGATTTGATAATTGTTGATGGAGGAAAAGAACAAATTATTGCTGCTCTTACTTCATTAAATAAATTAGGTTTAAACATTAATTTATGTGGTTTAGTTAAAAATGATAAGCATCAAACTAGAGCTTTAATGTCTTCATCATTAAATGAAATAGCTATCGATGATAAAAATCTATTTTTATTTTTATCAAGAATGCAAGATTCAATCCATCGTTTTGCAATAACAACTCATATAAGAAAAAGATCAAAATCAATGTTTAAATCTATCTTTGATGATATAAAAGGAATCGGAGATAAAAGAAAAGAGATGATTTTAAAAAGATTTCCTTCTTTATCGGACTTAAAAAAGGCTACAATTGAAGAGTTAAAGCAAATTTTACCTCCTGAAGCAGCAACAGCTTTATATGATAAATTAAAAGAATATTAAAAAGGATTAAATTTATGACTAAAATTGAAAAAGAAGTAATTGAAAAACTATATTCTCAATTCAAATTTGAAGAAATAATTAATGAATTTAAAGGTTCTAACGACCCTGAAATTATATATTATGTTTTAACTTCATATGTTTCGATTAATAAAATTGGAGAAGCTTATGAATATTATTTATCTAAAACTAAGATAATCGAAAAAGTTAATTTTGAAGTTGCATCTAATTATTTATGCTTAATTCTTTCTTTATTAGATGATGAATATTTAGTTGAAAAAGAATTTAACCGTGTTGCTTCTAGCTATAAAGGGATAAAAGCAGATGAAGTATTAAAGCAGTTAGAAATTAAATTAAAACAATTCAAAGATATCAATACGAAATTGAAGAAAAGCGAATTAAAAAATAATGACAAAAACAAATTAAAAATTGAATATCAATATCTTGAGATGCTTGGTTCAAAAAATGTTGAAGAAGTGCTTAATGCAATGAAATATATTAATTCAAACTTCAAAAATCAATATTCCCAACTTGGATTAATCTATTATCAAAGCTATGAAAAAAGAAAAGAATTTGATCCTATTAAAGCTTTGTTTTTAGCTCAACTTATCGCTTTAGGCTATGATAAAAATTTAACATTATATAAAAATTCAAAATTTTATTACTTCAATCCAAAAGATGTAAATAAAGACTATATTGTTTATTCTCAAAAAATTAACCAAACAATCGATTTTTTTTCTAAAAACGAGAAAAATGTAAATATCATCAGCGATGTTATATTGCAGTTTATGTTAATGACTTATTATCATCTTCCTAACATTTTAAAAGATGAAGAACTTTATTCTTTACTTTATATTGCTTTAAAACATAACTATGAACTTTTAGGCCAAGACATTACAAGCGATGAATATGCATTAAAATTACCAATAGATATGATGTTTATTAATCAAAACTACGATAATAAATACTTTGTTGAAAATTATATTAATCTTAAAGTATAAAGAATATTAACCATAAAATTTTTGCTCTTTATCACTCACTTGATAAAAGTGCCAAAATTTTAGTGTTTTTCAATTTACTATTTAAACTATATAAGATATAATTTTATAGATTTTTTAAGGAGAAGAAAGAAATGAAAACAGAATTAAAAAAATTAGAAAACTCACAAGTCGAAGTTTTAGCCGAAGTTAAAGGAGATGACTATAAAAAAGCTGAAGAAAAAGCATTAAAGAAATTAGCATCTCGTTTAAATATTAAAGGCTTTAGAAAAGGTAAAGCTCCTTTAAATATTGCTAAAGATCACATTTCAAAAGGCGAATTAATTAACGAAACTATTAATGAATCATTAAATCCAGCTTATCAAGAAGCTATTAAGGAACATTCTCTTAGACCAATTGCTCAACCAGAAGTTAATGTTGTTGACTTTAAGGAAGATGAATTAATTAAGCTTTCATTTAAAGTAAGTGTCGAACCAGAAGTAACTTTAGGTGAATATAAAGGAATCAATATTCCATTAAAGGTTGAAGAAGTAAGTGAAAAAGAAATCGACGAAACAGTTCAAAATGTTTTAAATAACAATTCAGAATTAGTTTTAAAAGAAGGACCAGCTGAAAAAGGTGATACAGTAGTCTTAGATTTCAAAGGTTATATTAACGGAAAAGAATTTGATGGTGGAAGTGCTGAAAACTACACTTTAGTCTTAGGTTCAAACCAATTTGTTCCAGGATTTGAAGATCAATTAGTTGGTGTAACAAGCGAAAATAAAAAAGATGTTATTATTACATTCCCAGAACAATACATCAAGGATTTAGCTGGCAAAGAAGCAAAATTCGTCTGTATGATTCACGAAATTAAAACTAAAAAAGTTCCTGAATTAAATGATGAATTTGCTAAATCATTAAACTTAGAAAATGTTGCTAGTGTTGAAGATTTAAGAAAATATGAACAAAAAGTTCTTGAAACTAGAAAATTAAATCAAGCAAAAAACGTTCAATTCCAAGAATTAATCAACAAAATTGTTGAAGATTCAAAACTTGATCTTCCAGAAGTCTTAGTTACTAACGAAGTCAATGCAATGAAACAACAATTCCTTTCTCAACTAGAACAAAGCGGATTAACTAAGGAACAATATAAAGAAATCACAGGAAATGATGAAAATTCATTTGAAGCTGAATATAGAAAAGATGCTGAAACAAGATTAAAACAAGAATTAGTTTTAAATGCAATTGCTAGAAAAGAACATTTAACTATCACAAAAGGTGATTTAGATGATTACTATGCTAATGTTGCTTCTCAATATAGTATGAAAGTTGAAGAGGTTAAAAAAGTTTTCGCAAGAAATGAAGCTCAAATTGTTTCTAACTTATTCAACCAAAAAATCACTAGATTCCTCTCTGCTAATAACTTAGAGGAAGAAAAGAAAGAAGTTAATGACGAATCTCCAAAAACAGAAGAACAAAAAGAAGAAGGAGAATCTAAATAGTAACTTCTAACTTTAAGGAGGTCCTATTTATAGATGCCAAAAATAGAAAAAATTAAGCTACCGGTCCTTATCACAAGAGGAGCGGTATGCTTTCCAGGAAATGACCTTGTTGTTTATTGCGAAAGAAGTTTTTCAATAAACGCAGTTATAGATTCAACCAAAGATTATAATTCTCTAGTCTTTTTAACGACTCAAAAAGATATAGATAAAAATGAAATAGAATCAATCGATGATATTTATAACGTTGGTACGTTATGTAAAATATCTTTTAAGATTGAACAAAAAGATGTTATCAAAACATCTCTTCATGCTTTAGAAAGATATAAGTTTTCAAAATTAACACTCGAAAATGAATGCTATTATATTGAAGGCAATCTTTATGAAGACGAAGAAGTTAACGAGGAAGAAGAACAAGCTGTTGTTACATCTTTAATTCAAACTTTTAACAATAAACCTATCGACCAATTCGTTAACCCAACTAACAAAAATTTCTTTGAAAATGTTAAAAAGGGACTTAGTGCTAAAGAACTATCTTATCTTTTTTCAAATGAACTTGATCTTGAACCAAAGAAAAAGCAAGAATTGCTTGAATGTAAAAATGTTATCGAAAGAATTAAAACTATCATTCAAGACATTTCAATTCTTGAAATCAGAAGAAAAGCTGATATTAAAGTTCAACAAAATTTAAAAGAAATTAATGAAAAAGCTCAAAAAGATTATTATCTCCGTAGCCAAATGATGGCGATTAAAAAAGAACTCGGTGATGATGGCCAAGATAGTGAATCAAAATATAGAAAACTTTTAGATTCCGGAAAATATCCTAAAGAAGTAGTTGATAAAGTTAATGATGAATTAAAAAGGATGAATACCTTACCTCAAGGTACACTCGAATATTCATTAATTTTAGATTATCTTGATACACTTTTTGCAATGCCATTTTCTAACGAAACAAAAGATAATGATGATTTAATTCGTGCTAGAAAAATCCTTGATGACGACCATTATGGACTTGAAAAAGCAAAAGAAAGAATTATCGAATATCTTGCTATTAAAAAAGTTAATGGTAATTTAAAAGCTCCTGTACTTTGTTTTTATGGTCCTCCAGGAACAGGTAAAACCTCACTTTCAATTTCTATCGCAAAAGCTTTAGGAAGAAAATTTGTTAAATGTTCTTTAGGTGGTATTTCAGACGAATCAGAAATTAGAGGACATAGAAGAACTTATGTGGGTTCTAAACCTGGTAGAATCATGTCTTTCATGAAGAAAGCTGGAACTATTAATCCACTTATTTGTTTAGATGAAATCGACAAATTATCCCATGATTCTTTTAAAGGTGATCCAAGTGCAGCTTTATTAGAAGTTCTTGACCCTGAACAAAATACTCATTTTAGAGACAATTATCTTGAAATTGAATACGATCTTTCAAACGTCTTGTTCGTTTGCACTTGTAACTATCTTGAAAATGTACCAGAACCATTAAGAGATAGACTTGAATTAATTCCAATTGAATCTTATACCTTAATTGAAAAGGTTAGAATTGCTGAACAACATCTAATTAAAAAAGAAGCTAGTCAAATTGGACTTGATTCTAAAAATATTAAAATTTCAAAAGATGCAATCGAATTTATTATTGAACACTACACTAGAGAAGCTGGTGTAAGAGAACTTTCAAGAAAAATCGGTTCTATTTTAAGAAAGGTCATTGTTCAACAATTAAATTCAAACACTTTAAATGAACCAATTAAAATTGGAATTAAAGATGTTAAAAAATTCTTAGGTGTCGAAATTTTCGAATCTACCGATAAAGAAAAGAAGAGTCAAGTTGGTATTGTCACTGGCTTAGCTTATACTCAATTTGGTGGTGATATCTTACCAATTGAAGTTAATCATTTTGAAGGAACAGGCAAACTTATTATAACCGGTAATTTAGGTGATATTATGAAAGAATCTTGTTCAATTGCCTTAGACTATGTAAAAGCAAATGCTGAAAAATATGGCATTTCAAATGAATTCTTCAATAAAAACGATATCCATATTCATGTTCCAGAAGGAGCAGTTCCAAAAGATGGTCCAAGCGCTGGAATTGCTATCACTACAGCAATTATTTCAGCATTAACTCAAAAACCAGTTAGTAACGATGTTGCTATGACTGGAGAAGTTAATCTTAGAGGCAACGCTCTTCCTATTGGTGGCTTAAGAGAGAAATCTCTTGCTGCTTTAAGAAGTGGAATCAAAACTATTATTGTTCCAAAAGGAAATAAGAAAAATATTAGTGAGCTTCCAAAAGATATTACTAACAACCTCAATGTTATCTATATGGATAATGTTGACGATGCTTTAAAAGTTTGCTTAATGTAATTAATTATGGAGAATAACGATTTACACTATTATAAAAGTGCAAAATTTATAAAATCGATTACTTCAATCAAAGAAGCACCCGCTGAAAAACTCAGTGAGGTGCTTTTTGTCGGAAAATCTAATGTCGGTAAATCTTCCTTAATTAATGCTTTAACAAACAATAAAAAACTTGCTTTTACTTCATCAAATCCTGGTCATACAAGATTACTTAATTATTTTTTAATAGAAAATTATTTTTATTTTGTCGATGCACCAGGTTATGGATTTAGTGCTCAAAAAGATAAAGATTATGCTTTTTATGGAAATATGATCGAATCTTATTTTGATAATAATCCTAATTTAAAATGCGTTATTTTCCTTTTAGATTCTCGAAGAATACCTAATGAAGATGATATTTTATTTTATAACTTTATTAAATCTTCAAACTATCCTTACTTAATTGTAATGACAAAATGCGATAAACTTAATATGTCGATGAAATCTAAAATTAAAAATAATTTAAAAAATACATTAAAAATTAACGATTTTAATGAGATAATTTTATGTTCGATAAATGATAAAAGAAGTTTATTCGAACTTAAAAACAAAATAAGCCAATACATCAACTAAAGGAGTTTCATATGCTTGATAAACGATATGATTTTAAAAAAATAGAAGAAGGGAAAGTAGCTAACTGGAGAGAAAAGGGTTATTTTTTAGCTGGCGATACATCTAAAAAACCATTTTCAATTATCATTCCACCTCCAAATGTTACTGGAATTTTACATATTGGACATGCTACTGATAATACTTTTCAAGACATTATTTGCCGTTATAAAAAGGCAAAAGGATTTGACGTTCTTTATCTTCCAGGTGTTGACCATGCAGGTATTGCAACTCAAGCAAAAGTTGATGCAAAATTAAAAGCAGAAGGAATTGATAGATTCCAAATCGGAAGAGAAAAATATTTAGAAGAAGCTTTTAAATGGAAAAACGAAAAAAGCGGAATTATTCATGCTCAATGGGAAAAATTAGGCTTAATGCTTGATTACACTAGAGAAAGATTTACTCTTGATGAAGGCTTCCAAGATGCTGTTTTTCTTGTTTTTAAACGACTTTATGATGAAGGTTTAATCTATCGCGGGGAAAGAATTGTTAACTATGACCCTGAAATGAAAACAGCATTAAGTAATATTGAAATAGTTTATAAAGAAGACAAAGGTCATTTCTACTATTTTAAATATCGTTTTGTTGACGATAAAAATAATTATCTTTCAATTGCAACAACTAGACCTGAAACAATGTTTGGTGATACTTGTATTGTTGTAAATCCTAATGATGAAAGATATAAAGATGTTATTGGTAAAAAAGTTATTAACCCAGCAAATAATGAAGAAATTCCAATTATTGCTGATGAGTATGTAGATATTAATTTCGGAACTGGTGCTATGAAATGTACCCCAGCCCATGATCCAAACGACTTTATTATTGGTAAAAAATATAATCTAGCTCATCCAGTCATTATGAACACTGATGGTACAATGACTGCAGAATGTGGAAAATATTCTGGTTTAGATAGATTTGAATGTAGAGAAAAACTTTTAAAAGACATCGAAAGTCATGATGATTTGATTAAAATAGAGGAAATCACTCACCAAGTCGGTCATTCAGAAAGAAGCGATGCTGTTGTTGAACCAATTTTATCTAAACAATGGTTTGTTAAGATGAAACCACTTGCTGAAAGAGTTTTAGAAAATCAAAAAACAGAGCATAAAGTAAAATTTTATCCTGAAAGATTTGAAAATGTTTTAACAAGATGGCTTTCTGATATTGACGATTGGTGTATTTCTAGACAACTTTGGTGGGGACATAGAATTCCTGTTTGGTATAAAAAAGGAAGTGAAGAACTAGTTGTTTCTAAAACTTGTCCAGGTAATACTGATGAATGGTATCAAGATGAAGATGTATTAGATACTTGGTTCTCATCTGCTTTATGGCCTTTTGCAACTTTAGGTTGGCCAAAAGAAACTCCTGATTTTAAAAGATATTTTCCAACGTCTTGTTTAGTTACTGGATACGATATTATTTTCTTCTGGGTTTCAAGAATGATTTTCCAATCACTCCATTTTACAAATCAAATTCCATTTAATGATGTAGTAATCCATGGATTAGTTAGAGATCCAAAAGGCAAAAAAATGTCAAAATCTGCTGGAAATGGTGTTGATCCAATTGCAATTATTGATCAATATGGGTGTGATTCTTTAAGATATTATCTTGCAACGACTGCCGCCCCTGGTTTAGATATTAAATATAACGAAGAAAAAATTGCATCGTCTAATGCTTATTTAAATAAAATTTGGAATAGCGCAAGATATGTCTTAATGAATATTCCAAATGATTTTGATGCAAATACTAAAATTGACTTTAATGATTTAAATGAACTCGATAAATTCATTTTTGTTAGATTAAATGAGACAATCGCTAAAGTTACTGGTGCAATGGATAAATATGAATTTGGCATTGCTTGTTCAAATCTTTATTCATTTGTTTATGATGATTTCTGCGATTTCTATCTTGAAATGTCTAAGGTTAGTTTATCAAATGAAGCATATAATAAAAATTCAACTTATTATACTTTAATAACAATTTTAAAGAATATTTTATTAATGATTTATCCATTTGCTCCATTTATTAGTGAAGAAATTTATCTTTCACTTCCAAATCATAAAGACTCAATTATGTTAGAATCTTATCCTGAAGTTGATAAATCAGTTTCTTTTGACATTTCAAATATCTTGTTTGTAAAAGAAACAATCGAAAAAATTAGAGCTTACAAGGTAAACAACGAATTAAAACCTAATGAAAAAATTAAATTATTCATTAAAACTTCAAAGAATATCGATTCATTAATCCCATATATTCAAAGATTTACCTTTGCTTCAAGCATAACTTTAACAAGTGAAGAAGTTTCAGGATCTTCAATTATTATTGATGGTGGAATTTTATATATTCAAGATGATGTATCAAAGGAAGAAAAACTTGCTACTTTAAATAAACAACTTGAATCAGTTTTAAAAGATATTGATAGAAGTGAACACTTACTTAATAATCCTAACTTCTTAAATAAAGCAAATCCTGATAAGGTCAAAGAAGAACAAGAAAAATATAGAAAATATTTAGAACAAAGAAAATTAATCGAAGAAAAAATTAAAAATATTTAATGAAGTTGGCATAAAAATTATTCATAAAAACATTCTTGAATAAAAAGGAGGTTTTTATGAATAAGGTAATGCTTAGCAAAGAAGAATTAACTTCAATTAAACCTGGTGAAGCGATAACTTTAGCAGCTGTAATTGCTATAATGGCGATTTCAATTTTAACTGTTGCAGTTTATAAGCTTTTTACTTCTGAAGAAGCTGTAATCAAACTTCCAGGTGGATATCAATTTACTTGGGGTTAATTCGATAAAAAATATTAAAACTTCGATAATTATCATTTGTTTTTTAACTTCGCTTATGATATTATACATGCGTTGTAACTTCATATTAGCTACAACCGCATTAAAAAGGTTGATAAAATTCAACAAAATTGAATACCTTCAGAGCGAGTATTATTTAATTAATGGAGGAAACAAAGATGTACGCTATAATTTTAACTGGTGGAAAACAATTAAAAGTTGAAGTTGGCCAAAAAATCTATGTCGAAAAATTAGACGCTAAAGTTGGCGATGAATTCACATTCGATAAGGTTTTATTAGTTGCTGACGGTTCAGTTAAAACAGGAAATCCATATATTGATGGCGCTAAAGTCGTTGCTAAAGTTGAAAAACAAGGCTTAGGTAAAAAAATCGAAGTCTTCAAATTCAAACCAAAAGACAATTACAAAAGAAGCTACGGCCATAGACAACCATACACCTGTTTAACAGTCACAAGTATTAACGGATAATAAATGATTAATGTTGAGTATATAGAAAATAAAGCAAACATTGCATATATTAAAATATCAGGTCATGCAAATTATGATGATTATGGTAAAGATATAGTTTGCTCGGCAGTTAGTGCAATATCAATTGGGGCTTTAAATGCTCTAAGAAATATTGAAAATTATGCTATTACTCAAAAAGAAGGATTAATTATCATCGAAAGCAAAAACGAAAGTTCTTATGAAGATAATATAATTCTTCAAACAATGCTAACTCAATTAAAAACAATTGAGCAAAGTTATCCAAAATTTATACAAATAGTAAGATTGATTAAAAGAAAGGAGTAAAACGATGGAATTAAGATTTAAACTTGATTTACAACTCTTCGCTTCCCACAAAGGTGTTGGTTCAACAAAAAATGGTAGAGATAGTGCTGGACGTAGATTAGGCGCAAAAAGAAGCGACGGCCAATATTGTAAAGCAGGCGCAATTATTTATAGACAACGTGGAACAAAAATCTATCCTGGTGTTAACACTAAAAAGGGTGGAGACGATACAATTTTTGCTACTAAAGCTGGTATTGTAAAATACGAAAGAATAGGCAAAAATAAAAAAAGAGTATCTGTTTACGAACTTGCTGCTTAGTTAAATAATAGTTAACCACCTGCTTTGCGGGTGGTTTTATTTTTTGTAAAAATTTTATGTTTATAGATCGAGCAACTATAGAAGTAAGAAGTGGAAAAGGCGGTGATGGTGCCTTAACTTTTTTACACGAAAAATTTAGACCAAATGGCGGTCCAAGTGGTGGAAATGGTGGAAAAGGTGGCTCAATTTATCTAAGAGCTTCGAATTCTACTACAACACTTGTTAATTTCAGACATTCAAAAACTTTTATTGCCCAAGATGGTGAAAAAGGTGGAAATAAGCTTCAATATGGTAAAAATGCACCTGATATCTATATTGATATTCCTTTAGGTACAGTAGTTTATCTCGAAGAAAACCATAAATTCATCATTGATATGATGGAAAATGGTCAAACCTATCTTATTGCTAAGGGTGGAAGAGGCGGAAGAGGTAATGCTTGTTTTAAATCAAGTAGAAATAAGGCTCCTAGAATCTCTGAAAATGGCTTACCAGGTGAAACTAAAAGAATTATTTTGGAATTAAAATTACTTGCTGATGTAGGTATTATTGGATTTCCAAGTGTTGGAAAATCAACTTTTATATCTTGCGTAAGTAATGTAAAACCTGAAATTGCTGATTATCCATTTACAACAATAGTACCTAATTTAGGTGTAACTTACTTAAAAGATGGTAGTTCGTTTGTTTTAGCTGATATGCCTGGTTTAATCGAAGGCGCATCAAAAGGTAAAGGCTTAGGTTTAACTTTTTTAAGACATATTGAAAGAACAAAAGTACTCATCCATGTTTTAGATATGACCAGAGAAGACCCATATAATGATTATTTAGTAATACGTAAAGAATTAGAAGAATATGGGATGAATTTAACTGATAGACCTGAAATTATTGTAGCTTCTAAAATGGATGAAGAAGGAGCTGATAAGAAACTTTCTGAATTAAAAAAGAAATTAAATAAAGAAATTTATCCTATTTCATGTTTAACAAACGAAGGAATTGATGCTGTTTTATATAAAGCTAAAGATTTATTAGCTACTGCAAAAACTTTCCCTATTTATAAAGAAGAAGAACTTGAAAAAGTTTATAATCTTGATGAAGATAATAAAGATATATTTACTATTGAAAAAGTTAAAGAACATCTTTACATCATTAAGGGCGAAAGAGTTGAAAGAACATATGATTTAATTAATATCACTACTGATGAAGGTATGATGAGATTAATTACTTACCTTACAAAAATTGGTGTTGATGAAAAACTTAAAGAAATCGGTGCTGAAGATGGTGATATTGTTAAACTTAAGGATTTTGAATTTGAATATTTTGAATAATCATTACTTTAAAAAAGATTAAATGATTTCATATATGAAAGGTAAAATAGTAGAGATAGATCAAAGTTCTGTCTCTCTATTTTTAAATAACATTGCTTTTAAAATTTATGTAAAAGAAAATGAAACTTTTGTTTTAGGAGAAGAAGTAAAACTATATGTTTTTGATTATCTTAAAGATGAGTTATTTTCTTTATATGGGTTTAAAAATATCGATGATTATTTAATGTTTAAAAAATTAATAAATGTTAATGGAATAGGTCCAAAAACGGCTTTAACAATTTTGTCTAATATTGATTCAAACACTTTAATTTATTTAATAAAGCAAAAAGATATTAAAACTTTAAAAAAATATCCAGGAATCGGCAATAAAGCCGAGGCAATTGTTATATCTTTATATAGTAAAATTAAAGACTTATTAAACGCAGATTTATTCCGCTATAAAAATGTTTTTGAAGCGCTTAAAAATTTAGGTTATAAAGAAAAAAGTATCTCTGATATTATTTACTCTTTAGAAGATAATTTAAGCGATGAAGATGCTTTAAAAGAAGCGATTAGGAGAATAAATGTTTTATGAAAAATAAAATAGATAATCTCCTAAGGCCTTCAAGTTTTGATACGTTTTTTGGTCAAGAAGATGTGACAAATCAGCTTAAAATTCATATTTTTAGCGCCAAAAATAGAAAAACTGTTCTAAATCATATACTTTTTTATGGACCTCCAGGATTAGGAAAAACTTCTTTAGCAAATATTTTAGCAAATGAGATGGGAAATAAACTTATTACTATTACTGCTATATCTTTAGAGAAAGTTCCAGATTTAATATCAATTTTAGGTCAACTAGAACCTGGAGACATTTTATTTATCGACGAAATTCATCGTTTAAAAATTGAGTTATGTGAAATACTTTATAGTGCAATGGAAGACTTTAAAATTTATGTAAGTTATAAAAACGATGAAAATACAAAACTATTAACATTGAATCTAGCACCTTTTACTTTAATTGGTGCAACAACAAATATTGGATGTATTTCAAAGCCACTTTATGATCGATTTCCTTTAATTTTTAAGCTTAATTATTATGATGAAAAAACTTTATGGAAAATAATTGATCATAATAAAAAAATTTTCAGCTTAAATATCGATAGTAGTTTATACAATTTAATCATTGAAAGAAGTAGATTCACTCCTCGATATTTAAATAATATTTTATTTAAAATTAGCGATTATTCTCTTTATTATGGTCTTAAAAAAATAGAAGAAGATGATTTAATAAAAGCTTTTAAATGTATGAAAATAAACGAAGGTGGATTAACATTTGAAGATATCGAAATTATAAAAATTATTGGTAAAAATTTCTCAAATAAACCAATTTCTCTAGAATCAGTCGCCTCAATGCTAAATGAAGATGTTAACAATATTAAAAATATAAACGAACCATTCCTTGTAAGATCGAATATTATTTTAAGAACAAAAAGAGGGAGAATGTTAAGCCAAAAAGGACTAAAAATTCTAGAAAAATATAGTTAATTTTAATATAAATTTAACAACAAATTTGCGAGATATTTTATTGTATTAAGAAGCTTTATTCGATATAATTTACATCGAATATTTTATAAATAATATTTATAAAAAGAGGATTAAGTATTTTATGAAAAGATTAATTGCATATATAAGTTTAGTTGCTACGATGCTCTTATCGGCGTTAGTTGGCTTAGTTCCCTCGTTTTTAAATGTTAATTCAACAGGTGAATATGAGTCTCAACATACTTATGTTTATAAGATTTCTGAAAAATCTTACGATATTTCTAATGGTGGAACAACCGATGATGGAGATATTTCTGATCAAGATAAACAAACACGTTTAGATGAAACTGTTGAAGAAATTAAAACAAGATTATCAAACGCTGATGTAAGTGACTACACCGTTGAAACATCTGGATTAGATACTATCAATGTAACTTTTAAAGTTGATAACGACCTTTATCAAGATGTCTCTTCATATTTAAATTTCTCTTGGTCACTTAAAGCTTCTACCTATGATGGCGACCCAGCTGTTGGTCAAGATGCAAGTGAAATCGCAAATAACTCTGGAACAGATAATTTCTTTGAATCTGGTTCTGCAAGAATCGAATATAGAGATAATTATCCTTATGTTGTTGTTGATTTATCTTCTCCGGAAGATTTTAAAACGGTCTATGACGACGCAAAAAACGGTGAAGAAGATAGCGAAGGCGATTCATCAACTACAACAGCATCATCCTATTCACCAATTTCAGTTTATGCTGATGGAGAAATAACTTCTGGTGACGAATCAAGTGATGAAGAGGAAGAAGCAACACCAAATATTAATAAAATTTATATTTTAAACGATTGGGTAGATGGTTTAACAATCGATTCTTTAATTAATGATACAAACTCTTACATCAAACCAAAAGAAGTAAAAGATCACATTTTATTCGAATTTGATGCTACAAAACCAGAAACTTTCTTCTGGGATTATGATTCTACTTTAAACAGCGAAGATCAAGAAACTCATGTTTATAGTTCTATTTATTTTGGGGGATATAACCTTACAAGCACTAATGAAAATGCATATTATGGTTCAACCGAAACCGATAGAGTCTTAGCTTATAAAAAAGCAAACATTTGGATGCACAAATTTAATTCCACTACATATGATTGGAATGTAACATTATTAAATGAAAATGGAAATAACAATACTTCTCATTTAGTACCTCCAACTAATGATTACTTGGTCTTTATGAATAGTATCGTTTGGTCAAATACATTATTTGTTGCATCATTAATTGCAACTGTAATCGTTGCTTTATTCTTAATCTTAAACTATGGATTAAATGGCCTAACAACAGTTGTAACAACAATTGCACTATTAATTTCTTCGATTGGTTTCTTTAACTTATTTGAAGCTGAATTCAATATTGGTGCAATCTTATGCTTACTCACTTTACTAGCCATTTCTATATTCACAGGAGCTATTTTCTATAAAAAACTCAAAGATGAATTATATAATGGTAAAAATATCAAAAAAGCTTATCAAGATGCTTCTAAAAAATCTTTAGGTATTCAAATTGATATTACAGTCATTTCACTTATTCTTGGAATTATTGCATATTTAATTCCTTCATCAATTTTTGCTTCATTTGGTTCCTTGCTTGTAATTGGAACTATCATGAATATTATTTTAAATATCATTATAGTAAGACCATTAACTTGGTTATTATGTAACTCAAATTTAGTTGCAAATAAATTAAGTTTAATTAGCGTCGAAAAGAAAAAAGTTCCAGTTTTATCAAAAGACGAAAAGCCAACTTACTTTGATAAATTTAAATTTAAATCTTCAAAGAAAATTAAATTATCTTATGGAATAGGCACTTCCATCTTGCTTGTTGCTTCAATAGTTGCTATGGTTACATTTAGTGCAGTAAGAGGAAATATTTATAACTCTTCATCAACTGAAGCAAATAGCCAAGTAGTTGTTAGAATTGATGAACGAAATGTTGCTGATGATGATACAACAACAATTGAAGGCAATATTTCTACCTTACAAAATATCTTCTATACAAACTTCTATGAAGATGAAGATTCTAGAATGTTCTCTTCACCAGCTGATGTAGAAATCGAAGATTATAACTATTCTTATATCGTCAATGACGTTACAAATAAAGAATATTATTATATTATCAATTTAGATGGTATTTATAATAATGATTCAACAATCTATGCTCTTGATAGTAATGGTAATATCAGTAAAATGACAATGGAAGAAGCGCTAAATATTCATTTAGCACAAAATAACTTCCAATCAAGTAACGTATCTTTAAATGAAGTTTATAACGTTAATACTGATTCAAATAACTTATCCGTGTTGATCTTTGTATTAATCGGAATTGCAATCAATAGCGTATACTTACTCTTAAGATACAATATTTCTAAAACACTTGTTTCTATTCTTGGAACAGGAACAATTCTTACTATCACCGTTGGAATCTTCTCCTTGATTGGTGGAGCATATTCTTCTATCATCACTCTTGGTTTATTATATTTATTACCATTAGTTTATATGATTTTAATTTCACATTTTGATAGTGAGAAAGAAACATATAAAGATAGAAAGAAAGAATTAACTTTACTTGAAACTAGATACGAAGCCTTTGAATATTCTATAAATAACGTATTTAGAAACGTATTGACAATGTCTTTAATTTCAGCATTTGGTGTTGTTTCAATGTTCTTTGCAACTGGTATAAATCAATCATTGTTATTCCTTATCATTATCGGAATTTTATTAACTCTTATCTTTGCAAAGATATTGTTATTACCTCTAGAAAAAATATTTGCATTAACATTTGATAAAATTAAAATTAATATTCAAGAATCTAGAGCTAAAAAGTCTTCTAGTAAGAAAAAGAAGGATTCAAAGAATAACGACGATGGCCCTCAAGAAGCAATATTTGTCGGCATTAATGATTAATTAAACAAGGTGGGCGAAAATTCCCACCTTTTTGCTCTCTTATGGATAAGATTATTAAAAAAGTATTAGATTATTATCAACTTAGTATAGAAGAATTTCTCGACATAGTTAAAGAACCTAGCGAGTCTATTTTTGATTTTGCTTATTCTTCTCCATTATTTATAAAAGCAAAAGAAATCATTTTAGATTCAATCTTAAAACACGAAAAAATTATGATTTATGGAGACTATGATTGTGATGGAATTACTTCTACCTCAATAATCCTTAATACTCTTTATTATTTAAATAATCAAAGCCTTAAAAATATTTCTTTTTTCATTCCTTCAAGAGTTGATGATGGGTATGGGCTAAATCTTACAAATGCTCAAAAAATTATTGAAGATAAATATGAGTTAGTAATTTTAGTTGATAACGGAATCACTTTAAAAAACGAGATCGCTTACTTAAAGGAACACGGTTTAAAAGTAATTATTATTGATCATCACGAAATTAACGACGTAAAATTACCTACTCCTGATGTTCTAATTCATTATAAATATATAAGTGAATTAGCTACGCAAAATATATCAGCTGGAGGTTTATCTTTTTTAGTTTCAATTTGTTTATTAGATAGAATTAATTATTATCTTTTATCATTAGGTGCATTGAGTATTATTTCTGATGTAATGCCAATGAAAGGTTTTAATCATAAGTTTGTAAAACTTGCTTTAAATATTTTAAATACTAATAAAAATTCTCGTTTTCATCAATTGATAAAAGAAGTTTTTGATAAAAACGGGAAAACATACAATCTTTCGACTATAAGCGAAGACGAACTATCTTTATATATAATTCCAAAAATCAATTCCGCAGGAAGATTACCGACAAAAGAACTTTTAAAAGAAGCAGTTAATACTTTTTTTGTCAATAATTTAGAATTTGATAAAAGTTTTGAGAAAATTATAAATATTGATACTCAAAGAAAAGATATTCTAAATACATATTTAGAAGCTCATAAAATCGAAAATTTCAATTCTAATTATCTCTTCATTGTTGAAAAAGAGATAGAAGAAGGACTTATAGGATTACTTGCTAATCGATATTTAGAACAATATCAAGTTCCAACAATTATCTTAACGTATAACAAAAATACAAACCAATTCAAAGGCTCTATGAGATCTAAAAAAGGGATAAGTGTAATTGATTTTTTAAATTCCTCATCTGAGCTTTTATCTCATTATGGCGGACATGAAAATGCTGGTGGTTTTGATATTAAAGAGGAAAATATACCTTTATTTGAAAGTAAATTTAAAACTTATCTAGAATTAAATAAAACTCAGGAACTAGTAGAAAGATATTTGGAATTAGATAAAGTTGATATCTCAAAACATTCATATCTTATTCTGAAATCATTAAAACCTTTCGGAAATTTATTTGAAAAACCAAAATTAAAATTACTTAACGTTTCTCCTAAAAATTTAAATAAATCTAAAGATGGAAAACATCTTTTAGCAAAAATCAGTGAAGAAGGAACAATAGTTTATTTTAATTTTCCTATAGAATTATTATCTTACGATGAAGTTAACTTAATAGGAACTATAAAGAAAAACGTATTTTATTCTAAAATATCCTATCAATTTATGACTTCAGACTATGAAATAATTAAGTAAAATTTATAAAAAAATATCATTGTTGTATTATTAATATAGGGTGAAAAAATATGGCAGTTAAAAAAACAACTATAAAAAGCGATGAATTATTAAAAGATGGGTTAAAGACATCTTACGATACTATACAAAAAGAGGATAATGAAGGCCATTTGCTACCAAATGGTGGTTATCCAATGCATTCATTTGATGATTTAAAGGCAGTATATTCGGTTTACATTCATAACGAAGCGGATCAAAAACTAATTGAAGATGCCTATCATTTTGTCGAGAAAAAACATGCCGGAATTGTAAGAAAATCTGGTGAGCCATATATCCATCACCTTATTGAAGTTGCTTATATAGTTGCTGATCTTCAAGGTGGTCCAGTTACTATTGCTAGTGCTTTACTCCATGATGTCGTTGAAGATACTGATACAACAGTAGAAGATATAAAGAAACTTTTTGGTGATGAATGCGCCAGGATTGTTGATTCATTAACTAAAATTCAACGTTTAAAACTCTCTAAAAGAACTCAAGAAGATTTTGTAGCCGAAGACCATAGAAAAATCTTTTTGGGTATGGCTAAAGATGTTAGAGTAATTATTATTAAACTAGCAGATAGATTACATAATTTAAGAACTATTGAAGCATTAAAACCCGAAAGACAACGTGCCTTGGCAAAAGAGACTTTAGAAGTATTTGCTCCTATTGCTCATCGTCTTGGTATTTATAAAGTTGAAAGCGAACTCGAAGACTTATCCTTAAAAGTAGAAAAACCAGATGAATATAACCAAATAAGTGAACTTTTAAATGAGAAAATTAAAAATAGAAAGAGTGCTCTTCTCCAATTAAAAAAGAAAATTGCTGACATTTTATACCAAAAAGGATTTAAATTTAAAATTGAGTCGAGAGTAAAATCGATCTATTCAATCTATAAAAAAATGTATGTTAAACATCATAATTTCGATGAAATTTATGATGTCTTAGCCATTAGAGTTATAACCGAAACAGAATTAAATTGTTACGAAATTTTAGGCATAATCCATCAAAACTTTTCGCCGATTCCTGGAAGATTTAAAGACTATATTGCAATGCCTAAACCAAACATGTATCAATCACTTCATACTTCAGTCATTGATGGCAATTCAAATATTTTTGAAGTGCAAATAAGAACAAAAGAAATGGATGAAGTTGCTGAAAGTGGTGTTGCTGCTCACTGGAGATACAAAGAAGGATCTCATTATAGTGCAAAACAAGAACAAAAAGAAATTGAGGAAAAACTCCATTGGTTCAGAGACTTTGTTTCAATTTCAAAAGATAAAGATATAGCTCAAAGTCAAAACGCTAGTGACTATCTTGATACTTTAAGTAAAGACATATTTGAAGCAAACGTCTATGTTTTCACCCCAAAAGGAAAAGTTATTGATCTTCCAGCCGGTTCAACCCCTTTAGATTTAGCTTTTAGAATTCATACTAAAGTTGGTGAGCAAACTGTTGGAGCTTTAGTAAATGGTGTATTAGTTCCTTTAAATACGGAGCTTAAAACCGGAGACGTTTGCGAAATTAAAACTTCAAACAATGCTCCGGGTCCAAATGAAGATTGGCTAAATTTGGTAAAAACAAGCTCTGCTAAATCTAGAATAAAAAAATTCTTATTAAAGAAAAATAGCGAACTTGTAAGAGAAGATAAAATTCAAAGAGGAAAGATTATTCTCTTAGATTTTTTCAAAGATAGAGGTTATAGTGAAAAAGAAATTATGCCTTTATTAAATAATCAAGATTTACTTAAAAACTTTGAATGTGCAACTTTAGATGATTTAATGATTGCCGTTTCAATGCATAATCCTAACCCTGGACAAATTGGAACTTTTTTGGGAATTAGAAAGAAAGCCGAATTACTTTTATCAAAGAAAGAAAACTTTGATGACGATAATTGCCCTGTTACTATCGAAAATGGCAAAGGAATAAAGATTACACTAGGAAATTGTTGCACTCCAATTCCAGGGGATAAAATTGTTGGTTATGTAACGAAGGGAAACGGCGTTACCGTCCATAGAATTGATTGCCCAAATATTATTAAAGAAAAGGCAAGACTAATAGATGTTAAGTGGAAAGACAATTTAAAAAATCAATCTTTTCCAGTTGATATTCAAATTGAATGCAATGATAGAGCTAATTTAATTGCTGATATTCTTTCTAATTTAGCTTCTTCGCAAGTTAAATGTACGGAAATTAATGGTAAAATGCATCCTGAAAACTTTTCTTGCACTATATCTGCACAAATCTATGTTAAAGATGTTAATGAATTAAACAAAACCTTCCAAGCTATAAAAAATATAAAAGACGTTTTTGAGATCAAGCGTGTAATACATTAACTTTGATTATGCAAGCATTTTTTATTATAATATTTAAGTTATAAAGGAATTTTTTTATGTTCAATTTAGTAAAAGGTACACACGACATTATCCTTAATGAAGCTGATAAATATACATATGTAGAACAAACTTTAATACAGTTTGCTGAATTTTATAATTTTAAAGAATTTAGAACTCCAATAATTGAATCAAGTGATTTATTTCAAAGATCTGTCGGTGATAGTAGTGACATTGTTAGAAAAGAAATGTATACATTCCTCGATAAAGGTGATAGATCAATCACTTTAAGACCAGAAATAACTGCCGGAATAATAAGAAGCATAGTTAATAATAAATTATTAGCCCTTGGAGATTATCCTGTTAAAGCTTATTATGTAGGTCCTTGTTTTAGATACGAAAGACCTCAACAAGGAAGATATCGTCAATTTAATCAATTTGGAATCGAAATCGCTGGCGTTACATCACCTTATAGAGATGTTGAAGCAATTTCTTTTGGATATTTTGCTTTAAAACTTTTAGGTTTTGAAAATTTAAAACTTAAAATTAATTCTTTAGGCGATGATGAATCTAGAAAAAATTACCGTGAAGCATTAAATAAATATTTTGCTTCTTATGTAGATCAAATGTGCGATGATTGCAAAGAAAGATATAAATTAAATGTTTTAAGAATTCTTGATTGTAAAATAAAAGAAGACCAAGAAATTATCAAAAACGCTCCAAAAATTTCTGATTACTTAACTGATAAATCAAAAGATTATTTCCAAAAAGTTCTTAATTCTTTAGATGAACTTGGAATTGAATACGAAATAGATGATGGATTAGTTAGAGGACTTGATTATTATAGCGATGTAGTCTTCGAATTCCACTATACTTCAAGCAAAGGCTTAAGCTATGGTGCTTTAGGAGCCGGTGGACATTACAATAAATTAATTGGTGAAATCGGTGGGCCAAAAGATTGTGAAGGCTGTGGCTTAGCAATGGGAATTGAACGTTTAGTATCTGTAATGGAAGATGATGGGTTATTTTCTAATATAGATGATGGTATAGACTGCTATATCATGCCTCTTTCTCAAGAATTTCAGCCAAATGCTTTAAATATTTTATCTTTATTAAGACTCAACGGATTCAAAAGTGAAGTTAGCCTTGAAGGAAAATCTTTAAAAGCAATGTTTAAAAAAGCATTAAAATTAAATGCCAAATTTGCTTTGATTATTGGAGAAGACGAAATCAAAACTAATTCGATTATTTGCAAAAATTTAAGTAATCAAGAACAAGAATCTATTTTAATTGAAGATTTAGTTAGATATCTTGATTCTCAAATTGATGCTGAAGAAGAACATCATCATGAATGTTGTTGCCACGACCATAACGAATCAGATAAAGATTGTTGTTGCCACGCTCATGATGATGAAGGAAAACATTGTTGCCATAATCAAAATGAAGATCATGAATGTTGTAGAGAAAAGAAAGGAAATTAGAAAAATATATGATTTCAAATATTAAAAGAACTGATTATTGTGGAGAACTATCTACTAACGATATAGGAAAAGAAGTATCTGTCGTTGGATGGGTTTCAAAAAGAAGAAATCTCGGTAGTTTATTATTCGTTGATTTAAGAGATAGTAGTGGTATTATTCAAATTATTATCAAAACAGATGAAATAGAAGTTCCTGATATTAGAAATGAATATATTTTAAATGTCACTGGAAAAATTAATAAAAAGGATGTTCCAAATCCTAACCTTAAGACTGGAGATATCGAAATTGAAGCTTCAGAAGTTGTCTTAGTCAATACAGCAAAACAACCTCCTTTCATTATCGCCGATAAAACCGATGCCTTAGAAGACATTAGATTGAAATATCGTTATCTTGATCTAAGAAGACCTGCTTTACTTCAAAACTTTAAACTAAGAGCTAAGATTGTAAAAATCTGTCATGAATACTTAGATGCTCATCGTTTTATCGAAGTCGAAACTCCATATTTAGCACCTTCTACGCCAGAAGGAGCAAGAGATTATCTAGTTCCATCTAGAATACATAAAGGATCTTTCTATGCATTACCACAATCCCCACAACTTTATAAACAAATGCTTATGGTTGCAGGATTTGAAAGATATTATCAAATAGCAAGATGCTTTAGAGATGAAGACCTTAGAGCAGATAGACAACCAGATTTTACTCAAGTAGATATCGAAACATCTTTCTTAACACAAGATGAATTTTTGACCTTAATGGAAGGATTAATTCAAAAAATCTTTAAAGAAACTATCAATTATGAAGTAAAACTTCCGCTAAGAAGAATGAAATATGATGAAGCAGTAAACGTATATGGCTCAGATAAGCCAGATACAAGATTTGATTTAAAATTAGTTGATATTAAGTCGATTTTTAGTAACTCAACTTTTGAAATGTTTGCTACAGCTAAGTATATCAAGGCAATAAAAGTTGAAAATTATGCTAAAGATTGTTCAAGAAAAAAACAAGATTCATATAATATTTTGGCCAAAAAATTTAAATTAAATAGTTACATGGTCTTAAAATTTGAAAACGGTACATTAACCGGAGGAATTTTAAAACACATTAGTGAAGAAGAACAAAAACGACTTATTACTACAATGGACCTTCATGAAAATGATATAATCTTTATAGCCCATTCAAATATTTTAAGAAATGTTAACTTTGGTTTAGGTGCTTTAAGATCCGAAATCGCAAGTGAATTGAATTTAATTAAGCCTCATACATACGATTTATTGTGGGTAGTTGATTTCCCATTATTCGAAAAAAGCGAAGAAACCGGCGAAATTACACCATGTCACCACCCATTCACTAGACCAGTTGATGAAGACTTAGATAAGTTAGAAACCGAACCATATAATGTATATTCTTACACTTATGACATTATTATGAACGGATATGAAGCTGGCGGTGGCGGATTAAGAATTTATGATCAAGTTACACAAGATAGAATATTTAAAATTCTAGGATTTAGTGAAGAAGATATTCAAAAGAAATTTGGATGGTTCGTTGAATCATTAAAATATGGAACACCTCCACATGGTGGAATGGCATTTGGTCTTGAAAGACTAACTATGGTTCTTTGTGAAACAAACAATATCCGTGACGTCATTGCTTTCCCAAAAAATTTAAGTGGAGTCTGCCCTGTTACTGATGCTCCAGTTGAAGTTGACGAAGAACAACTTAAAGAACTTGGCATAAAGATTGATAAATAAAGGAGAAATTTATGAAAAAAGCATTAAGCAAAAAAGAACGACAAGAATTATGTGTAGCCGCTCTTAGAGCAACATGTATTGATGGTATCAATAATGCGAACAGCGGACACCCAGGTGCATCTTTATCTTTAGCACCAATTATGTATGTTTTATATAGAGATTTTGTTGTCGCTAACCCATTCAAACCAAATTGGATTAATAGAGATAGGGTTGTTTTAAGTTGCGGTCATGCTTCAATGCTTTTATACACAATTCTCCATCTATGCGGTTACAATATTTCAATTAATGATTTAAAGAAATTTAGAAAATTAGGTTCTTTAACACCAGGGCATCCTGAATATGGTGTAACTGAAGGTATTGACGCATCGAGCGGACCTTTAGGCCAAGGTATTGCTGAAGCTACTGGATTAGCTTTAAGTGAAGTCATGTTAAGCGCACAATACACTTCTAAATTGTTTAATCACTATACGTATTGTATTTGTGGTGATGGGTGTTTAGAAGAAGGAATCTCACAAGAAGCTATAACTTTTGCTGGCTTAAACAAATTAAATAAACTTATTCTTTTATATGATTCAAATGATATTACACTTGATGGGCCACTCTCACAAAGCGATGATACAAATGTAATTCAAAGGTTTAAAGCTGCAAAATGGAATGTTATTTTCGTCAAGGACGGAAACAACCTTAAAGATATCCATTCTGCTATTTCAAAAGCTAAAAAGTCTGAAGATAAACCTACTTTAATTATTTTCAAAACAATTATTGGATATGGTTCAAAAAACCAAGGTACATGTAAAGTTCACGGTGCTCCTTTAGGCGAAGAAGATGGAAATAACGCAAAATTATCTTATGGTTATAAAGAACCACCTTTTGTAATTCCAGAAGAAGTTTATGATGATTTTAAAGAAACTTTCATTGCTAGGGCTAACGAAAAGTATGAAAAATACAATAATTATTATCAATCATATTCATCTATGAATCCAGACAAAATTAAGGTTTTAGAACAAGTAGAAGCTAGAGATTTATCAGAACTTATTGATAGTTTAAAATTCGACTACGAAAAAGTTGAGTCAAAAGCTACAAGAGATGTTTCTCAAATTTTACTTAATTTCTATCATGAGCACTTACCATTTTTAGTTGGCGGAAGCGCTGACGTTGCAAGTAGTGTTAAAACTCATTTAACTAACGGAAAAGATTTTACCCCTGAAACAATTGACGGAACTAACATTAACTGGGGCATAAAAGAGTTCTTAATGTGCTCAGCAAGTAACGGATTATTGCTAAGTGAATGCCTAAGAACTTATGCTGGTTCTTTCCTTGTCTTCTCAGATTATGCAAAAAGTGCATTAAGAATGGCTGCTTTGATGAAACTTCCAATGATTTATTTATTCTCCCACGATTCAATTGCTGTCGGTGAAGATGGTCCTACGCATCAACCAATCGACCAACTTCCAATGCTAAGATCTATACCTAATTTTAATGTTATTAGACCTTGCGATGTTAAAGAAACTTATGGTGCTTATAGAGTTGCTTTAAAGAGCAAAGAAACACCAACAGCAATTATTTTATCAAGACAAAAACTTCCAAATATCACAACTTCTTTATACGATGGTGATTTTGAAAAAGGTGGATATATTATTTCAAAATCACAAGGCGATATTCTTGACGGAACAATTATTGCTACAGGTAGCGAAGTTGGATTAGCTCTTGACGTTCAAAAAGAATTACTTGTAAGTAACATTCATGTTGATGTCGTCTCTATGCCTTCTTTAAATACTTTTGATTTACAACCTAATGAATATAAGGCAAAAGTTTTAAGATCTTCCAGAGAAAAAACATTCTCCTTAGAAATGTCATCCACATTAGGATGGTATAAATATAGTGCCTATCCATATGGTATAAACACTTTTGGTGCAAGCGGAAAAGATGCTGACTTAATTAAACACTTTAAATTCACAAAAGAAGATGTAGCATCATTTATTATGGAAAAACTAAAATAAGAGGTGATTTTATGAGAGGTTATATTTCGCTTAAATCCTACAATAAAGATGGCAATTTAGGTATAAACTTAAAAGTTTTTGAAACTATTGCGTACCAAACCCTAAATGACATTAAAGGCATCAAAAAAAGAAGTCAATCTGACGAAAAAATTAAACCAAGTGTTCAAGCAAGCATCAAAAATAATAAAGTTTCCTTTAAATTTAATCTCTTGCTTGAAAAGGATGTTTCAAAAGAAATTGTAAAAGATGAAGTTAGTAAAGTTTTAAATTATAATCTTTTAAATTATCTTGAAGCAGTTCCTTATGATATTTCATTTACATTTTTAAAAGAAGAAAGTAAAAAGTAGTTATGCAGGCATTATCTAGAACTGAACAACAAGAAAAAATTATGCAAATTATGTCATCCTTTTTGGTATGTCAAAAAGAAGGACTAGTTTTAAACGTTGAAGAAACTATCGAGGACGTGATTGGAGTTGATTATTCAAACGTCCCAATTTATGTTAAAGAAGTTTTAATTAAAGCTTTAAAAAAACAAAACGAAATTATCTTAGATATCTCTAAATATTTAAAGAATTGGACATTTTCTCGTTTAAATACGTGCGTACAAGCAATTTTAATACTTGCATATACTAATTATTATTACGTTCAAGACGAAAATATGAATAAAGCTATAGTCATTGATATTGCAGTTGAATTAGCAAAGAAATATGCAGAAAAAGATGATTATAAGTTTGTTAACGGCATTTTAGAAAATTGTTTAAAGGAAGAAAATAAAGGTGAATGAAGAATTAGTTAATCAAATAAAAAATCATGTTTTTAATGTAACTGAGATTAACCAATTAATAAAAGACGTTTTTGAATCATCCCCGTATTTCAAAAATATTTCAATTAAAGGAGAAATATCAAACTGGAAAGGAAGAAATATTTCCGGACACATATATTTTTCTTTAAAAGATAATCAATCAACTATAAAGTGTGTCATGTTTAAATATGATGCACTTTATTTGAAAGAAGATATAAAAGATGGCGATAAGGTAACTCTTTATGGTTCAATATCAGTTTATACTCCAAGCGGAAGTTATCAATTTATAGTAAAAAGAATCGAAAAAGAAGGACTCGGAGATATTTTGCTAAGAAAAAAATTATTAATCGAGAAATTGGACAAAGAAGGTTTATTTAATATAGAACATAAAAAAGAAATACCTGAATTTCCTAATAAAATAGGTATTATCGTTGGAAAAAATAGCGCTGCTGCTAAAGACTTAGAATTTAATATCTCAAGAAGGTGGCCTCTAGCTAAAATTACGTTTTATTATAGTTTAGTTCAAGGAGAATTGGCTTCAAAAGATATTATTTCAAAATTAGAAATCGCTGATAATGACAATAATGATGTTTTAATCTTAGCAAGAGGTGGTGGATCAATTGAGGATTTATCAGCCTTCGATGATGAATCTCTTGCTAGATTTGTTTATGCCTTAAAAACTCCTTTAATTAGTGCTGTAGGTCATGAAATTAATAAAAGTATTGTTGACTTGGTTAGTGATAAGTACGCCTCTACACCAACTGGTGCAGCGGAAATTGCAGTACCAAATAAAGAAGAAATTCTAGACGATTTAAATCAAGAGCAAAACTATATAAATTCATTGGTTCTGAGCTATTACAACAAATTACAATCTGCTTTAAATATACTAATAAACAACAAAAATATTATTAGTATTGATTCTATTCAAGAAACTCTTTTCTCTAAAATAAATTTGTTAGAACAAAAAATACAAACAAATGGCAACATGTATTATGAGAAGATTTCTAGTAATTTAACTTTAAAAGAGAAAATTATAAATACTTTAAATCCTTATAATATTTTAGATAAAGGCTATTCTATTATAAGAAATGATAAAGGGAACGTTATTTCAGAATCCACAAAACTAAAAGATAAAAATAACGCAACAATTATATTCAAGGACAAATCAATTGAAGTAGAAATTAATAAGAGGTAAACCAAAATGAAAGAAAAGAAAAGTTTTGAAGAGAAAAATAAAGAATTAGAAGAAATTGTTTCAAAAATGGATAGTGGCAATTTACCACTTGAAGAGATGATAAAATGCTATGAAAGAGCCCAAATATTAATAAAAAGTCTAAAAGATGATTTAAACAATTTTAAAAATTTAATCGAAGAATATAATAATAAATAAGATGTCAAAAATTATTGCTCATATAGACTTAAATACTTTCTTTGTTAGAGTTGAAGAAATAAAAGACCCTTCTTTAATTGGTAAACCTATCGGAATAGGAAATGAAGGAAGAAGCGGAATTATTTCAACTTGTTCGTATGAAGCAAGAAAATATGGTGTGAGCTCTGGTATGCCTACATTTGAGGCAAAAAAGATTTGTCCTCAACTTATTTTAAAACCAGCTGATTCTAAACTGATTAATCTTTTATCAAGAGAATTTATAAGTTACTTAAAGCAATTTTCAAGTAAAATAGAACAATTATCTTGTGATGAATGTTACTTAGATTTAACTGAATCTTATCGTCGATTTGGACACAACAACATCTATAACTATTTGAAAAATATTCAAAATGGCTTATATAAAAAGACTAAACTAAAATGCTCAATTGGTATTGGACCGACGAAATTTTTAGCAAAAATGGGATCAGACTATAAAAAACCAATGGGTATTACAATAATACGAAAAAAAGATATAAAAAATATTCTTTTCCCGTTAGATGTTAAAAATTTTTATGGAATTGGTAAAAAAACATATCCAAAATTATATAAAATTAATATTCATAC
Organism: uncultured Bacilli bacterium; assembly: GCA_944350425.1. GTDB lineage: Bacteria > Bacillota_I > Bacilli_A > RFN20 > CAG-826 > Onthovivens. Next base: position 119,758 of record CALVOX010000001.1, read on the forward strand.
GATTAGTGATTTATATAATAAATTGATCGATAACGACTATCAAACTCTTTTGCTAATTGGTAATCAAAAAGATTATATTTTAGCTTGTTTAGAAGGAAGAACATCAGATGTCGTAGAAACTCAAAGAAGCGATCCTAAATCAATAGGAACTACAAGGACTCTACCTTTTGATATGTCAGTAAAAGATGATATAGCCCCTTATTTATTAGAAGAGATTAAAAGAATTACATTATCTTTAAAAGAAGAAAAAAAGTTGGCAAAAACAATTACTATAACTTATAAAGATGCAAAATGTATTGATGATTTTAAAGTAACTACGATTTCAAAAACACTAGATGAATATACAGATAGTGAAGAAAAACTTGCCAAAGAAGGATTAAAACTATTTGATTCGTCCTTTAAGAATCAGGAAATTAGATTAATCGGTTTTACTGTTAAAAATCTAATCGACCGTAATGAAGCAGTTGTTCAAATGACTTTTGATAATTATATGATTCACGAAAAAGAAAGCGAACTTTATTTATTAATCAATAAAATTAATCGAGATTTTAAAAAGGAAGTTCTTATTCGTGCTAGTGACTTAAAAAAGAAAAATGGAAATAAATGAAGCTTTTAAAAAATATCTAGATTTTTGTTTAATAGAAAAGAATTTACTTCCAAATACGTTAAATGACTATATGGAAGATTTTTCTTTTTATAAAAAACAATTTCCTTATATTAAAAATACTGAAGATATGAGTAAAGAGGATATAAATGATCTTATTTATGAAATGTCGATTTCAGGTTTAAAAGCAACAACAATTAAAAGAAGAGTTTCGTGCATAAAAAACTTTTATATATTTGTTCAAACTGAAGGAATTGAAAATAATATTGTTTCAAACATTTTAACTCCAAAAAACGAGAGATATCTTCCAGAATATCTTTCAATCGATGAAGTTGATAAACTTTTAAACTCCTTTGATATCAATAATGATTCTGAACTAAGAAATAAAGCCATTATTGATACGATGTATTCATGCGGCTTAAGAGTTAGTGAAGTTATTAATTTAGAGATAAAAAATATTAATACTGAAGAAAAATTTATTAAAGTTTTAGGAAAAAACGCTAAAGAGAGAGAAGTTCCGATTAGAAAAGAAGCTCTTCAATCAATAAACAATTACTATTATTTAATACGTAAAAATATCAAAAAAGGAGATAAAAATATTCTTTTTGTAAATTCTCACGGAAAGAAACTGACAAGACAATATCTTTGGAAAATAATAAAAGATAAAGTAAAAGAATGTGGAATAAATAAAAATATACACCCTCATACCTTAAGACATTCTTTTGCTACACACCTTTTATCTCGAGGTGCCGATTTAAATTCAGTAAAAAATATGCTTGGTCATGAAAACATAGAAACAACTCAAATTTATACTCACGTTGCCGAGGAGCGCATATTGAAAGAATACGATAAGTTTCGGAAAAAATGATTAAAATTTGCCCAATTTAAGCCTATAATATTGAGTGTTAAGTTTGAATTCTATTACTATTTAACTTATAATTCAAATTGAGGTTTTAAGATGAAAAAATATTCAAGAGTAATTACAATTGTCTGTGATAGTTTAGGAATTGGAAATGCCAAAGACGCAGACAAGTTCTTTCAAAATAAAGATACAAACGACGTCGGTTCAAACACATTCAAACATATTAGCGAATCCTTTGAAAACGGATTAAATATCCCTACATTAAACTCTTTAGGAATTGCTGATATTGATGATATTAAAGGAACAACCAAAGTTGATCATCCAAATTCTTATTCTATTGCTTTAAATGAAGCTAGCAACGGAAAAGATACCATGACTGGACACTGGGAAATGATGGGTGTTTTAACTACTAAACCATTCCAAACATTCACAGAAACAGGATTCCCACAAGATTTAATTGATGAGTTGGAAAAAGAAACTGGCTATAAATTCATCGGAAATTATGCAGCTAGTGGAACTAAAATATTATATGATTTAGGCGAACAATCAATTCGTGACGGTTCTTTAATTATTTATACTTCAAGTGATAGCGTTTTACAAATCTGTGCTTCTGAAGAAACCGTAGGCTTAAAAGAATTATATCGAGTTTGTGAAATTGCTAGAAAACTTTGTATGAAAGATGAGTGGTTCGTTGGAAGAATTATCGCTAGACCATATGTTGGTAAAACAAAAGAAACATTTAAAAGAACGTCAAATAGACATGACTATGCTATTTCTCCAACATCAATTACTGCAATGAATATTTTAAAAAATAATAATATTGAAGTTAATTGTGTTGGTAAAATTAACGACATTTTTAATGGCTCTGGGGTTACTTCAACTGTTCATATTGATAGCAATATTGATGGTATGAATAAAACAATAGCTAAAGTTAAAGATGAAAATTTTAAAAAAGGCTTCTTGTTTGTTAATTTAGTTGAATTTGATAGTGAATTTGGACATAGAAGAAATCCTACAGGCTATGGAAAAGCAATTGAACAATTCGATGTTCAATTAAAAGAATTGATTTCAAGTTTAAGAGATGATGATTTACTAATGATTACTGCAGACCATGGAAATGATCCTACATGGAAAGGCACAGATCACACAAGAGAACAAGTTCCTTTACTTTGCTACTCTAAAGAAATCACTAATGGAAAGAAATTAGCTGAATGCAATACTTTTGCTGACATTGGCGCTTCAATTTTATATAACTTTAACTTAGAAAAAGATAAAGTAATGATTGGTGAAAAAATAAAAGAATTATTTGATTAGAGGTGATTAAAATGGCAATTAGAAAACTTTTAATATTAGGCGCTACATTATTTGCTCTGTCTTCATGTACTTCAGGCGAAAATATACATAATCAAACACTCGAATATACAATGTTAATGCCTTCAGGAGCTCCTACACTCCCTCTTTATTACGAAATTTTAAAAGAAGAAGTAGAAGTTACAACAACTCCTACAGATATCCCTGTTCAATTTAACACTGGTGAATATGATTATCTAGTTTTTGATTCAACTAAAGCAACAAACTTCATTAACAAAGAAGACGCTAAATATAGTTTTAAGATGATGCTTACAGGCGGAAATTTTCATGTCTTAGGCTTTAATATGGAAGAAAACTCAATTCCTCAAGAAGGCGACTACATTCTTTCTTTCCAAAAAGATTCAACATCAGATAAAGCGTTTAAAAATGTCTTTGGAGATATTATCCCTACAACAAATTATTTTGACGCAATTAATGTCTTACAAACACAGCTAACAACTATGAATGAAAATTTTGAAGTTTCAGGTATAAAAGTTGATTGGGCTGTTGTTAGTGAACCACAAAGAACTAATTTAATGAACATTTGGGCTAAAAACGGTATTGATACTTCTAAAATTATCGATATAGATTTGCAAAAAGCATTCAAAGATAATAATCCTACCTATGAGTTTGATTATATTCCTCAAGCTGCTTTATATGTTAGTAAAGAATATGAATCAGCAAATCCTGATCAAGTTGAAAAACTTATTGCACGTATTCAAGAATCAGTTACTAACGTTATAGAAAACCCAGAACAAGTTGCACAAGCAATTGAAGAAAGTGAAATCGGAACTGACACAAACGCTCAAACAGCACAATTTGGTTTTACAACCGACATTATGAAAGAAGTACAAAAAGATGGAAAAAATGGTTTTGGCATTGTTCCTAGTAAAGAGGATTTAAACTTAAAATTCGATGATGGTGCAGTAAAATTATTCAACACAATTACAACTACACTTAGTAATTAATATAATTTCGAATGAATAAAACAAAAAAAGAAGTTAAAAATAAATATCTGTTTTTATATCAACGGTTAGGAATAGGAATTATAATTTTAATTTGGTTCTTAACCTCTTTTTTTGTTAACAATCAATATATTTTACCTTCGATACTAGACACATTTAATTCTTTAATAAATCTATTAAAAACATTTTCAACTTATCAAGCCTTCTTTTTAACTTTCGTAAGGACTTTAATTTCAATATTAATTTCAATAATAATCGGTCTTATTATTGGTACTATTGCTGGATTGTTTCATAAATTTGAATTATTTATGAAACCAATTGTTAATTTAATGCGTTTTATTCCTGTACCATGTTTTATTTTTATCTTAAAGCCGCAATTGTTTGAAAAACTTGATTTTTTATCGATAATTATCTCGTTTTTTATAGTTTTTCCATTAATTTATGAAGCAATAGTACACGGAATTAACAATATAAGCGAAGATATTAAACTATCTTTAAAACTAGAAGGATATTATAAACCTAATTCTATTTTTAAAGTATTAATTCCTTTATCATTTCCTTATTTAAATGTTGCTATCATCGATTCGATAGGTTTAGGAGTAAAGATTTCTGTAATGAGTGAAATTATAATTGGATCTAGCAAGATTTGGGGTATTGGAAGATTAATTTATGTTGCAAATCAAAACGCTGATTTTCCAATGATTTTTGCAGTAACAATACTAATTATTATATTATTCCTAATCATAGATTTAATTTTAAATTACTTTAAAAAACGATTACAAATTGCAAAATAAATATGAGTTATCTTTATTAAAAAAATCATCATTAAAAAAAATGATGATTTTTTTAATATAAGGGGGATAAATTTTCTCTATCAAAACATTCTTGAATAATAAAGGAGAAATATTATATGAAACTTGACCAGGTATTAAATCAAGATGTTGCTCAAAGCAATTCAAACGTTGAAGATAAAATATTGTCAATCAAAGATATAAGTGTTTTGGTTAATCCATATTTTTATGTTAAAAAAGGTAAACTTGTTGAATATATAAAATCATTTAAAGTCAATGGACAATTAAGTATTGGATTAGCTTTAGTTTTAGAAGAATCTACATCAAGAGATTATGAAGCTTTTGTTTGCCCGTTAACTTTTGAAAAACCAAATTTCAAAAATGAAAGATATCGTTTAGCAATTGGTGAATTACCATCGATAAGGTCCAACGAAATTGTTTATGCTAAATTAGACCAAATTAGATCTCTAGATAAAAAGAGAATTATCAAATCATCTTTAGGAAATCATAACTTAGGAATTGTGCCTTACGAAGTTATAACACAAATCGAATTAGTTTATTACAATCTTTTATTTAAAGGAAATCCTGCATTATCAAAAAGTGTTATTTCTAAACAAATTACGTGCTAGTAGATATTTAGTAGTTTTAATTAAAAACATTGTGGATAACTTATTGTTTTTAAACAAATAAATAAAAATATGAAAAATTAATTTTAATCTCATTAATTTTAAAAAAATACGATTATTATCGTATTTTTCTTTGTATTTAGTTTACATTATAGATATTATACGAAGTTCTTATATAAACAAAATTTAAAGATAAAATTTATATAAATTATTCGAAAGATAATTACCTTCATCACCTTTTTTATCTAGGAAATCTTTCGCTTCTTTAACAACATATTTAAAATTGTTAACGCAATCATTCCTCATGAGTTTAATTAATTTCTTAGAATTATAAGGTCGTAAAGGTTCAATCTTATCAGCAGCAAACAAAACTATTCCTAATACACTTAAATTAGAATTTCCTGTTGTATGATAAATAATTGCATCATTAATTTCTTTATCAGTAATACTTAAATCATTTGTGATCATGTAACTACCAACAAATGCATGATAGGCATATTTAGGTAAATCAAGATATTCTTTGAAATATAATTTCATTAAGTCTGTACTTCTCTTTTTATCTAGATATTTTCCAACATCATGTAAAAATCCAACAAAAAAGAATTTTGCTGGATTATCTAATCCATTCGAAACGGCTATATCATACATTAAATTAGCTACACTCAAAGAATGCATAAAACGTTTTATGGTTAAATTTTTATAAACATAATTAAAAATTCGATCGTCAATTATAAATTGATTATCCTCTCTGATGGTTAATCTATATTTACAAAAATCGTAAACTTTATCCATACACTTATAAGACTAATAAAAAGACGATTGATAATCGTCTTATTTTGGTAAAATAATTTTATTTTTTAATTCAGGATTAGATCGGAATAAAATAATTGTACATCCTTTTTCTTCAACTAAATCACAACTTAAATTAGATAATAAATCTAATATAAATTCGCTTTTATTAGCTGATGAAGATTTTAAGAATGAAACTTTAATTAACTCGTGTGCAATTAAAGCTTTATCTAACGTATCTAAAACTGTATTTGTAATTGTATTTTTACCGATATTAAATTTCAAAATATCATTTTGATAAGAAATTTTTCTTAAGTAGTTCTTCTGCTTATTATTTAACATTGTTTAATTTAGCACGCGTTGTAAAAACGTATGTCCCCCTTGGTACGTAAACTCTAAATGTTTGACTATTACCTTTGAATTGCATCCAGCCTAAACCTAAAATACCTAAGTCTCTTTCGCCTTTTTCTTCAACAAAAAAATCATAGACATCAAAATTAGTTAAATCTCTAAATTTGAAGCAAGTATTCTTTTGATCGCCATTTTTCAAAATGCTGTTAAAGAATTTTAAAGCATCACCTCTTTTAGTTTTGACATCAATTTTAGGTGAGAAATAGCAATTTAAAACAGTTTTTTCACCATCAGTTAATTCTACAAAGCAAATTCCACCAATAGCTAAAGAAACCTTCTCACTAATTGTTATTTTTCTATTTTCAACTGATTTTTTTGGAACAATATAATTAGAAATAGGCTTATCTAAAATATTAATTAAAGAGTTATTAATTGGAAAACCAGGAACTTCGTAAATATAATTTTTAGTTCCTATAGGAATTCTAAATCCTCTTAAAGATGTCTCAGGGAATGTATATGTAACTATCATTCTTCCGGTTGTATTATTAAAATTCTTAAGAATTTCACTAATTAAAGATGATTTACCACTATTTTGAGAACCTAAGAAATAAACATTTCTATGATTTCTAGTTTCCGCAATTAAATCTCTAAGTTTATCAATGTTATAGTTAGTATTGGATGAAGTTAAAATAACATCTTTAACATTGAGTTTAGCCATCCTTAAACGGTGGCTTACATATTCTTTAAGTTGTCTTTCTTCGCTTTTTAAAGGCATTAAATCAACTTTATTTGCAACAGCTATAACATCTAAATCAGAAAGTAATTCTGTTACATTAGAGGAGAAACCTCCTTCAAAAGAGAATATATCTAAAACATAGATGATTAAAGAATTAGATTTTTTAATTGATTCTAAAACTTTAATAAAATCATTATCTAAGATAATTTCATTCTTTTCTTGTTTAACTTCGTTAAAACAAGAATCACAAAGAAGTATGCCGTCAGGATATTTTTTTAAAATTAAAGGCGTAATATAGCCACTTTGAGTTGGGTCTTCAGTTTGTAAAATTGAACCACAACGGGAACATCTTTTAACTTTTTTTAAAATTGACATAAACATCCCTCCAATTTTGACATATTTTGCTGTTTTTTAGGGCTTTTTTATATTTTAATTCCCTTTTTTTATTTAATCTAGTAACAAAGGCATTACTAGATACAATTTCTTTTGTATAAATTGATTTTATACCAAGATAATTAGCGCATTTAATATCAGTAAGTAATTGATCTCCTATAAAAATAGTTTTATCAGCAGTAATATGATTTTTTATCATATATTTTCTGATTTTAAAGGTAAAAGGCTTAAAAGCTCGAGATACATAACTTACTTTTAATATTTTAGCATATTTTGAAACTCTTTTTTCAGAATTATTACTAATAATTACTAACGAAATATTATTTGCTTTTAATTTTTTTATAAGTTCAATTGTTTTAGATGATGGTACCTTTAAAAGATAAGAATCCAACGTATTATCTAAATCGGCAAAGATATATCTCACATTGAAATGTTTATAAAAATCAACGTCAATTTCGTAAATATTATCAGCTAAAAAGTTTGGCTTAATAGTCCTCATTGATAAAATTATAAAACATACAAGGTTTAAAATAAAGGGGGTTTATAATACTCGTTTTTAACTAAATTATTACTAAATAACGACTTATAGAAACCTATATCTAAATTATATTTTATTTTTGACATTTTAAGATATAATTCTAGTATGAACTCAAATAAAACAAACACTATATCGCGATTATTCATATTACTTAGTTTCTTATTTATGATGTTTTTTCCTATTCTTTCGTTTCCTTTTTCAATTGCTTCTTTAACACTATCAATAAAAATAAAAGATAGAGATATGCTTTACAATTTAATCGCTTCAATTGTATCGCTAGTTTGCTCTATCTTATTAATAATAATCGCTTTTATTTAATTAATCGCCTAAATCATCAAATAAAGAAATTTGTTCATAGTGAGAATCATCTTCGTTATTCTCGCTATTTTTATTATCTTTTTCTATTACATTTTCTTCATAGACTTTGAAATCATTATTAACTACTTCTGCATCAAAATTAAAAACTGTTGCAATTACTTTATCATTGCTTATTGAATCGATGTTTTTCTTACAATATTTTTCAACAGGTGTTAAATGAAAATCATCAATAGTTATATTAAATATCGATTTATCATCTAATAATCCAATGAAATTAATCTTTTCTTCCTTATTTTTAATTTCTTTATAAGAAACTAGAGAATGAGGATCAGATTTAAATGATTTAAAGACTACTTGAGTAGCTCCAAGTCTAGAAGTAAGGTTTAAATAAGACGTATCAAAAACACGATACATTTCGTGATTTGTTAAGAAAAGTAATTTCTTTTTTTCACCATTAGTAATTGGAATTAAATATTTTAAATATGAACCTCTTAAAGTTGAAATCGCTTTTACACCGCCACTTTTTATACCAGTTTTAGAAATTTCGTTTTCATTAAAATAAGTTCCAACACCATTTTCGGTAATTATAAATAAATTTGAATTATTGTTTAAAACCGCAACATCAACAAGTTCATCATTACTCGATAGTTTCATACAAGAGATAGGTTTAGAATATCTTTGAACTTCGAAATCTTTTAACTTAGATTTTTTAATTTGACCAAGCTTTGAAATCAACCCTATAGATGCATTTACATTAAAATCTTCGACAACAATCGCTTTAATTATAAATTCACTTAATGAAAGATTAACTAAATAGTTTATATGTTTTCCTTCGTCTTTCCATCTATTTTCAATAATTTCATGTACTGGAATGAACATATAATTACCTAAATTTGTGAAAGCAAGAACATAATCGGTAGTATTAACAATTTGTGATAAAACTATTGAGTCGCCATCTTTTAAGCCCGGGAGTTGACCTTCACAAGCTTTATAAGATTTAATCGAACTTCTTTTAATGTATCCATCATGCGTTAAAACAAGATAAACACTTTCTTTCATAATTAAATCTCGTTTATTAATTGAAGCGACTTTTTGCTTAGTTGATATTTCAGTTCTTCTATCACCGTTGAAAGTTTTTATAGCTTCTTCTTCAAAAGAAATTAAATAATCATTAAATTTATTTTTATTTGATAATAAAATATTAATCTTTTTAATTAGATGTTCTAGTTCGTTTTTTTCATCAATATAAATTTGAACATCAGTATGAGAAAGTTTATAAAGTCTAATATTTAAAATAGCTTCAGCTTGTTCATAAGAAAAAGAGTAAGTTTTAATTAGTTTATTACGTGCATCTTCTTTATTTTTGCTTTTTCTAATTAAATCAACAATTTCATCAATTATTGAAACAGCTTTAATAAGACCTTCAACAATATGTAGCCTGCTTTCTGCTTTTTGAAGATCAAATTGTAAGGATCTTATATTAATATCAGATAAAAATTTAATATAAATATCAAGATATTCAAGCAAACTCAAAGTTTTAGGGTGATTATCACAAATAGCAACTATATTAGCATTGTAATTTATCTTTAATTGAGTTTTATTGAACAAATATTGGATGATAACATCTTTATTAGCGCCTTTTTTTAATTCAATTAAAATTTCAATATTATCGCCACTTGATAAGTCTTTTACATCATTAATTCCATCAACTTCCCTATCTTTTCTAATCTTATCAATAGAGTAAACAAGGACTTGTTTTTCAACTCCGAAAGGTATTTCGTTAATAATTATTTCTGTAGAATCACTTTTTTCATTAATGATATACTTACTTGCTAATTCGAATTTTCCTCTTCCGGTTTCATAAATTTGTTTTATACCATTATCATCGTAAATAACACCGCCCGTTGGAAAATCTGGTCCTTTAACAAATTCTAATATTTCATCTAAAGAACAATTAGGATTTTTAATTCGATGAATTACTGCATTGCACATTTCTTTTAAGTTATGAGGAGGTATTTTCGTAGCTAAGCCAACAGCAATTCCTTCACTACCATTAATAAAAAGATTTGGAACATAAGAAGGTAAAACTAAAGGCTCGTATTCCTCATCTGAGAAATTAAGTGTGAAATCGATACACTTTTTATCGATATTTTTGATTAATAATTCAGAATACTTTGATAATCTAGCTTCAGTATAACGATATGCAGCGGGTGAATCACCGTCAATAGAACCATTATTTCCTTGGAAATCAATCATTGGAACAGACATTTTCCAATCTTGAGACATTCTTGCTAGAGCATCATAAATTGATGAGTCACCATGAGGATGGAATCGACCCATAACATCACCAACGATTTTCGCACATTTTTTAGTAGGATATTCATAAAAATTTTTATTCGTATACATCGAATAAATAATTCTTCTTTGAACAGGTTTAAGACCATCTTTTGCATCAGGTATTGCTCTATCTTGAATAACATATTTTGCAAACACTGAAAAACGGTCACTCATCAAATCATCTAATGATTGAGTAACAATATTTTCTGCTATCTCTTTAATCTCTTTTTTACTTGCCATATATTATTCTCTTTCTTTAACAAAGTCGTCTTTTTCATTAAAGTCGACATATTCTTCTAACCATATTCTTCTTTTTTCTGGATTATCACCCATCAAAATATTAATTTTATTTGCACAAACCAAAGGATCATTAATACAAACTTTCATTAAAACACGATGTTCTTTATCCATTGTGGTGTATTTAAGTTGTTTATCGCTCATTTCACCAAGACCTTTATATCTATTGACAGAATATCCAGACCCTATTTCTTTCTTCGCTTCTTCTAAATCATCATCGTTAAAGCAATATTTCTCAATAATCTTTCCATTACTTTTTTTATAAACACGGTATAAAGGAGGAACGGCAACGAAAACATGACCTTCCTTAATTAATTCATTCATATTGTTGTAAAAGAATGTTAAAAGTAAGGTTTGAATATGCGCTCCATCTGTATCGGCATCGGTCATGATAATAATCTTATCATAATGAATATCATTAATATCAAAGTCAGGACCAATTCCTGCACCAATCGTATAAACAATGGTTGCAAACTCTTGGTTTTGCATAATCTTTTTGATACTTAGACCATCTGTATTCAAAGGTTTCCCTCTTAAAGGCAATATTGCTTGGTACCTTGGATCACGTCCTTTTTTAGCTGTACCACCAGCAGAATCTCCTTCAACAATAAAAAGTTCGTTTTTCTTATAATCCTTAGATTGTGCTGGAGTTAATTTATCAGATAAGATAATTTGATTCTTACTTTTATTTCTTTTAGTTCTAGCTTCTTCCTTTGCTATTCTAGCAGCAATTCTAGCTTCATAAGAATCTTGACATTTTTTTACTAAAGAAACAGCAAAGTTTTTATTTTCATTAAGATAATAAGTAAATCTAGAATAAATAAAATTATTTACTATTTGTTGAACGGTTGCCGATCCTAATTTAGCTTTTGTTTGGCCTTCAAATTCAAGGATATTCTCGGGAATTCTACAAGAAATAATTGCCACAATTCCTTCTCTAATATCAGGGCCTTCAAGTTTAACTTTACTTTTTCCTAAATCATTAGCTTCAATATAATCATTTACTGCTCTTGTTAAACCAAGTTTGAAACCAATTTCGTGTGTTCCACCTTCAATAGTTCTAACATTATTTACATAGCTTCTAATATTTTCAGAATAATTATCATAAAAATATTGGAAAGCAATCTCTACTTTAACACCATCTACCTCGTCTTCGAAATATATTTCATCACCAAGAGATTTTTTTCCTTCGCTTAATTCACCGATGAATTCTTTAATTCCATTTTCATAATAAAAATGATTTTTCTTATTATCTCTTTCATCGTATAAATAAAAATGAACTCTCTTTAATAAAAAAGCTGATTCTTGTAAATGATTTGCTATTCTTTCATAAGAAAATTCAGTTGTTTTAAAGATTTTCGAATCAGGTTTAAATGTTATTGTTGTACCATGCTTAGCTGTTTCACCTAAAACCTTAAGTGGCGTTTTAATTTTTCCGCCATTTTCAAAAGAAATATTATATATCTTCCCGTCTTTATAAGATGTAGCTTCTAAGTATGATGAAAGAGCATTAGTAACACTACTTCCGACACCATGTAATCCACCACTTGATTTGTAGGCATTGCTATTAAATTTACCACCACTATGTAAAGTTGTTAAAAGCAATTGAATTGCAGGTAATCCTGTTTTTTTATGTATATCACAAGGTATGCCTCTACCTTCATCAGATATAGTAATCGAACCATCTTTATGAATAGTTACTGTTATTTTGTTTCCAAAACCATTTAAAGCTTCGTCGATAGAATTATCGACAATTTCCCAAACTAAATGGTGAAGACCATAAGTATCGGTTGAACCGATATACATACCAGGTCTTTTTCTAACGGCTTCAAGGCCTTCTAAAAGTTCAATATTTGATGCGTTATAAACTGTATTTATTTCACTCATAAGTATCATATATTTTACCAAATTTTCGTTACTTTTTTAAGTAGTATTTAATTTGAAAATCTATTAGAATAATTAACATGATTTACGTTTATAGAATTTTGATTTTAATAGGATTATTCCTTGTTGGATATATATTCGGTTCAATTCCAAATGGAATAATAATAGGGAAAATTTTTTATAAAAAAGATCCGCGAAATTATGGGTCACACAACACTGGTGGAACTAATGTTGGTCGATCTTTTTCTAAAGTAGCAGGTGCTGCAACAATTGTTCTAGATGCCTTAAAACTAATGATTCCTTATCTTGCTGCATATTATTTATTTAAATATTATGAACCAATATGCACTTTGATGGATTCAACATATAATAGTAATGAATTAGTATATAGTTGGTATGGTTTCGGTAATTCATTAATTCAATTAGCTATTGCTTTAGTACCTTTCGGAGCAATTATAGGTCATAGTTCAAGCATATTTTTGAAGTTTAAAGGCGGAAAAATTGTAGCTTGTTTTGTTGGTTATATGCTTCTATCTACTTATCTTGCAGTACCTATTTTTATTGTATTATTTTTTATCGTATTATTTAAAACTAAATATGTTAGTCTATCTTCAATAATTATGGCATCATCATTTATGATATTTTCTTGGATAGTTTATATAGTATTTATTTCCACTAGCAGTCAAGAAATTGCTTCATACTTAATGTGGTTTAATCTAACTCCTTCTATTTCGATTTTCTTCCCTATATTATCTAGTTTTGGAGCATTATTATTAATTTATAGACATAAAGAAAATATCAAAAGATTAAAAAACGGAACCGAATCTAAAGTTAAATGGGTCGATCAAATTAATCAAAAGTAATTAATTATTATAAGCAAATTAAAAAGGATGAAGTAATAAATGCTTCATCCTTTTTATTAACTATTGATTATTTTTCATGCTGTTCATTACAGCTTTAATTTGAGCTTCAGAAGGTTTTCTTCCCATTTGCATGAACATTGCTCTAATCATTTTTTCATTAATTGGTGGATTTTTTTGCAATTGTTTTTTAATAAAGAATCTTGCTACAAAGAATCCAATGACAAAACCAACTATTAAAACTAGGATTAAATACAATACTAATAGCCAAATTTGAATTTCCATAATTTGTTAAGCCTATGCTCTTCCATCATATTCGCCGGTATCAGTACGAACAAGAACTTCTTCATCTTGTCCAACGAACAATGGAACTTTAACAACTAAGCCAGTTTCAAGTTCAGCATCTTTCATAGCTTTGTTGACAGAATCACCTCTGACTGCTGGTTCTGTATGAACGATTTTTAAAGCAACTTTAGCTGGGAGATTAATACCTAAGATTTCATCTTCATAAGTAACAATTTCAACTTCTGAATTTTCTTTTAAGAATTTCTTTTCCCAATCAAGTCTTGCTTCAGGGATTTCAACTTGTTCATATGTGCTTTGATCCATAAAAACTAAGAAATCGCCACTATCATATAAATAAGTCATTTTTTTCTTATCTAATCTAATAGGATCAACTTGATAACCACTGTTTGCGCTCATTTCAGTAATTGCACCAGTTCTTAAATTCTTGACTTTAACTTTAGCAACCATTTTTCTCATAGCTGTTTTATTAAGTAAGATATCAAGAACAAGATAGATATTTCCTTGATCTTCAAAATAATTTCCAGGTCTTAATTCAGTAACGTTAATCATTTCCACTCTCCTTTAAATAATAATTATTATTATTAAGTTCATTTTTTAAAGTTGTAATCTCCCCATGTCCTGGGTAAATATTAAGATTTTCATCTAAAGTTTTTAATTTTTTTAAACTTTGAGAAATTAATCTTGATTTTCCTGTTGGAAGATCGCTTCTACCAATGCTTCCTTTAAACAAAGTATCGCCGGTAAAAAGAGCATTTTCGTTTTTAATCAAAAAGCAAACACTTCCATCAGTATGAAATGGGGTTGCGATAACTTTTACATAATATTTATTTATAAAATTAATCTCATCTTCGTCACTTAGTAAATAAATATTATCAAGGTCAATTATAACATTTTCCCCGCACATCTTAGAACAATTTAATCTTGTATCAGAAAACAATTTAAAATCATCTTCATGAATAAATACCGTTGCATTATATTGTTCTAAGAATTTCTTAAGACCTTTAAAATGATCAAAATGACCGTGAGTTAACAATACGCCCAAACAACTTGTGTGATTTTCTTTTATATAATCAACGATCCTTGAAGAAAGTGTACCAATATCAATTAATAAACATGGTCCGCCTTTTTCTCCGACTACATAAGAGTTAGAGCAAAGTTCATCTGGTATGTTGTCAAAACGAAAGGTCTTAACCATAAAAAACTATTTCTTTTCTTTGAAAACTTGAACTTTTTGGCAATGTGGACAATATTTTTTCTTTTCTAATCTATCAGGATTGTTCTTTTTGTTTTTACTTGTAATGTATTGTTCTTCGCCACAAACTGTGCATTTTAAGATGACGCTGTTACGATTGTTTCCTTTCATTTTATTCACCTCGCTTTTCGAATCAATTGATTTTATCACAACAATGGATTATTTTCAAAAAAATCTCTATAATTATTGAAACTTTTTATACAAATTAATATTTTAAAATTTTTGAGGTAAGCAAATGATAAAAAGAGAAGACACGAGAAAAATCAAATTAGGTAACATTGAAATTGGTGGCTCATCAAAGGTTTTAATTCAATCAATGTGTGATATAAAAACCTCAAATATAGATCAAGTTATAAAAGAGATAAATGATTGCGCTTCTTTAGGCGCAGATTTAATGCGTGTTTCTATATTAGATAATGAAGATGCAGAAGCTATTAAAGAAATAAAAAAACATATTAATATACCTCTAATTGGAGATATTCATTTTTCTACAGATTTAGCTTTAAAAGCTATCAATAATGGCATTGATAAAATTAGGATTAATCCAATAAATACACCTAAAGAAGAATTAATTAAAATTATAGATTCAGCAAAAAAACATAATGTTGTTATTCGCATTGGATTAAATGAAGGCTCTACCACAAGAGAAGGCAATAATATTCATGATATTAATGATTTAATAAATTTAACTAAAGAAACAATAGATTTTTTTGAAAATCAAGGTTTTTATAATTTAGTTTTAAGTATTAAATCTTCTTCAGCTTTAAAAACTATATCTATCTATAAAGAACTAGCGAATAATTTTGATTATCCATTACATTTAGGTGTAACAGAAAGTGGCTTTGATGATATAGGAATAATTAGATCTACAATCGGAATCTCAAATATCTTACTAGAAGGTATAGGAAGTACTATTAGAGTTTCTTTAACAAAAGATCCAAAACTTGAAGTAATTACTGCAAAAAGAATGCTTCATGATTTAAATCTATATCCTAATTATCCAACTTTAATTTCATGTCCAACTTGTGGAAGATGCAAGGTTGATAATATCAAAGAAATTGCAAAAAACATTATGAATTATCTTGAAGAAAATAATATAAACATTACTTTTGCAGTGATGGGTTGCATTGTAAATGGCATAGGCGAAGGAAAAAACGCCGACATTGGTATTGCCGGCGCAGATCATAAATTTATTGTTTTTAGAAAAGGTACAATAATTAAAACCGTTAATGAAGAAAATCTATTTAATGAAGTTATTCAAATTATTAATAGTCTTTAAATAAATCTTTATTAAACTTCTCCTCTTTTAACATTTTAATTTCATCTTTATATGGTGGTTTTTTATTAAAATATGGTGTTTCAAGAATTTTTGGAACATCTTTTAATCTTTCATCAAATACATATTTTAATAAATTATCAAAACCAATTGTTCCAAAACCAATATTTTCGTGTCGATCTTTTCTTGCTCCGCGTAAATTCTTAGAATCATTTAAATGAATAACTTTTAATCGATCAAGACCAATAATTGAATCGAATTTAGAAAGGACTTCATCAATATTTGAAACATCATAACCTGCATCATTAATATGACATGTGTCTAAGCAAACGCCAAGTCTATTAGAGCCATTACAACCTTCTATTATTTCATTAACTTGCTCAAAAGTAATGCCGAGTTCACTTCCTTTTCCTGCCATTGTTTCGATACAAATAATGACATCTTCATTTTCTGTTGATTTTAAAACAATATTAAGCCCCTCGATTATATTTTTCAATCCAGCATCATCACCAATTCCTACATGTAAACCAGGGTGCAAAACAAGATATTTTATTTTAAAACCGGCAGTTCTTTTAATTTCGTTAATTAAAATATCTTGGGAAAATTTTTGTTTTTCTGGATCTGGATTAGCAAGATTAATAATATAAGGTGCGTGGCAAATAAATTTATCAATAGCCATATTATTTTGTTTTGCTAATGATATTCCTTCTTCAATTTTACATTTTTCTAAAGGTGTTCTTGTTGAATTTTGAGGAGCACCTGTATAAATCATCAAAACATTTGCTTCATAAGATAAAGCTTCTTGAACACTTCCTAAATAATATTTAGGGCCTGACATTGAAACATGCGAACCTATTAAAATATCTTTTTCCATAAAATTTCCTATCTATAAAATCTTTTCTTTTTATTAAATTTTTTCTTTGTTTTTTCAACTTCTATTTTTACTTTTTTCTTATAATTTGGTTTTATCTTTTTAGAAGATTTACTTTTTATCTTTTTTATTTCATTGCTTAAAGCATTATTTCTAATT
Organism: uncultured Bacilli bacterium; assembly: GCA_944350425.1. Lineage (GTDB taxonomy): Bacteria > Bacillota_I > Bacilli_A > RFN20 > CAG-826 > Onthovivens. Next base: position 137,323 of record CALVOX010000001.1, read on the forward strand.
TTTCTTTTCTTTTCTTCATCTAAAGGTTTCTCATCGATGACTATATCTCCATTAGAAATTTTTAAAAAAGTTGGATTTATACCTAAATTTATAAGTTGCTTAATCTTTGCTTTAGATTCGTTATTATAAAATAAGTATGAATTTCCATCTTTTCCAATTCGAGCAGTTCTTCCTGCACGATGGAAGAAATATTCTATATTATTAGGACACTCAAGACTTATAACGTCGCTAACATCTTCAATATCAATACCTCTAGAAGCAATATCGGTGCAAACTACATATCTAAACTCGTTATTTTGAATTCTTTTTAAAGTAGATTTTCTTTCTCTAAGAGATAAATCTCCAGAAAGAAGAATGCAGCTTTGTTTCAAAGACTTTAAATATAAATATATTTCTTTAGCCTTTTCTCTTGTATTAGCAAAAATAAAGCCTAAATAAGGATTGTATTTATTTAAAAACAAATCTAAAGACTCTTCATCACTATAATGTTTTGTGTTAATAAAATAATAATTAATTCTAGAATTAACCGATGAACAATCTATATATTTTAATTCTCTATTCGGAAAACTCTTCTTTAAAAAATCATAAATATATTGTGGAATCGTTGCACTAAAGACTGCAAATTGAACATCATTTTTAATATTAATTATTTTATTAATATCGTCGATAAACTCATTACCAGAAAGCATATCAACTTCATCTAAAACAATTGTTTTTAAACTAGAAAGATCACAAGTTGAATCATCTAAAATAGATGCTAATCTTCCGGGAGTTGCAATGATAATTTGAGATTTTGTTTGTATATCATTCAAATTTTTTTCAAAATCAATACCAGAAAGAAGAATTTTAACATGCAAATCCTTATAATATTCCTTAAATTCTTTTAAGAAAGCATATGTTTGTAATGCCAAATCTTTAGTTGGTAGAACAATTAATGCCTGAATAGATTTATCAAAATCTAGATCATTAATGATAGGAACCAAAAAAGAATGAGTTTTTCCACTTCCTGTTTCACTTCTAACAATTAAATTGCTATCTTTCAACATTTTTGGAATTACTAACTCTTGTACTTTTGTTGCTTCTTTATATCCAAGTTCTTCTAAAACTTCTACTAAATCTTTTTTTAAATCAAAACTATTAAATTTCATAAACTTAATTTTATATTAATTTTTCTCTTAATTCATTAAAAATGCTAGAATTAATTAATGAAAACATTACTTTCAAAAAACTTAGGATTTTGTTTTGGTGTTAAAGAAGCCATTAAAAAAACAATCGAATTTTCAAAAAAACATGAATCAACGTATATTTTAGGCGAATTAATACATAATAGTCATATAGTTGAGGAACTAAAAAAATATAATATTTTTACTCTAGAAACACCTTATGAAAAGCTCAAATCAAACATAGATGATTTAATACATTCTAACAAAGATTTTGGTTTAGTTTTTACAGCACACGGGCACGAGCAAAAGCTTGAGCAATATATTAAAGAAAAAAATATCGATTATATTGATGCAACCTGTCCTTATATAAACAAAATCCATGAAAGATTTTTTAAATATAATTTAAATCCAACAGATGTTTTTTATATCGGTGATAAAAATCATATTGAATCAATTATTAATTTAAAACTCTTCAAGTTCAAAAATCTTACTTCATCAAAAAAATATAGAGAAATAAATTTTTTCAATAATGAAAAAATTACATTCATCAACCAATCGACTTATAAAATCGATGGTTTAAAAGAATATTTATTAAGAGTTTGCCCTACTTTAAATTTTGAAATAATGGATAATTTTTGTCCTTCGGTCAATAACAAATATAGAGAGGTAAAATTAGCTTCTCTAGAGCAAGCATGCGACTATATAATAGTTATTACTGACTCAAAAAGTTCGAATGGAAATCAATTATTTAACTACTCTATCTTTTGTTTTGGAAAAGATAATGTTTTTAAAATCAGCGATAAAAACGAACTTCCATCAATTTTTCCTAAACTAGATAAAAATAAAACTGTATTTGTCACTAGCGCTACTTCGATGGATGACAAAACAATAAATGATATATTAGAATTACTTAGAAATTATTAATGTATTTCTTTCGATTTCCTTTTTAATCTCATTGTACCTAGTATTTTTAACATCAATTTTATCTAATAATTCACTTAATTTTTTGTTTATTTCTTCGTATTTTTCAATAAAGGCTTTGTCTTTAGTTCTTAGAAGTATAGGACCATAATTTAATTCTTCATCACTATAATCTTTGTGGCCTTTAACAAAAGAAATCAATTCATAATATATATTATTTTCTTTTAATATAAGTTCTTTTTCTATCTTAAATCCTAACTCTATAAAGTATTTTCTCGATTCTGGAATAAAATTATGAGCATCAATTACAATTTGATCAATATAATTCAATTTTTCTTTATTCTTATCGATTATTTTTGCAATATTAGTAAAACCCATACCAGCTAAAACTAAACATGAATAATTATTAGTTAAATCATCAATACCGTCACTTAACGAAGTACTAATAGGAGTATTTAATGTATTATTTGTTAGATTTGTAAACGGTCCAACTTTATTTTCAACGCCTTTTAAGTTGCCTTTAAAACCTCTATGGTATAGCTCTAAAAGCAAATACCCGTGATCGCTTCCAACATCAAAAACGCCTCTATTGGCGTCTTTGATCAAACTAGCTAATAATAAAAGTCTTTTAGAGATAGGCATGATTAATTATTAGAATATTCGTCTAACTTAGAACTCTTATTACGATGTTTAAGTTTTTTAATTGCTTTTGCTTCGATTTGTCTAATACGTTCTCTTGTAACACCAAATTCTTTACCTACTTCTTCTAATGTTCTAGGTTTATTATCATTTAAACCATATCTTAAAATTAAAACTCTTTCTTCTCTTGGAGTTAAAGTTGACATTACATCATATAAGGCTTCTCTAATCATTGCTTTAGATGTATATTCTGTTGGGGTTAAAGATTCTTTATCTTCAACGAAATCACCTAAATGTGAATCATCTTCTTCACCAATTGGTGATTCAAGCGAAACTGGTTCAAGAGCGATTCTTTGAATTTCTCTAATTCTATCTGGAGACATTGCGCCATCCATTTTCTTAGAAATTTCTTCAGGAGTTGGTTCACGTCCTAATTCTTGAGTTAATTGTCTTTGAACTCTTGTTATTTTGTTGATAGTTTCAACCATATGAACAGGAATACGAATAGTTCTTGCTTGATCAGCTATTGCTCTAGTTATAGCTTGCCTAATCCACCAAGTTGCATAAGTTGAAAATTTAAATCCCTTTTTATAATCGAATTTTTCAACAGCTTTCATTAAACCCATATTACCTTCTTCAATTAAATCAAGAAGAGGCATTCCACGGCCTAAATAGTGTTTAGCAATAGAAACGACGAGTCTTAAGTTTGCAATGATTAAATGATCTTTAGCTTTTTGATCGCCTTGTAATATTCTAACAGCTAAATCTTTTTCTTCTTCTGCGGTAAGTAAAGGGACTCCACCAATAGATTTCAAATAGAGCTTAACACTATCATTGATTTTAACATCACCTAAAGCAAAACTTTCAAAATTATTGCTATTCATTGCTGCATCAATTGCGGCAGTTTCAGTGTGATACGATTCATCACCATCAGTATAATCATCATCACTTAAAACATCGTCTTCACTTAACTCAGCTAAACTTTCTTCACTAAAATCAATATCTTCATCATCTACATCACTAATAAGGCTATATCCTTTATCAGTAAAATATTTAAAGATATAGTCGTAATCTTCTTCGGTTAAATCAAATCTTCTTGTTGAATCAAAAAATTCATCTTGATAAATAGTTTTTGAATCTTTATTTTCTTCAATGTATTTATCAAGGATAGACTTTAATTCATTTTTAGAAGAAGCTTCATCCTCGGTTTCAACTTCACCTTTTTTGTTAACAATTTTTTCAACTTCTTTGCTGACATCTTCTTTAGTCAACTTCTTTTTTTGCTTGGTTGTTGCCATTCGATTTCCTCCTTGATTCGACTAATTGCACTTTTTTATGTATTTTAGAAGATAATAATTCTAGTATTTCGGCTTTAGAATCAGGATTATCTTCCAGCTTACTAATAAGTTCGTCATTAGATTTATTGATAGTCAATATATCTAACTCTTTTTTTATACTTATAATCAATTCATCAATTATCTCTTTTGAATAAGGATCTCTAACCTTTAATTTATCGATCCTGTTCAATATTTCTAATAATTTATCTTTGTCTTTAGTATCGCTTTCTTCGATGTATTTTATGAATTTTTCTATCTCAACAGATTCACTATCATCAACGTCTTTTAAATAAGACAATACTAAATTATACAAATCTTCGAAGTTTTTTGAATAAAAACAATTCATTTTACTTAAAAATTCGCTTCTCGCATCTTTTTTTCTAAGTAAGTAATAAAAAACTTGAGATTCCAAATTTAATAAGCGTTTTTCTTTTAAGTTTCCATAAGCTAAATTAGATACTTTTTGTTTTTTTGGTGTTGGTTCATCGTTTATGATTTCTTTTTTTAAAGGTTCAATTTGTTCATTTTGAAATTCACTAACGGTATTTAATATCGAATTTTCACTTAAGTTAGTAGCCTCAGCTACTAAATGCAAATAATATTCAGCAAGGACATCACCTCTAGAAATATATTTCGCAAAATATTCTACCATTTTTTGTTTATTAACGATATTACTTAAATCAGTTGTTTTTTTGAAATAATTAATCATCCATCTGGGTAGATCTATTAATTTATTTAAATATTTTCTTAGTCTTTCTTCCCCTAAATTGGTAATTATTTCGTCGCAATCTTTATACTTGAAATCTACATCATTATCAACTAATAAATAACTAATATTCTCTTTTTCAAGCATATCAACTATTCGTTTATCACCAATTTGACCAGGATTATCTAAATCAAGGCAAATTCTAATTTCCACTCCTAAAGACTTTAGAAGTTCTAAATGTTCTTTAGTAAATGCTGTACCCATTAAAGCAACACATGAAGTTTCCCCGGCTCTATAACAAGCTATTACATCCATAAAGCCTTCTAAAACATAAATATAGTTAACTTTTCGTGCATTATATTGGGCATCGTAAAAATTATATAAGATGGAAGATTTGTTAAAAGCAATAGTTGATGGCGTATTAACATATTTTGATTCAGATTTTGCATCACCAAATATTCTACAAGAAAAGCCTACTACTTTTCCCTCTTCATTTTTAATCGAGAAAGCAATTCGACCACGATTTTTATCTATTAAAGAATTATTTTTTAAATCAATAATTCCAGTTAAATCGATATCCTGAAGCGAATATTTCTTTTCTTTAGTTAAAAACTCAATAATTTTTGATCCATCATTAAAGGAGTAACCGATTGAAAACTTACGAATAATTTCATCGCTTAAGCCTCTATCGTGAAGATATTTTAATGCTTTTTCGCCTTCTTTACTTTGAAAAAGACTTAAACTATAAAAATTTGAAATATCATTTAAAATTTCGTAAGCTTTTTCTAATTTTGGGTTAATCTTTTTATAGGAAATGTTATCAAGCTCAGGAATTGTTATTCCTTCAATTTCACATATTTTTCTTGCTGCATCTAAATAAGAGATATTTTCTATTTTTTTAACAAAAGTAAGAGCATCTCCTTTAGTGTTACAAGCAAAGCAATTAAAAATTTGTTTTTCGGGAGATACAGAAAAATTACCTAAATTTTTATCATCATGAAAAGGACAAAGACCTACGTAATTTCGGCCTCTTTGAGTAAGTTTCACATAGTGACTAACAACATCGACTATATTACACTTAGAACGAACTAAATCAAAAATGTTATTTTCTTTATCAATTGTGGAGTTTTTCAACAAAATAATCCTTTAATTCATCAATTTTAACTAAATCTTGTTTCATTGTATCACGGTCTCTTACTGTAACGGTATGATTTTCCAATGAATCAAAATCAAAAGTTACACAATAAGGAGTTCCGATTTCATCATTTCTTCTATATCTTTTTCCAATACTTCCAGATGTATCAAAAGATGCTGGGAAATATTTAGAAATTTCTTTAAATACTTTTTTAGCTTCATCAACTAATTTATTGGATAAAGGTAAAACAGAGATTTTAACAGGGGCAATTTTTGGATTAAGATGCATAACGACACGAGTTTCGCCATTTTCTAACGTTTCTTCATCATAAGCATCGCAAACAACCGTTAAGAACAATCTATCTAAACCTGCAGAAGGTTCAATACAATATGGAACATATTTTGTATTGGTATCAGGGTCAAAATATTCTAAACTTTCTTTTGAATATTCCATATGTCTTTTTAAATCATAATCAGTTCTGTCGGCAATACCCCAAATTTCACCCCAACCAAATGGGAATAAATATTCGATATCGGTTGTTGCTTTAGAATAGAATGCGAGTTCTTGTGGTTCGTGATCTCTATAATGCAAATTTTCTTTTTTTACACCTAAATCTTCGACGAAATTAATACAGAAATCTTTCCAATATTTGAACCATTCAAGATCGGTTCCTGGTTTACAGAAGAATTCTAATTCCATTTGTTCAAATTCACGAGTTCTAAAAATGAAATTACCTGGAGTGATTTCGTTTCTAAAAGATTTACCAACATTAGCTATACCAAAAGGTAATTTCTTTCTAGTAGTTCTTTGAACATTTTTAAAATTAACAAAAACGCCTTGAGCAGTTTCTGGTCTTAAATAAACTTCACTTGAAGAATCTTCGGTGACGCCCATATGTGTTTTAAACATTAAATTAAATTTTTTAATATCTGTAAAATTGCTTTTCCCACAATTTGGACATTTAATTTCATGACTTTTAACAAAATTATTCAAATCATCAAAAGTCATTCCATCAACATCAACATCAGGATATTGTTCTTTAACTAAATCATCAGCTCTATAACGACAATGGCAATCTTTACATTCGATTTGAGGATCATTAAAAGTTTGTACATGTCCAGTGGCAGCCCAAACTCTTGGATTCATTAAAATAGCAGAATCAATTCCTACATTTAATTCAGAAGTTTCTACAAATTTATTCCACCAAAGATCTTTAATATTTTTCTTTAATTGACTTCCTAAAGGTCCATAATCCCATGTATTTGCTAAGCCACCATAAATTTGGCTCCCTTGGAATACATATCCAGTTGTTTGTAAATGTGTTACTATTTTGTCAAATTTTATATCCATAATGTCCCCTTACAAAGTAATTTATAATTAATATATAAGCCTAGAAAAGGCCTCTAACTAGTCTACTCTAATTTATGAAATTTTCAATAGATTTAAGGCTAATTTCGCCTGTTTCAAATAAAATTCGGTTAAAAATTTGTAGTAAATAAGCAAAAGATTCTTTTAAAATTGTAGAAAGTAAAAAAGATTTATCGATCTTATAATCTGCATCTATAAACTTATCGTCATTTTCAACGTTCGCTCCAATAATTTTTAACATATTGAAGATGTAATATAAGATTAAATTCTTGTAATCGATTTCTTTTAAATTATCAATTGTAAATGAAAGCAAATCATAAATTTCATAAATTGATCTTTCATATTGTAAAACTTTCAAAGTAATTTCACTTATTAAATCCAAAGTTAATAATTTATCGATAGGAAGATTCTCATAATATAAAGGAGAAATGATCTTATCTTCTTTCAACTTATAATATTTTGTAGGCCCTTTATAAAGCAAGAAATCACCATAACTAAAAAGTCGATTTCTATATTCTTGAATCTTATTTTTGCCTTTGACCTCAAAAGAAATTAAAGTTTCTTGCGTCAATAAATTTACCATCAAAGAAGAATCTTTATAAGCATTGATTGATATAATATAGCCTCTAAATTGATCCATTATTTATAACCTATCTTAGATAAAAACTTATTCGAATTTTTCCAATCTTTTTCTACTTGTACAACAAGCTCTAAATTAATGGTATAACCTAAATATTCCTCAATTTGTTTTCTAGCTCTAATACCAATTTTTTTAATCATTTGGCCTCTTTTTCCGATGATTATTCCTTTTTGTGAATCTTTTTCGACGATAATTTTTGCAAAAATATTTTTGCCTTCAAAATGTTCATCACAAATAACAGCAATTGAATGAGGAACTTCCTCTTTTAAAAGTTTTAAAGCAACTTCTCTGATTGTCTCTTCAACATAAAATTTAAAATCTTTATTTGTAATCGTTTTAACATCATAATATTGAGGCCCTTCAACCAAATAAGTTTTAATTGTTTTGATTAACTCATCAATATTAAATTCTTCGAGAGCTGACATCTCGATAATTGGAGAATCAGGAAGTAATTCTTTGTATTTTTCTTTTAATTCATTAATAAGAATAACATTGCTTTCATCAATCTTGTTAAAAGCAACAATTAAAGGTACTTCCTTATTTAAAGATCTTAAAATGTAATTATCTCCATCGCTAAACTTTCTAGAAGCATCTATTAATAAAACTGTAAGATCGTTTGTTCTAGCGTTATAAAAAGCGATTTTATCCATCTCTTTATCAAGAACTGTTTTTGGTTTATGTATACCAGGAGTATCTACAAAGACGATTTGAGAATCATCATCATTATAAATACCTTGAATAGCATCACGAGTTGTTTGACTTTTTGGTGAAATAATTGAAATTTTCTTTCCAACTATTGCATTAATTAGAGTAGATTTACCAACATTTGGTCTTCCGATTAAACTAACAAATCCGCTTTTCATAATTATTCCATATCGTTACTATCAAAACTATAAGGGAGTAAATCATCGATTGTAACTTCTTTTACTTCTTTCTTTAAATTTGTAAGAATAATTTTTGTATCTTTGTTACAAAGTTCAGAAATAACTTGTCGACAAGCACCACAAGGAGATACTGGTCTTTTGCAATCAGCTACAATACAAAGGGCAATAATATCATCTTTTCTTACTCCATTTGAATAAGCATTAAATAATGCGTTTCTTTCTGCACACATTGCCAAAGGATAAGATGAGTTTTCAATGTTTGCTCCATAATATAGTTTATTATCGTTAGTTAGAACAACAGCACCAACTTTAAATTTTGAATAAGGTGAGTATGAATTTTCTCTAGCTTTTATAGCTTCATCAATTAACTTTTCTTTATCCATCAAAATTTCTCCTTTAAAAATCTCATCTTGTAAAGAAAACATTTCCTTTTCATCTTCTTCTACCATATGATCATAACCAAGAAGATGAAGTAAACCATGCACAAAAAGAAAACATATTTCTCTTTCAATAGAATTGTTATAATTCAATCTATTTTCATCAGCAACTTCATAGCAAATATATAATTCTCCTAAATCAGTAGGAATATCACCAATTATCTTTTCATTTTTATCATCTAAAAAAGCAAAAGAAATTACATCAGTTGGACGATCAATTCCACGATAGTCTTTATTAATTTTATGAATCGTTTCTTTATCGACAAAAGTAACAGATATAATAAAATTATCGTTTAATTTAAGTACTTTAAAGGTCTTATTTGCTAAGTTAGTAAAAAGTTTTTCGTATTTATCTAAATTTATTTCTAAAGTATTATTAACTTCCAAAAACATGAAAATATTATAGCAAAAAATCTTAGTATTTTGAATAATAATAGTAATAAGATTTTAGATAATTTTGCTCTTCAACTTGAGATTTATAAAGCATTATTTTTTCTAAATTTTCACTTATTAAAATAAAAATAAAGAAATGAAACAAAATAAAATTTAATGATATATTTCCAGTAAGACTAGAAATAAAAAAACATAGAACAATTATAAGAAGATAAATAACGCATTTTTTAAGATTTACTATATTTATATATTTATAAGTAGCACTATTCAATTTTTCATAAATTGCATATGAATCTTCTTTATTTTTAGACGCAAAAAAACTATTTTCTAAACTACTTATTTTATTTATATTTGTATTAAAAAATCTATTTTGAACAAATAATAATACTATTTGAGCTATTAAAACGATTCCTATAGAAATTAAATTCAAATAAGAATTTAAGCCTAAAATGATAATTGCAATTAAGACCATTAATATTGATGCAATAAGTTGACTTGGATCTACGAATAAAGACTTTTTAAGCTTTGTAATATTCAAATACTTCTCTTTAATTTTATCTTTACTACGATTAAATATTTCATAAAATAAAGTCTTATCGACTTTTTTCATTGCATAGACTAAAAATTGCTGCTGGATTACGAAAAGCAAAGAGAATGAAAATACTAAAATTAAAGGAACGATAAAACTAAATTCTTCATTTACAAAGAAAAAAGTCACCGCTAAAAGTAAAAAAGATATTAACTGAATACCTAAAATAACAAGTTTATATTTTAAAGGCATTAAAGTTTTATCTTTATGCTTATAATTAGATCCTTTTACAGAAATTACTTCTAAAAATTCTCCAGAAAATAACTTATAAAAATCTTTATATTTATATTTAATAAAACCAAGCGAGGAATCATAAACTTTAATGTATTTTGTTCCAATCTTATCAACATTAACAATATGACTAATCCCATTTCGAATTAAAATTACTAAAATTTTTTTATTTTTAAGTAACTTTATCTCTTCTTTATTTTTAATTCTATATCCCTTAAGTTCCACCCCTTCATTTTTAGCAATAGTTATAAGTTGTTCAAGAGATAATGATTCGTTAAGATTAGCTTCAGGGTAAAATAAAAAATCTTTTCTTTTATAGATGTTTGCTAAAAGTATTTTTAAAGCAGTGATACCACAATCCTTATTACCTAATTGTTGAATATAATATTTCATAAAAACTCCTAAATATCTATATATATTCAAGAATGTTTTTATCAATAAAATTTATCCCTCTAAAAATTAAAAATCCCTACTTTTTTGTAGGGATTAAATTTTTATCTATATTTTTTTCTAGCGTTTTCGCTTTTTAATTTTCTCTTAAGAGATTTTTTTAAGAAGCATTCTCTTCTACGGCATTCTTGGATAGTTCCAGCTTTATTAACTTGTCTTTTAAATCTTCTTAAAGCTTCATCTAATGTTTCGCCTTCTCTAATAACTACTTTTGACATATCTTGCTTTCACCTCCTTTTCCGTAAGCGCTTTGAATATGATATTAAAAAATAAGTCAAATTACAAGAATTATTTCATAAGTTTAACGCCACTTGATGTTCCAATTCTTGTAGCGCCGACTTTAACCATTTCTAATAATTCTTCGTGACTTCTAACACCACCGGCTGCTTTAACACCCATTTCAGGTCCAACAGTTTTTCTCATTAATTCAACATCGTGAACAGTTGCTCCATGAATTGAAAAACCGGTAGATGTTTTAACAAAATCAGCCTTAGCTTCTTTTGCAAGTAAACATGCTTTAACTTTTTCTTCGTCGTTTAATAAGCAACACTCTAAGATAACTTTTAAAACATGATCTCCACAAGCTTTTTTAATTTCAGCAATTTCGTTTTTAACATAATCATATTTTTTATCTTTTAATGCAGCAACATTAATAACCATATCAATTTCGTCTGCACCTTTTTCTAAAGCATCTTTTGTCTCAAAAACTTTAGCTTCAGTTGTCATTTGGCCTAATGGAAAGCCAATAACTGTACAAACCTTTACATCACTGCCAGAAAGTTCTTTTTTACAAAAAGGAATATAGTAAGGATTTACACAAACTGACATAAAATTCCATTCTTTGGATTCTTTGCATAAGCTTTTAATTTGCTCTTCAGTTGCATCAGCTTTTAATAAAGTATTATCAATTAATTTATTATATTCCATAAATATCCTCTAATTTTAAAAAAATAAGGCTCTTTAAAGAGTCTTATTTTGATGTTTTAACATTTAAAACTTGTTTTCCATCATAATATCCACATTTTTTGCAGACTGTATGAGGTTTTACAATAGCACCACAGTGTTCGCAAACACAGACGCCATCAATATGTAATTTATAATGTGTTCTTCTTAATCTTTTTGCTGTTTTACTAGTTCTTCTAAAAGGTACTGCCATTTCTAATTTCCTCCAAAAACATTGATATTATACACGAAAAAATAGTTTTTTCAACGTCAATTTTTTTACAGTGTAAAAAGAACAATAAATATCAGTTAATATGTTTTTTTATTTATAAATAACTTTTCTAATTTGACCTCTTAAATCTTCGCATGAAGTCACTTTAACCTCTAAAAAATTAGATGAATGACCAACAAAGTAGCCATCTTCTTCTGTTTCAAAAAGAAAATCTAATTCTTTTCCTTTAAAAAGGGAATCATATTCTTGAGCAAGTTCATTTGATAATCCAATTAATTTATTCACCCTTTCTTTTTTAATAGATGGGGAAATTTGTCCGCTCAATCTTGCTGCTATAGTTCCTTCTCTTGGTGAATAAGGAAAAACATGAATCTTAGAAAATTTTATCTCTTTTGCAAAATTAAAAGTATCTAAAAAGTCATTTTCATCTTCTTGTGGAAAACCAACAATTATATCAGTTGAAAGAGCAATGTCAGGTCTTACTTCTCTAATTTTTTTAATCTTAGAAATAAAAGCTTCTGGATTATATTTACGGCGCATTAATTCTTCAATTTTTTTAGATCCACTTTGTAATGGGATATGTAAATGATTCGCAATGACATCATATTTTTGGAGTAATTCAATAAATTTTTCATCTATTCTACTTTCCTCGATCGAAGAAATTCTTAAACGATATAAATCTTTGCAATTAATGCAAATATCTTCAATTAAACTTGAAAAAGTATAATTTTGGTAATTATCTAGTCCATAACTAGACATATCTATTCCCGTTAATACTACCTCTTTATAGCCATTTTTAACTAAATCATTTATCTCTTTGATAATATCTTCTTTTGCTCTACTTCTAGATCTTCCTCTTACAAAAGGAATTAAACAATAAGAACAAAAGTTATTACATCCATCTTGAATTTTTACATAAGCTCTAGTGTGTTCATGAAAATATTTAAGAGATAAATTCTCATATTTTCTTTCTTTTTCTTCATCTTTTAAAACTATAGTTTCGTGTTTTGAAAGATACTCTTCTATTAAATCAACTAGTTTATCTCTGTGTTGAGTTCCAATAACTATATCAGCACCTAGTTTAGAAGAAATTTCTTCATAGCCAAAATTAGCATAGCATCCCATAACTGCAATGACAGCATTTGGATATTTTCTTCTAGCACTAGAAATATATTTTCTATCTTTTGAAACACTAGTTTTTGTAACTGCACAAGTGTTAATTATTACAATATCTGGGGAAGAATCTTGATTTTTATCAAAAAATTTATAGCCTCTACTTTCTAAAGTATTAGCAATTGATTCACCTTCATAATAATTTACTTTACAACCAAGAGATTCGATTAAAAAATTTAAATGTTTTTCCATTTTGAAATCCTTTTATATACGGTATAACTAATTAATTTGTTTTCATAAAGACTAAAGATAAAATCGATAAAGTTGTTTTCATAATAGTTTTTTACAACGTTTTTTACCCTTTGAATGATTTTTTCGCGGTTTATCGTCTTTATGTGTTTATCAAAAAGAGTAATAAAATTATCAAGATATCCTTGTTTAGAAATAATAAATATTACACATAGATCATAATGATAAAAAGCACATGATGTCTCATCTTCATCGACCTTAATAAGTTGGGTAAAAATCGAATCAAAGATAGAGATTTTATAAGTTTCAAACGGATTGACTAAAAATGCTTCATATTTCTTTTTTAAATCATCGTAGGGAGGTTTATTTATATCTTCGAATTTTTCTGAATAAATAAGATTAGTTGATTTATTAAAGAAAGGGATAAATATTTTTTGATTTTCGCTCGTAAGTAAATAAGGTAAATCACGGCTTCTATTTACTATATTTTGTCTTATTTGTTGGTTAGTATTAAAGTTTTTATTTAAAAGTTCTTCTTCTATAATTAAATCTAAATTTATTTTGTTAATAATAGACTTAATCAGAATATTACATTTAATAATATCAAAAATATCATCAACCTTATCAAAATTGATTGATGCAATATTTTCTTCTAAAAGATATCGATAATCTTTAAAGAAATGATATTCTTTCGAAGAATATATTCTTTTTTTATTTCTTTCTTCGTATAAATATTTATAAATGTGATGGTTCATAATTAATTAAGATAAAAATTAAACAAAGATAATAAAGCAATTGCCGCCGTTTCACTACGTAATATTCTTTTACCTAAAGATATATTTTTAAAGTTAAATGAATTAGCAATTTCAACTTCTTTTTCACTAAATCCGCCTTCAGGACCAACAAGAACGTTTATTATTTTATCATTCAAATTCTCCAAATCATCGATTAAAACGTTGTTTTTTGAAGAAAACTCTTTTTCATAAGCTATATAGTTAAAATTATTCTCTTTATAAAGTGATAATTCATTAATATTATCTAGCACTAATTCAATTGATGGTATGATAAGACGATGAGATTGTTCAGCCGCATTTTTAGCAATTTCATTCAATCTTTTTAGTTTTTTATCTTTCTTTTCTTTTGTGATTTTTGCAATACATCTTTCAGAATTTAATAATACTATTTCGCTTACACCAAGTTCTGTTGCTTTTTGAACTACTAAATCTAATTTATCTCCTTTAGGAATAGAGTAAATTAATCTAACAAAAGACGTTAATTCAGGATCAAAATTAATCTTTTCAACTGCTTTAGCTTTAAGGCTAGGAGAAACACTAATGATCTCAGCTAAGTATAATTCTTTGTTTACAACAACTTCTACTTTTTTTCCAATTTGAAAGTTCAAGACTTTTAACAAATGCTTTGTATCAGTATCAGTAAAAATAATCTCATCGTTCTCATCAAAAGAAGCAAAAAGTCGATGATAACTCACTTTAAAGTTACTCCCTTTTCATCAAATGGATTTTTTTTAATAGCAAGTTTTACAATTCCAAAAACAAGATACACAAAATATAAAATTCCAAAAGGTAATAAAACGGATAAAATCAAAAGCGCATTATCAGAAAAATATATCGTTAAAAATAAAGCTAGATAAAAAGCAATGTTAATTCCAAGTCTAATTAAGCCAAGTTTAATTCTTCCAATATAAAATAAATCAGCAGAAAAAATAGATAAAAACATAGATAAAACATAGTAAATATTTAAACTATGTTGTTTAAAGTTTTTGTCTTCAAAATAAACTTGATCGATAGATTGAGTTACACAAGAATCTTCTACATAATTTTCGATAGGCTTTTTACATCCACAATAAGGACATATTTCTTTGTTAAATTTTGTTAATCTTGCACCACAATTTTTGCATTTTAACATAAAAAAATCCTTCCTTTTGCTAGATAATATGATAACACAAATATCATATATTTTTAACAAAAAAAGCCTAGAGTTTAAATCTAGGCTCGAAGTTATTTTTTAAATCCTTTAGAGAACTTACTAAAAAAGGAATCATCGCTACTTGTTGCTGCTTTATAGGCTTCAAGAGCTTGCTTTTGGTTTTTATTAAGTTTTGTTGGAATTTTTAAGTCTATATGGACATATTCATCACCATAATCATTTCCTCTAAGGTTTTTAACACCTTTATCTTTTAATCTAAAAACTTGATTTGGTTGTGTTCCGGCAGGAATTTTTAAATTAATATCTCCATAGACTGTAGGAACTGTAATTGTGTTTCCTAAAACAGCATCAATAAAATCAAGTGGCACTACAACATGAATATCGTTACCTTCTCTTTTAAAGAAGCTATGTTCAGCAACAATTACTTCGATATATAAATCGCCATTTGGACCACCATTAGAGCCTCTTTCACCCATTCCTTGAACTCTAATTTGTTGACCGGATTGAATGCCAGCAGGAATATTGATTTCCTTATCTTTTTTAACTCTCTTATAACCTTTACCACCACAATCAGGACATTTTGAATTAATAATTTTTCCTGTACCGCCACAATATGGACATGTAGTTTCAGTTTGCATTGTGCCAAAGAAAGTTTGAGTTTGTTTAATTACTCTACCTCTACCATTACAGTGAGGACATGTTTGATAATCAGTTCCGTTTTTTGCTCCGGTACCCTTGCAAGAAGCACATTGTTCATCATAATTTATTGTGATAGGAACGGTTTTACCATTAATTGCATCCATAAAATTGATTTTGATACGCATTAAAGTATCATCACCTCTTCTAGGACCTGCACTTCTAGATGAACTTCTTGCTCCTCCAAAAGCACCTCCGAACATTCTTGAAAGAATATCGTTTATATCACCAAAATCATCTGATCCAAAATTAAATCCTTCAAAACCTGAACCAGAGAATGGATTTTGTCCACCACTAGCTTGGTCGAAAGCACTAAATCCAAATTGATCGTAGGTTTTTCTTTTATTTTCATCACTTAAAACAGAATAAGCTTCTGTAGCTTCTTTAAACTTTTCAGCATCACCTGTTTCTTTATTATCAGGATGGTATTTTTTAGCAAGTTTTCTATAAGCACTTTTAATTTGGTCTTGCGTAGCAGTTTTATCAACACCTAAAACCTCATAATAATCACGTTTATTCGATTGCGCCATAAAATTACCTCCTCAAACAACACATAAATAGAGGGAAGCAACTTATTTCTTCCCTCTATCACTGATTAACAATTACTTATTATCGGTGAAATCGGCATCGATAACATCGTCATTTTTACGTTCACTTGATTCTTCGTTTGTTGAAGAACTTTCGTTACTTGTAGTTGTTGATTCTTGAGGATTTGTATTGGTTGCACCACTTGAAGATGCTTGAGCTTGTTGCATATAAGCAGCTGCTTTTTCAAGTTCGCCAATTTTATTTCTTAATGTATTGATATCGTTATTATCAAGAGCAGATTTCAATTCATCTCTTAATTTAACAGTTTCTTCTTTTTGTTTTGGATCAATAGAATCGCCTTTTTCTCTTAAAGCGTTATCAATTTCGCTAATGAATGATTCAGCTTTATTCTTAAGTTCAATTTCTTCTTTTCTTCTTTGATCAGCTTCTTTATTAGCTTCGGCTTCTCTAACCATTCTATCGATTTCTTCTTTGGATAATCCATTAGAACCAGAAATTGTAATTTCTTGTTCTTTTTGAGTATCTAAGTCTTTTGCTGAAACTTTAACGATACCATTAACATCGATATTGAATGTAACTTCAATTCTTGGGGTTCCTCTTGGTGCTGGTTTAATACCGCTTAATTGGAAGTGGCCTAATAATTTATTGTCTCTAGCAATTTGTCTTTCACCTTGATAAACCATAATATCAACAGCTGGTTGGTTATCTGCAGCAGTTGAGAAAATTTGTGATTTTGTTGTTGGGATTGTAGTATTTCTTTGAATTAATGGAGTCATAACACCACCCATTGTTTCAATACCTAAAGTTAAAGGTGTAACGTCAAGTAAGATAACATCCTTAACATCGCCACTTAAAATACCACCTTGGAAAGCTGCGCCAATAGAGACGGCTTCATCTGGGTTTACTGAAAGGTTAATCTTCTTACCAGTAGTTTTTGTAACTAATTCTTGAACAGCTGGCATTCTAATAGACCCACCAATCATTAAGATTTCATCAATATCATTCCAAGATAATTTTGCATCTTTAATAGCATCTTCGAGTGGTTTTAAACATCTATCAAGTAAATGTCTTGTTAATTCTTGGAATTTAGCTCTTGTAATCTTTGTTTCAAATGAAATAGGACCTGCATTTCCCATACCAATGAATGGTAATGAAATTGTAGTTTCTAAGTTAGATGAAAGTTCGATTTTTGCTTTTTCAGCTGCATCTTTATATCTTTGTAATGCCATCTTATCAGAAATATCGACATTATATTCGATCTTGATTTGTGCTCTAATCCAATCAGCTAAAACATTATCCCAGTCATCACCGCCGAGTTTGTTATCACCTGCAGTTGAAACGACTTCGAAAGTGCCATCGCCAATATCAAGGATAGAAACATCGAGTGTACCACCACCTAAATCGAAGACAGCTATTTTTTCACTCTTGTCTTTACCTAAACCATAAGCTAAAACTGCTGCAGTTGGTTCGTTAATAATTCTTACTACATCAAGTCCAGCAATTGTACCAGCATCTTTTGTTGCTTGTCTTTGAGCATCGTTGAAGTATGCAGGACATGTAATAACTGCTTTTTTAACTTCGTGTCCAATATTAGCTTCTGCATAAGATTTCATATAAGCAAGAACTTTTGCAGAAATTTCTTGTGGTGTAAAATCCTTATTAATGCAATTAATATGAACTTTTTCATCTGAACCCATTTTTCTTTTAATAGATGAAACAGTATCAGGATTAGTAATTGCTTGTCTTTTTGCAGCGTTACCAACAATAACTTCATTGTCAGCTTTAAAACCGACGACAGATGGAGTTGTCATTGTTCCTTCTGGGTTTGGGATAACTTTAACTGTTCCATCAGCTTGTAAATATGAAACAACAGAATTAGTTGTACCTAAGTCAATACCTAAAATAATTTCTTTTGCCATATAAATGTAACCTCCGTGAAATTTTATTTAGATTCTTCTTGAGAATTTTCTTCTTTTTCTTCAACTTCTTTTTCAGTTTTATGACAACTTACTTTAACCATTGCTGGTCTAATTAAGTGATCATAGAGCTTATATCCTTTTAAAACTTGCTCTTTGACAAGATTTTCTTCACCATCAGATTCAATCTTATCTATAGCTTGCATAGTTTTTGGATCAAATTTTTCATCTAATGAAGGGTTAATCGCTTTAACACCTTCATTATCTAATATGCCAAGTAGAGTTGAATAGACATATTGGAAACCTTTTAAATAGTTTTTAGTTTCTTCGTTTTGTGGGTTGTTTTTTAGTGCTAATTCGAATGAATCAAGAACCATCAATAAGTCATGAACGAAACCTTCAATTCTGTATTTAACAGCCTCGGAATGATCCTTTTGAATATCTTTTCTTAAGTTTGCCATATCAGCATAAGCTCTGTAATATTCATTCTTCCACTTTTCAACTTCTTGTTTTAACTTTTCAATTTCATCATCTTTTTTTGCTAACTTCTTTTTATAAGATGCTTTCATTGAAATGTTTTCTTCAGGAACTTCTTCGCTTGTATTTACATTTGAAGCTTTTTCTTCGTTTTCTGAAGTTTGTTCAGCTTCTTGTTGCTCTTTAATTTCTTCATTAAGCATTAATCATTACCTCCTTTTTTCTTATCAACTATTAAGTGTTTTGTAAGCTCGTTAATAGTATATTCAAGCATCGATAAGACAACATTATAATCCATACGTTTTGGACCAATAATTGCAATCTTACCTAAGGAATCACCTTCGATATCTATATCTTTTGTAATGATAGTTAAGTTATCTAAATCATCAGTAATTTCAGATGCGTCAATTATCATTTTTCCTTCATTCTTTGAAATTAAATCGTTTAAACGATCAGGATTTGAAAACAAGTCAAATATTTTTTTTAGTTCATCAACATCATCCTTGAATTCAGGTTGAGTCAACATATTTTCTTTTCCATAGAATGTTGATCTTTCTTTTGCAATTTCGTAGAAAGTTTTAATCAACGTTGCAAATAAATAATCATAATTAACGACGTAATCTTTAAATATTGGTTTTAAGTTTTCAAGCTTTTCAACTAAATCGCAGACCTTTGTTCCAACTAGACGTTTATTTAACATTTCCATGCAATCTTTTACATCTTTCATTGAAACATTATCGTTTAAGATAAAAGTTTTATTTTCAACGTAACCTTTATCCGTAACAAATATTGCGGAACAACTTTTTTCAGTAAGTGGGACAATTTGAATATTAGCAAGAGTTTCGGCATCACTATTAGGACCAATTACAACACTAGTTAAATTAGTAATTGAAGATAAAATATTACATGTTTCAGATATGACTTCTTCTAAAGACTTAGATGAAGAGAAGATTGATTGAATTTTATTTTTATATTTTTCATCAATTTTCTCATTTCTTAAGTTTTCAACGTAATATTTATATCCAGCTGATGTTGGAACTCTACCACCTGAAGTATGTGGCTTTTCAATTAACCCATCTTTTTCAAGTTCAGCCATCTCATTACGAACTGTAGCACTAGCATAAGGGAGTTTATAAGCTTCAACTAAATAGCTAGATCCAACAGGTTTAGCATTTTTAACGAAATCTTCGATAATTAATTTTAGAATTTTTTCTTTTCTATTTAACTCCATAACTACCTTATAGCACTCCTTTTATCTAAGCGCTAGAAATATCATAATTACTAAATTTAGCACTGTCAAGTGAAAGGTGCTAAAAATCGAAAAATTTTAACAATATAAAATCTAAAATAATCAAACCTTCATCGGTTAGATAAAATCTATTTTTAGTTATCTTTGCAAGATTATCTTTGATAAGGCTATTTACTAGTACTTCATAGTCATCAACAAATTCACTTTTAAAAGTTTTTTTATAATCTTTTAATTTAAATCCATCTTTTAAACGAAGATTCGTCAAAAAGAAATATTCTTTCATTGTTTTTGGATTTACCACTTCTTTTTCAATTAAATCCTCTCTATTCAAATAGTTAGATAATGATTTTGTAAAATTATAACGATTTGGATAAATATAACCATGGCTTGCAAGACCAAGCCCAACATATTCTTTATTTTTCCAATAATTTAAATTATGTTTTGATTGATATTTTCTTTTCTTTGCAAAATTAGAGATTTCATATCGTTCATAACCATTATTTCTTAATTTGTTTAATATAAAATCATAAAATTTTCTTGATAAGTCTTCATCTTGTTCTTCATATTTTTTGACATAAAAGATTGAACCTTCATCAACTATTAGAGAATAAATTGAAATATGATTAACATCTAATTTGATAAATGAATTTAAATCTTCATCTAAATCTTTTAATGTTTGATCTTTAAATCCAAAAATTAAATCGATATTCATGTTTTTAATATATTTTTTAACTTTTTTAATTAACTCAAAATAATTGATAGAGTAATCTCTTTTTATCTCTTTTAATATAGATTTATTAAAGCTTTGAATACCAATTGAAATTCGATTTATATTATATTCTTTAATTATTTGAAGAAAATTATCATCGATATCTTCAGGATTTGCTTCAATCGTAAATTCACACTTTTTCTTTTTTAATTTATTTAAAGTTTTAAGCAAATTAATTAAATTTTCACTACTTAAAATAGAGGGTGTTCCACCCCCTATGTAAATTGTTTTGAATTTTTTAAATTTCTTTTCTACCTCATTTAAATCTTCAATCAATCTTTTAATATATTGATCTTCCCAAGATTTATTTGAGTAAAATTTAACAAAATCACAATATGGACAAATATTTTTGCAAAAAGGAATATGTATATAAAGGCTATTTATTTTCTTTTTCTTTATCTTCATGTTCTTTTTGATATTTATCAAATTCGGCTTGCTGTGTATCGTCATCAACATCAACTAAGTATCTATCCATTGTTTCTTCTGCGATTTGCTCATCGCTTGGTTTTTCTTCTTTCTTATTCTTGTTGATGAAACGATGTATTAAGTAGGCTATAGCACCAATACAAACAGCAATAACGATAATAATTAAAAGTATTGCCCAGTTATTTTCATTTATCCAATCAAACATTTTTGTCTAATCTCCGATACTATCTCTTTTTAACAGGTATATAAATATACTTATTCTTAAAAAGTTCTTTTCTATAATATCCTAAATAAACTAAATTATCCATACTTGTTCTTGCAGTTTCATAAGCACAACCAATCTCTTTTTTATACATTGCAATAGTATATTTACTTCCAAGAGTGCAGTGTCTTGCGTAAAAAGCTGCTTGACCATAACTTAAATTTGGATTCATTTCGATTAATTTTTCTTCAAGTTTTTTAGCTTCTTGTTCGCTTAAACCAGTTGGGATTGTATCTAAAGCGACTTGTCTATCATAGTTAATTTTATTTTCATCACTCTTAACATTTGAAGAGACTGATTTAGTTTCAATTTGTTCTTCAAGTTCAGAAAGGTTAGGCATTGCATTAACATCTTTCTTTTCTTCTTGGAACATTTCTTTAGCCACATCATTTGCTTTAGCCAAACCAATAAGTTTCATTGCATTATCAATGATTGTTTCGCTATTTTTTAAGACATAATGTAAAAAATATGTTAAATCTAAAGATTTTTGTGATTCTAAAAGTTCTTTTTCGAAAGTATCTTTATCACTTAATAAGGTTTCAAAATTAAGTAATGTACCAACTTCATCAAGTCCAGATGCAGCAAGACAATATTTAAAAGTTAAAATCGCTAAATCTTCACTATAAGTTTCAGTAGGCTTAACATAATAAACATAATATAAAGAGCAAGCTGCTTTAACAAACATTGAAATCGAAGGATCGTTTATAAAAGAAACTAAATCTTGAACTGCTTTAGAAATACCATTAGTAGGAATTCCTAAATATAATTTATTAATCAAAGATCTTGATAATGAATTACTAATTTCACTAGTTCTAAATGAAGTTTCTTCATTTCCTTGAATAATAGAAACATAATCTTTTAATGAATTTTGGTTAAAATCAACTAAATAATTATCAGCAATATTTTCTAAAGCTAAATAATAATGATATAAAACCATTAATTCGGGCGAAATTGCACTAACATTTTTATTTAGAATACGATTTAAAGAAATTTCATCTATTTGTAAATTATAATTTTTAGCAACAGTTTCTAATATCGATTTAAAACAAAGTCTTTTAAAATTTGAGTCAGTCTTAGTATTAATTAATCTTAAATATTGAGAGTAAACTCTCATTAATTTTCTTTCAATATTATTTACTCTTTCCAAAACTCCAGGAGTTAAACATACACTATATTGAGTTCCTGTAATATGTCTAAGTTTAGTAAGTTTCATGAAATTGCCACGATATTCTAAAACCCCATTCCAGATCGAATCAATCATTGGAGTTTTCATATATTCGGCAACATCTTTTTTATTAGCATAAACATCATTGCTAAATTTAATAGCTAAATCATTATTGGCCATAAAATTTCCCCTTAATAATGATTTAATTATAAAATAGTATTCAAAATAATAAAAGAAAAAATTACTAATTATTGACTAATAAGATACTTTAAGAGTCCTAAAAGATTATTAAATCCTAGAATCAATCTTTATCCTCTCCAATATCAAGAATTGAGGTAAAAGCTTCTTGAGGAAGTTCAACACTTCCAACCATTTTCATTCTCTTCTTACCTTCTTTTTGTTTTTCTAATAGCTTTCTTTTTCTAGAAATATCTCCGCCATAACATTTAGCTAAAACGTCTTTTCTTACAGCTTTAACATCAGCTCTAGCGATAACTTTTCCATTAATTGCTGCTTGAATAGGAACTTCAAATTGTTGACGAGGAATAACTTCTTTTAATCTTGAAACAAGTTTTAAACCCTTCTTATAAGCATCTTTTTTATAAACTATAGAAGACAAAGCATCAATTACATCACCATTTAACAAAATATCCATTTTTGCTAAATCAGAAACGCGGTAATCACTAATTTCATAGTCTAAAGATGCGTAACCTTTTGTATATGATTTTAATTTATCAAAGAAATTATAAATAATTTCACTTAAAGGAATTTCATAAACTAAAACTCGACGAGTAGCATCAAAATATTGTTGATCGATATAAACTCCTCTCCTATCTTGGCAAAGTTGCATGATAGGACCAATATATTCTTCAGGGGTCATAATTTGAGCCTTTACATATGGCTCTTCTATCTGTTTAACTAATGTTAAATCAGGCATTTTAGAAGGATTATCTAAATTCATAACGCTTCCATCTGTTAAATAAACTTTATAAATAACACTTGGTGAAGTAAGAATTAAGTCTAAACCATATTCTCTTTCAAGTCTTTCTTGAACAACGTCCATATGAAGAAGGCCTAAAAAACCACATCTAAAACCAAAACCTAAAGCTTGTGAAGTTTCAGGTTCATAACGTAAAGAAGAATCACTCAAACATAATTTTTCTAAAGCATCTTTTAAATCACCATATTTTCTTGAGTCTGTTGGATAAATTCCACTATAAACCATCGGTTTAATTTTTCTATATCCTGGTAAAGATTCTTTTGCCGGATAATCAAATAAAGTTATCGTATCGCCAACATCGACATCCTTAATATCTCTAATTTGCGCACAAAGATAACCGACTTCGCCACAATTAAGTTCTTTTGTCGAAATTTCTTTTGGAGTTCTAATACCAAGTTCTGTTACAACAAAACTTGCACCACTTCTCATTAATAAAATCTTATCGCCAACTTTTACTTTTCCATCTTTAACCCTAATAAGAATTACAACTCCACGATAAGGATCGTAATATGAATCAAAAATCAAAGCTTTCAAAGGATTTGAATTATCTCCACTTGGAGCAGGAATATCACTCACTATTCTTTCTAATATTTCTTTAATATTTTCACCAGTTTTTGCGCTAACAGGGATAGCTCCATCTCCATCAATACCAATTCTTTCAGTTAATTCTTCGCGACAATAATCAATTCTTGCACTTGGAAGATCTATTTTATTTATAACCGGAATGATAGTTAAATCATTATCAACTGCTAAATATAAATTGGCTAAAGTTTGAGCCTCAATTCCTTGAGTAGCGTCAATAACTAGTAAAGCCCCTTCACATGCTGCTAAAGAACGAGAAACTTCGTAAGTAAAGTCGACATGCCCAGGAGTATCGATAAGGTTAAAAATATAAGTTTTTCCATCGTTAGCGTTATATTTTAAAGTAACTGCGTTTAATTTAATTGTAATGCCTCTTTCTCTTTCTAAATCCATAGAATCAAGAATTTGGTCTTTCATTTCTCTTTTTTCTATCGTTTCAGTTAACTCTAAAATACGATCACAGATTGTAGACTTTCCGTGATCAATATGGGCAATAACTGAAAAATTTCTAATAACTGACTTATCGTAATTCATAATTTATTAATATACCATAAATGGTTTTACTTTTTGTAAAATTTTAAAACTTCTTCTTCGATTTCGTTTTTATCTTTTACGAATTTAAAGTTTTTATAAGCAGAATCAAACAAGAATGAATAAGAATAATAATGGTATCGGTTATCAATTAATAAAGCCATTCCTCGATCGTTTTCACTTCTAATTATTCTTCCAATTGCTTGTCTAATTTTGCTTATTCCAGGATAAACAAATGCATAGTCATAGCCTTTTTTATTTTTATTATAATAATTTTGTAACTGTCTATTTTCTAGATTATATGTTGGAAGTCCTACTCCGATAATGACCGTACCAATTAATCGATCATTTTCTAAAGAAATTGCTTCCGAAAAACTTCCGCCTAAAACACATATTCCAATATTTGTAACAGCTGTGTTTTCAACAAAATTATCAAGGAAAATATCTCTATCTTCTTTTTTCATCGTTTTATTTTGAACAAAAATGTTAAATTTTTCGAACCTAAAATCTACTAAAAGCTTAGAAGAAAGATTCTCCAAATATTCAAAAGAAGGGCAAAAAATCATATAATTACCGACTTTTGATCTAACAAAACTTTCAATTCCAGAAATAACATCTTCCATTGTAAAAAGTCTATCTTTATATCGGATTGAAACATTATTATCAACTAATACACGTAAATTTTCACTATTATATGGCGATTCAAAAATTATCGATTCATAATCTGAATTGCCAATAAGAACCGAAGCATAATAGCTAAATGGAGTTAAAGTTCCGCTAAAAATTAAGCTTCCATAAAGCATTTTTAATTTTGGATAAATGTAAGTTGCGGCATCTAGACAATTAAGTTTTAAAGTTAATTCATTTTTCTCTTTAGTTAAATTGATAGTGTAATTTTCAGGGGAATAAAATTCATATATTTTCAAAAATCTAAAAACATCAATACTTAAATTTTTATATTTAGTAGCTGTTTGAATTTTATCTTTCTTTTTATAACTTAAAAATAAATCTTCAAATTTTCTTAAGGTATCTATTAAAGCGAAATCAACATTGTTAGCCTGAATTTCTTTCGCTTTATCATCAAAATATGTTAAAAATTCAAGAAAAATTGATTTAATTTTCGCAATATTTGTTTTTAAAGTTTTATATTTTAATTTACTTACTTCTTTTAAAGCTTCGTTTATTGTTGATAAAGATAAAATTGCTGAATACATATCTCTAGCTCTATCGACTAAATTATGTCCTTCATCAACTAAAATAGATTTCTTGTATTTTTTTAAATTTTCTTCAGCAAAGAATCTTTGCATATAAGATATTGGGTGAAAAATATAGTTATAATCGCAAATTAGAAAATCACAATAAGTTGAGATATCTAAAGATAATTCAAAAGGGCAAACATGAAACTTATTTACTAATTCATCAAATACCTCTTTTGTGAAAATATCATAATTTTTTAAGGAATAACTTAAAACTTCGTAAAGTTTTGTATAATATCCTTTTGCAAAAGGGCAAATATCAGGATTACATACTTTATTTTCACTTTGGCAGACGCATGATTTTTCTCTTGAATAAATGTTAACTGCTTTAATTTTTAATCCATCTTTTGAAAGAATATTTAATGCAAAAATCGCAGCATTAAATCCTTCGTTTTTCGCGCTTAAATAAAATATTTTTTCAGTTAATCTATCTCTCATTGCCTCTAGACATCCATAGATAACTGATATAGATTTTCCAATTCCAGTACTTGCTTCGACAAAACTTATATTTTTATCTTTTACTGTATCATATGTATAATCGATTAATTCTTTTTGACCTTTACGATAAAAATTGAATGGAAAAGACATTTTTTGAAGAGATTCTTCTTTTTTAGTTTGAAAGGTTTTTGTTATGTTTAAAAAAGCAATATATTTATCAAAAAAAGAATTAACGATGTTAATTAACGTTTCTTTAGTATAATTATAGTCTTTTATTAGTCTTTTTTTGGAGACTTGAGAAAGATAAACTAATCTCAAATTAATCCTATCTAAGTTATTATCTAGGCAATAAATTAGGCCATAAACTTGTGCTTGGCCTAAATGCCAAATTTCATTTTCTTGGTGGAAAGTTTCAAGGTCTTTATTCGTTGATTTTATTTCTTCTATGATAGGAATAGAATTATCTGTTTTAACAATTAAACCATCACATCTTCCGTGAATATCAAAATTATAATCATCGTAGATAAACTCGTGAGATAAATATACTTCGCTAATATAAGACGAATCTTGTTCTGATTGATATTTTTTATGAAGTCTAGTGCCTTCTTGCATTGTTTCATCGTTAAAATAACGGTTATCAATGTCACCGGTTCTTAAAACAAAATCAACTAAATCATGTACACTTAAACTTATGTAATTCATTAAATAACCTTGTTAATTTCGAAATCTTTTGAATTTCCGTTATAAAAATCTCCAATTCCCATAACTTTTTTTCCTTGTTTTTGAATTAATAATACTTTTATTGCCCCATCTTTTGTTTTTATTAATAGTTCTTTTTTATTGAAAGCAATAATTGCACCACAATCTAAATTTGAATTTTCTAAAGCTTTCTCTGCTTTTAATATTTTATATTTTATATTATTAAAAACAAAATATGCTCCCGGATGAGTTGAAAGAGCTCTAATTTTATTAACTATTTCATCGCTTGTTTTATCAAAAGTTATAATTTCATCTTCAGGCAATATCTTTTTAGTAAAAGTAACAAGATCTTCGTTTTGTTCTTCTCCTTCTAATTCATTATTTAGATATTTATCGAGATATTCTTCAACTATTTCAAAACAAGCTTGCTCCATTTTAATTACGGTTGAATCATAGTTATCGTCTAAAGTTAATGGAAATTTCTTTACGGCATACATTCTTCCAGCATCCATTTTGTCGACCATTTCCATTAAAGTAACGCCAGTTTCTTTATCTCCGTTTAATAAGGCATATTGAATAGGAGCAGCTCCTCTATACTTAGGTAAAATTGATCCGTGCAAATTTAAACAACCATACTTAGGAATAGTTAAAATGTCATGAGAAATAATTTGTCCATAAGAAAGAGTTAAAATTAAATCAGGTTCTAATTTTTTTAATTCTTGATAATGTTCTCGAACTTTTTTAAATTGATAGGTAGGAATATTATATTTATTCGCTACAACTTTTGTAGGTACAGGCTCAATAATATTTTTTCTACCAACAGGCTTATCTTCTTGAGCGACAACACCTATAACATTGTAGTTATTTTCTAACATTTTCTCTAAAACATAAGCACTAATTTCTGGAGTGCCAAAAAATAGGATTTTGATATCTTTTTTTGAAACCGACATTAAATCTTCCTCCTGTTCTTATTCTCTTGATTTTATCAAGATTTTCTCTAAAATTATACTCGAAACAACGATTAAAAAATACAGAATTTTACATTGATTTTAATAAGTTGTTTTGATAGAATACTATGCGTATCGATTGAGGTAAATAACAATGGCAAACATTAAATCACAAATCAAAAGAAATAAAACAAACGAAAAGGCTAGATTAAGAAATATTTCTTATAAATCAAAATTAAGAACTGCTGCTAAAAAAGTAAGACTTGCTTGTGAAGCTAAAGATTTAGAAAAAGCACAATCAGAATTAAAAGTTGCAGTTTCAGTTATCGATAGAGCTGTTGTTAAAGGTATTGTCCACAAAAAGACAGCTGCAAGAGAAAAATCCACACTTCAACATCTAGTTAATTCTTTAAAGTAATTTCTGTAATTAATCGCTCTAATGTGAGCGATTTTTTATTTGCTTAAATATTCAATAAAAACATCTCAAAAGCAAAAAAACGATCTACTTCACTTGTTTTAATCGATTTGTCTAATAAATAGAGTTTGTCAAAAATAGTCAGAACTATTTTATTATTAAAACCTTTTAAATTTCTTAAAGAAATGGTAACTCTAAATGGATTAACATTTAAAGTATTGGCGATTTCGTCGTCGCTTTTCTTCAAACTTTTTAAAAATAAGATTTGATCATAGAAAATAAAATTAGTTGTTAAAGCATTAATTAATCTTACAGGTTCAACATTTTTAACTTTTAAATTGTTATATGCATCGAAAATTAGTTTTTTATTATTTTTTAAAATCGCATCAGATAATTCAAAAAAGTTATCATCAATTGTTTTTGCTGAAATTTTTTTAATATCTTCAACATTAATTTCGTGATTTTCCATTTTAAAAAGCATTAATTTATTAGCTTCATTTTCGAAAGTAAATAAATCGTTATTTACATATTCATAAAGCAAATTAATCGCTTCTAGTGAAATTGAATATTTTTTTGCAGCAAAAAATTTAGCAATATAATCAATAAATGTTGGTTTGTTTACTTGTTTAAATGGATAAATTTTCTCATTTTCTTCGAAATATTTAGCGATTTTAGATTTAGTTAAAAGACGATCATTGTTAGTAATTAATACAACCATTACATCTTCAACTTTGTTTTTTAAGAAAGAAAGAAATTCATCAACTTCTTTTTGGACAAGTTTTTTGTTTTCTTTATCGACCGATAAAAAGTCAGAATCATAAAAAAGAACGATTTTTTTCGAGAAAAACGATAATCCAGTTTGAGCTAGTTCATCTAAAAATTTATTAAATCCATCTTCTAAATAGTTTAATTTAATAATATTTTTTTCTTCGTCTTTAAAAAAGTTTGAAATAAGTTTATTAATTTGTTTATTGATTAAGAATTCTTCTTTACCGTATAAAATAAAATTCATGTAATAATTTTACACTAAACAAAAATATTTTTGTATGTAATACTTCCTTCAAGATCAGTTCTTCTTATCCTTGCATTAACTTTCTTTAAATTAGTCAAAGTTTCTTCGTTTGGATGATGATAAATATTATTTTTTCCACATGATATAACTGCTTCTTTTGGAGTTATGACCTTTAAGAAATCTAAAGAAGACGAAGTTTTAGAACCATGATGTCCAACTTTTAAAACATCTATATCTAAAGTCGGATTATCCTTTATTATTTGGTCTTCAATTTTACTTGGCGCATCTCCCATTATAAGAAATGATGTATCATTGAGTTCAAATTTTAGTACTAATGATTTGTCATTTTCTTCATCCCATAGCTCGTTATAAACATTTAAATTTTTAACTTTAAATATTGATGATTCAAATTCATCAAAATTTGAATAATCATAAACATTGCCTACTTTAAAATGGCTCGCTAAAGATTCGTATCCTCCACTATGATCAAAATCATAATGGGTTATAAACACTGCATCTAAAGAATAAATTCTATTTTTCTTTAAAAAAGGAATTAAAGAGTTAGTTGCAATATCATTATAAGTTAATCCGCCAGTATCAATTAAATAGGAATGATTATTAATCCTTACTAAAGTCGAATCGCCTTGCCCAACATTAAGAAAAGTTACTTGATAAGTAAGACTATTTTCTAATGGAATAATATATAAAATAAGCAAACTTAGTTCAAATAAAACAATTGGAATCAACTTTCTTTTATGTTTTATCTCAAAATAATAAAAGAAAAGAATGAATAAAGCA
The DNA here is from genome assembly GCA_944350425.1 of uncultured Bacilli bacterium. Lineage (GTDB taxonomy): Bacteria > Bacillota_I > Bacilli_A > RFN20 > CAG-826 > Onthovivens. Next base: position 167,886 of record CALVOX010000001.1, read on the forward strand.
TAATAAATTAAATATAATAACGAACTAAATTCGGGAACATGTATATTTAAATTTAATTTATCAAAAAGAATTATAAATTCCGTTAAATATTTTAAGATAAAATCGACAGCATTATATGGTAAAAAGAAAAATGATAATACCCCAATTATGAAGATTAATTTATTTAAAGGGGAAATAATAAAGATGATTATTATCGATAAAATATTGAAAGAATAATTATTTGAGATAGTAAAAGGAAGGACAATTAAAAAGATAACTATTTGCATTAGAAACTTCTTTTCAATGTTTTTAAAATTATTAAAATTATTTCCTATAAGAGCTAATAAATAATAAATTGTAAATGATATGTAGAATGAAGACTGAAATACAATTCTTGGTGAAAACAAAATAAACACTAATCCAACTAAAGAAATAACTTCAATTCGTTCGAATCTTCTATTTAAATAAAACTTATTAACAAAATTAAATAAATAAAATGCAATTACACGAATTACAACGAATTTATTTAAATTAATTAATAAAAAAGGTAGAAAAGTTAAAAACGCTAAAATTGTACTTTCTTTTTCTTCATACTTTAAAAAATACAATTTTTTTAATGAATATAATGCAAAATTTAAATAAGTGCCTGTTAAAGAAATTATTGCAATAACTTGTATTTCTCTTAAAGCGTTAATTTTTTCATTATCATAAACAGAATAGGAAAATAAAATTGAGCTTAAATAGTCCCTTACAAGGTCATCTTTAAATTGATTCAAAAAGTTTGTTTTTAAAAAGTAATTTCCAAAAGGAAAATTAAAAACATAACTTATTTCTTCACTATTAATCTCAAAATCTACATTTTTAGAGAATAAATAATAATTAAAATTAAATTGTGATTCTAAAGTTACAAAATCGATTCTACTTTTTGACCCTATAACTTTGATTATGTCTAACAAATCATATGTTGATTCTTTATCAACTTTTAAGTAAAAAGTTTCAAGACCATTAAAAACTAAACAATAACCTTCTTTTCTTTCAATAACTAAATAATATGAATTATCTAAATGAATAAATTTACTAATTAAGCATATAGTTAAGATAATTAAACTTATTAAAACAATATAATAAATTAGTTTTTTCTTCTTAATTCTAAAAATTAACAAGTATAAAAGTAAAACTAAAAAGAATGCCCCTAAAACATAGTTTCCAAAAAACAATAAAGGAACTATTAAAGCACTTAAAAATAGAGCAAAAAGACTCATTATCTAAGCATTCTTAAGCATTATTTCATTTTTCATTTTTGAAAATGTTGCATTGCCTATACCATCAACATTTTTTAAATCTTCTAAAGTATAAAATTGTCCGTTTTCTTCGCGATATTGATAAATTTTATTAGCTATAGTCTCTCCTACTCCAGAAATTGAATCAAGTTCATCAACACTTGCTTCATTAATATTAACTTTTTCAATAATATTATTCCCGCAAACATCATCAAGTTCGAATTTTGACGGAATAAAATAAGATTCATTATCTTTTAAAGGTGCTTCAAAAAAATAACAACGATCATCTGCACTATCAGTTACTCCTCCGGCTAGTTCTATTAAATCAGCCATTGTTGCACCTTCATCTAAAGTATAGTTATTTGGTGAAGCTACATCTCCTGTAATTCCAACAGTAATTGTATCGCTTCCTGTTAAAGAACCATCTATTGATATACCCCCACCATTTCCATTACTTTCTAAATTAGGGTCAATTGCTTTCATAACTACTAACCCAACAATAGTCAAAAGAACACCGATTATAACGACTTTGCCTAACATAAAAAACCTCCATCTATATACAAGAATGGTTTGATGGAGGTTTTTTATCTCTCTAAAATTAAATTTTTTTAAATAATTTCTAAAATTTCTACTTCGTATGGATGAGTAGCGTTAACAGTTACTTTTTCACCAACTCTACTTCCAATTAATGCTTGACCTAAAGCACATTCATTTGAAATTCTCATGTTATTAGGATCAGATAATGGATCAGCTTCAATAGAAGAAACAATTTTAACTGTAAATTCTTTATTTAAAGCAACATCTCTAAATTTAACTGTTGAAGAAATTCTAACGTCGTTCTTCTTTTTGCTTTCACTAACAACTTTAGCATTAGCTAAAATTGCTTCGATTTCTTTAATTCTAGCTTCAACTTCTGCTTGTTTAGTTCTTGCAGCATCATAATCAGCATTTTCAGAAAGGTCGCCCATTGCTCTAGCATTTTGTAAAGCTTCGATAACTTGAGGTCTTTCTTCATCAATTAATCTTCTATATTCTTTTTGTAAATCTTCTAAACCTTCTTGGGTTAAAATAAATTCTTTTGTAGTTGCAGCCATAAATTCCTCCCGCGTTCGTTATTTTATCACAATTTGATTATTTAATCTCTTGAATTTTAGGATCGCTTTGATAAGCATTTAAAACTTCCTCAGCTTCTTCAAGTTCTTCTTCATCGGTAACTTCAAAAAGTTCACCATCATCAGTATAACGCATAACTATTATATCATCTGGTGAAGAAGGTTCATAAATAAATGCGTATTCAGCTTCTCTTTCTTTATTTTCGTAAGTAAAAAGAATCTTAAATAAATATTCTTTCCCATCTTCATCATAGATTTTAATATCATCATCGCCTAGTCTTTCCATATTATTTTTTACTCCTTAAGTAATCTTCTAATATTACAAATGCTGAGACCATATCGATATATTTTTTTAAATCGTTAGGTTTTACTCCGCCATCTAATAGTCTTTCTTTAGCTTCATAAGTCGAATAAGATTCATCATGAAGAATAATATTTAAACTAGAATCAAGTTTTAACAAATCATCCTTAAATCTTTGAGTTGATTTACATCTATCACCTTCTTGACGATCAATTTGCAAAGGATAACCCATTACAATATTTTTTATTTTTAGTTCTTTACAAACTTCAAAAACATGTTCTCTAGCTTTTTTGTAGTTTCCTCTTTCGAAAGAAAAATTTTCATAGTTATGAATAATACCTAAACTATCTGAATAAGCTATTCCGATTGTAGTTGTTCCTAAATCTAATCCTAAATATTTTTCTGCCATCTTTTCTATTTTACAAAATTTTCAATTGGAAATTCACTAATTTTACTAATATCTAAAATATTTCCTTGGGCTCTATCTGGTTTTCCACCACCATTTCCGCCACAAAGTTTACCTAATTCTTTCATGATGTTTCCAGATGAAATTCCTTTTTCAACTTGACTCTTACCTGCAGCGACAATTACTGGATGTTTGCCATCTTCATTACCTACTAATACTACTAAATAGTCACTATTTCTTGACTTAATTCCGTCTAAAACGTGCATAATTCCACTTCTATTAAGATCTTCAAAATATCTACACAAAATAGTGACACCATTGACTACTTTAACACTTTTAATAATATCATTTAATTTAGATTTAAGTACTTTTTCTTCAATTTTTGCTAACTTATCTTTTTCAATTTTAAGTTCATCATTTAAAGAAGAAATTCTACTTAAGATTTCACCATTAGATTTTACACCTAAAGATAATCTAACTTCGCCTAAAAGTTCTTCTTTTTGTTTTAAATATTTGTAAGCTTCTAAAGAAGTAACTGCTTCTATTCTTCTTACACCAGCGGAAATACTTTCTTCGGATTTAATAATAAATAACCCAATATCAGAAGTATTTTTAACGTGAGTTCCACCACAGAACTCTTTTGAATCATCTCCAAAGCAGACTACTCTTACAATATCGCCATACTTTTCATCAAATTCACTAAGAGCTCCAATCTTTTTAGCTTCTTCAATAGGAAGTTCAAGAACTTTTCCTTCAATTGCTTGGGAAATATATTCATTAACTTGTCTTTCAATTCTATTTAAAGAAGATGGATCAATTTTTTCAAAATGTGAGAAGTCAAATCTTAAATAATTTTCATTGACAAAACTACCTTTTTGGTGAACATCGTTACCGATAAATTTAATTAAAGCAGCTTGTAAAAGGTGAGTAGCACTATGATTTCTCATAATTGCTAATCTTCTTTGCTTATCAAGTACTAGTTTTAATTTATCGCCTACTTTTAAGCTACCATAACTTACTTTTATATGATGTAAATGTTGCTTATTAGGAGCATTAATGACATTAGTTACATTAGCAGAGAAATTTTCGTTAGAAACTACTCCAGTATCAGCAACTTGACCACCCATTTCAGCATAGAAATTAGTTTTTTCTACGATTACATCGCCTTCATCATCAATAGAATCAACTTTAACTCCGTCTTTAAATAAGCCAATTACAACCGATTCTAGATCACTATAATCATATGTAAATTCACTTGGAAGATTAAAATCTAATAAATCTTTGGACTGTTTATTGAAAGATTCTGTATTTTTTCTTGAAGCTCTTGCAATTTCTTTTTGTTTATTTAAGCAAGCATTAAATACTTCAACATCAACATCAACATTATTATCCTTACAAATTTCAAGAGTTAATTCGATAGGGAAACCATAAGTATCATATAATTTGAAAGCATCTTCACCAGAAAGTGATGTTTTTCCTTCAATCATTGAATTTAACATATTTTCGCCAGAAGTTAATGTTCTAAGGAACTTCTCTTCTTCTGACATAATAATTTTCATTAAATAATCCTTTTTATCAATTAAATAAGGATAAAAGTCACTCATTACTTCAATTACAGTTGGAACTAATTTATATAAGAAAGGTTCTTTAAATCCAAGTTTTTGCCCATATCTCATTGCTCTTCTAAGAAGTCTTCTTAAAACATAACCTCTACCTTCATTAGAGAATAATTCTCCATCTGCTAAAGCAAATGTACAAGCTCTGATATGGTCAGCGATGACTCTATAAGGCATTAAATATTCTGATTCGTATGGTTTTTGACATAATTTTTGAGTTTCTTCAATAATTGGGAAGAATAAATCGGTTTCAAAGTTAGTATCTGTACCTTGCAAAACACAAGCAATTCTTTCCAAACCTGCACCAGTATCAATATTTTTATGTGGTAGTTCTTTATAATCTTCTCTTTTTACACCATTTACTGCATTAAATTGAGAGAAAACAATACCCCAAATTTCAATATATCTATCATTTTCGATGTCATCTTCTAAAAGCTTAACACCTAAATGGTTTTCATCCCATTTTTCTCCTCTATCATAGAAAACTTCAGTATTTGGTCCGCAAGGTCCTTCACCTATTTGCCAGAAATTACCTTCAAGAGGAATTAAATGGTCTTTTGCCATTCCTTGTTTAATCCGAAGATCTCTAGTCTCTAAATCACTTGGGTGATATGTAATATATAATTTATCTTTTTCTAAACCGAAATATTTTTCATTAGTCAAAATATCAAAAGCCCATTCAACAATTTCTTTTCTAAAATAATCACCGATTGAAAAGTTTCCAAGCATCTCAAAGAATGTATGGTGTCTTGCAGTTCTACCAACGTTATCAATATCGTTAGTTCTAATACATTTTTGAACATTTGTAATTCTTTTTGATTCAGGTATTTCACTACCATCAAAATATTTTTTCAAAGCAGCAACACCAGCATTAATCCAAAGTAAAGATGGGTCATTATGAGGAATTAAACTTGCTCCTGGTTCAATCATATGGCCTCTTTCTTTAAAGAAATTTAACCAAGTTTCTCTAATTTGTTGTGAAGATAATTTTCTCATTTTCTCTCCTTTAATAAATAAAAAATTCCTAAAAAAACATTTTTAGGAACGAATTTTCATAATCGCGGTACCATCCTAATTCAAAAATAAATTTTGCTCTTAATTAGAATGCTATTTAACGCATAACTACGAGGCTTTTAACCTTTGTTTTGGAAGTGGCTGATTAACATTTTCTATAAGGCTTTTCACCTTGTTGCCTCTCTCTAAAATAGAAAAACTTTTAATCTCTTTTCCTAGGCGAAATTATAATAAAATAGAGAATAATAATCAAATAAAATTAATAAATTACAATAGGTTTATGTTTAAATAAAGTACTGATTCTATAAAAATATAAAATATCATTTATTAACATAATCGAAGTAAAACAAATAGCACCAATCCCAATTAAAGTTGTTTCATTAGTTGGGAAAAAATTATCAATTATAATTTTATTTCCCCAGTTTACAGCTAAAAAATATAATGGTTGAAAAAATATTGAAATTGCTAAAAGAGTGTTGATTAAAGTAAATATTAAAAGTAGGGTTTTTCTTGAAGCAAAAATAATCATAAAAACTAAACTTATAGTAAAAGCAGTTAATAAAATAAATGTTATAAAATCAAAAGAAAGAGTTACTGGAACAAACAAAGAAGAATTCATATGTAAAACTCCCTCAACATATGTTCCATTTAATATAGCGCTACTTTCACCTAAAATAGCATGCCCAGAAAGAATAAAACTTATCTCAGTTCCATTAATATCTTGGTTATACTTAATTCCTTCTATATCAAGAGAAAATAAGCAAACTAAAGCAACAGCAAATAAAATAATTGAAATTATTAATAAAATGATTCGAGAATAACGTTTCATTAAAAAATTTCATCTCCCTTATAATAGACATGGTCTATAAATCCGCCACCTATGCATTCTTCATCTTCTTTATAAAAGACACAAGCTTGTCCAGGTGTAACTGCCTTATATGGTTCGTCAAAAACAAGTTTTACATCGCCATTTTCTAAATTATAACATGTAACACCTTTATCATCTTGACGATATCTAAATTTAACAAATAGATGCTCACCGTCTTTTACTCTATCGTTAAAGAAATTCATTGAAGTAATAATTGCAGAATCACTTAATAAATGTTCATCATTATCACCACTTGCAACATATAAGATATTATTTTTAACATCTTTTTTACATACATAATAAGGATTAGCTTTTAAGCCATGGATTCCACCAATTCCAAGTCCTTTTCTTTGACCTAAAGTGTAATACATTACGCCTTCATGCTCTCCTAAAACTAAATTTGAATTTATTTCTACAATTTTTCCTTTTTGTGCTGGAATATAGTTTTTTAAAAACTCTTTAAAGTTTCTTTCACCAATAAAACAAATACCGGTACTATCTTTTTTATGTTCAACAGAAACTAAATTCAATTTTTCAGCCAGTTCTCTTACTTCTTTTTTTGTAATATCACCTAAAGGAAATAAACAAGATTTAAGTTGTGATGAAGAAATTTGACTTAAAAAATATGATTGATCTTTGCTTTTATCAAAAGCTTTATATAAATAAGTTTTGCCTTCTTTTTCAACTCTTTTTGCATAATGCCCCATAGCAATCATATCACAACCGTTTGCTTTAGCAAATTCGATGAAAGGACCAAATTTAATATATTTATTGCATAAAATATCAGGATTAGGCGTTCTTCCTTTTTTATATTCATCAAGAAAATAAGAAAAAACATTATCCCAATATTCTTTTATATAATCTATTCTTAAAAGAGGAAGATTTAATCTTTCAGCAACATCTTTTGCATCTAAATAATCTTGTTCTTGTGGGCAAATATCGTTATTAACGGTAGGATTACCATAATAATCATTATTCATCATTGAATCCCAGTTTCTCATAAAACCGCAAATAACATCATAGCCTTGCTCTTTTAATAAATAAGCAGCAACCGCACTATCAACTCCACCGCTTAAACCAACCATTACTTTCATAACTAAAATAATTCCTTTGAATCAAGAATAACAGTAAAAGGACCGTCATTTATTAAATTAATTTTCATATCAGCGCCAAAAACTCCTGTTTTTGGTGGCAAATTAAGCTCTTTTAAACATTCATTAAAATAATTATATAATTTATCGGCTTCACTAGGAATTAAAGCATCGATAAATGAAGGTCTATTACCTTTTCTTAAATTTGCATATAAAGTAAATTGAGAAACAGATAAAATTTCACCATTAACATCAAAAATAGATAAATTAGTTTTACCATTTTCATCATCAAAAATTCTTAATTTGGAAATTTTTTCTGCCATTTTCTTTGAAATTTCTTCATTATCTCCGTTAGTAAAAGAAACTAATAAAAGATATCCTTTACCAATTGAAGAACAAACTCTTTGATCTATGCTTAAACTTGCGTTTAATACTCTTTGAATTACAACTTTCATGTTATAAATTCTACCTCATTTCTTTATTAAATTTAATACTAATAATCTACCAATTTATTCTTTAAAACTCATTATATTCTTGCTTTTATATTTTATTTATTTGTCTTTAGATTATTATCATATTTTAGTTTATAATGTAAAGCATGAACAAACCTTTAGCATTTAGAATAAGACCAAAAACATTAACTGATATAATTGGCCAAGAAGATTTAGTTGGCGAAAATGGATTTTTAACGAATAGTGTTAAAGCAGAAACTCCAATTTCTTTTATTTTATATGGTCCGCCTGGAACTGGAAAGACTACTATTGCTGAAGCTTATGCTAATTCCTTAAAAGCTCATACAATAAAACTAAATGCTGTTACTTCTAATAAAAAAGATATTGAACAAGCAATTTTAGAAGCTAAACTTTATCCGACAACAATTGTAATAATCGATGAAATTCATCGAATTAATAAAGATAAGCAAGATATTTTGTTACCTTATGTTGAAAATGGAACTATTTTTCTAATCGGAGCAACTACTGCTAATCCTTATATTTCAATTAACCGCGCAATTAGAAGCAGAGTTCATCTTTTAGAAGTTAAAACTTTAACTACTTCTGATATTGTCAATGGTTTAAAAAGAGCTATCTCGAATAAAGATGGTTATGATAATAAACTTGTAATTGATGATGCTTCTTTAGAATATATTGCTAAATCTAGCGGCGGAGATTTCCGCTTTGCTTTAAATTATTTAGAAATACTATCAATTTCATTCAAAAATCAAGAAATTACTATCGATAAAACTAAAACCGTACTTAAAGTTTCAAATTTAATTGCAGATAAAGATGAAGACGGTCATTATGATAGTGTTTCGGCCCTTCAAAAATCAATTAGAGGTCAAGATGTTAATGCTGCTTTATATTATGCGGCTAGACTTTTAATTTCTAACGATTTAGAAAGCCTAACAAGAAGACTTCTAGTTACGGCTTATGAAGATATAGGAATTGCTAATCCTCAAGCATGTATGAGAACTAAAATCGCAATAGATAGTGCTTTAACAGTTGGTTTACCTGAAGCTATTATACCAATTTCGGTCGCAATTGTTGATTTATGCTTATCGCCACACTCTAAAACTGCATGTTTATCGATGTATAAAGCAATGGATGCTGCGAAAGATATGCCTCTTCCGGTTTTAGATTATTTAAAATTTACGCCAGTTAACGTTGCGCAAGAAGATAAATATCCTTATGATCTTCCTTCAGTTTGGCCATATTTACAATATCTCCCAGAAGCTTTAAAAGATGCTAGATTTTATTTAATAAATAAAAATGCCTCTTCATCATACGAAAAGGCACTTAATGATAATTATTTAAAGATTTGTAATATAATTCGAAGTTCAAATATAAGAGAAATTAAGAAAAAACATTCAAAATAATTTATTCAATAAATATTTTCTTTGACAAGTCAATTTTGACTTCTTCTTTTCTAATGTCAAAAGCATTTTCAACGTCTTGTTTAACTTCTTCAACATCTTTCTTATTAGTATATAAAGTAGCTAATAATTCATCCTTTTTGACAAAATCACCGATTTTCTTATTTAAAATTATACCAGCACTCATATCGATGATATCATCAAGAGTTTCTCTTCCGCCGCCAAGTCTCATTGAAGATTTACCAATTTCTAAAGCATCGATTCTATGGACATATCCTTCCACTTTTGAATAAATTGGGATAATTTCGCTAGCCATCTCAAATTTTTCTGGATGCTCGATATAGGAGGCATCGCCTTTTTGATATTTGACCATTTCTTTTAATTTATTTAAAGCTGTACCTGATTTAATAGAATTAATTAAAGCATTTTTTGCATCTTCATCGTTATCAAAAACCTTTGCTTGTTTTAAAAGAATAATTCCTGAAGAAATGCAAAGTTCAGTTAAATCTTTTGGACCTTCGCCTTTTAAAGTAGCGATTGCTTCTTTAACTTCAAGATTATTTCCGATTGCCATACCTAAAGGTTGATCCATATCAGTAATTTCAGCTTTTACATCTTTATGTAATTCTTTTCCAATATCAACCATTGTTTGAGCAAGTACTTTTGCATCATCAATATTTTTCATGAAAGCGCCACTTCCATATTTAACATCAAGAAGAATGCAATCAGCACCACTAGCTAATTTTTTAGACATAATCGAGCTTGCGATTAAAGGAATTGAGCCAACTGTTCCAGTTACATCTCTTAGTGCATATATTTTTTTATCTGCTGGATCGATATTTTCGTCTTGTCCAATAATAGCTAAACCGATTTCATTAACTTGTTTTTTAAAATCTTCATAAGTTTTATGAATATCAAGACCAGGAATAGATTCTAATTTATCTAATGTTCCGCCTGTATGTCCAAGACCTCTTCCACTCATTTTAGCTAACTTAGCGCCACATGCAGCAACCATTGGTCCTAAAACAAGTGAAACTTTATCACCGACACCACCTGTTGAATGCTTATCAACTTTTAAGCCAGGAATATCCGATAAATCCCATATTTGACCAGACATTCTCATTTCATCTGTTAAAATACCGATTTCCTTGTTATTCATTCCGTTTAAATAAATAGCCATAAGCAAAGAGCTGACTTGATAATCAGGAATCTCATCTTTAACATAATTGCTAATCCAAAAATGAATTTCTTCTCTTGTTAGTTCTTTTTTATCTCTTTTTTTCTCAATAATATCTTCAAATCTCATATAATGTTCCTTCGAAATTATTATACATTTTTAATTTTTGATTTTATATAATATTTAAATGCTTTTCAAAGAACATCTTAAAAAATATCTTGGTGAGGAAGACATTGACAAGTTAATTAATGCTTTAACTTTAGAAAGAACACATTCTTTAATAATAAATCCAAATAAGATAGATGAAATTACTTTCCATACTATGTTTCCGAAAGTTAAAAAACACCCATTTTTAAAAAATGTTTTCTATTACAATCCTAAAGATTATGAATTTGGAAAATCTTATTTATTTGATAATGGTTTATTTTATATCGTTGATGCTTCGAGTTTATTGGTATCATATTTTTTAAATCCAAAAGAAAATTCTTTAATACTTGATATGTGTGCTGCACCTGGTGGAAAAACAATTTCTACTTCTTTTTACTATAAAAATATTGAACTTATATCAAACGACATTTCTTTTCAAAGAGCATTAACTTTATCGAGTAATATCGAAAAAGTAGGTCTTTCAAATATAAGTGTTGTTTGCGGTGATTTCTTAAAAATTAATAACGAATTAAATAACTCATTTGATTATATAATTCTTGATGCACCTTGTTCTGGTAGTGCCATGTTTAGAAAAATGGATGAAATGGAAAAAGATTGGTCATATGAAAAGGTGCTAAAACAACAAAAGATACAAATTGACTTATTAAACAAAGCTATTGATTTAGTTAAACCTGAAGGTTTTATCATTTATTCAACTTGTTCTTTTTCTTTTGAAGAAGATGAAGATGTTATATTAAGTGTTTTAAAAAACAGAAATGATGTCGAAGTAATTCCTTTACCTCATATTGATGGAGAATATAGATCAAAAGAGCTAAATGAAGCAATACATATTTTCCCACATTTATATAATGGTGAAGGTCAATTTATTGCGAAACTTCAAAAAAAGAAAACTACTTCATCCATTAAAAATATAACTGATAAAAAGATTGGTAATTATAAATCTAATGAATTAGATAACTTTTTAAATGAATACAAATTAGATTTTAACTGTATTACCAACTTAAATAACCAAATTTATGCTCATAATTTTAATTTTACATTGCCTAGCAATATAAAATTTATTCGAAAAGGAATTAATATTTGCGAAATAAAAAACAAAAATATTTTTATTCCTTCTTTTAATCTCGCTCATTATTTATCAAGTGAAATTTCAATTAAACTAGATGAAAAAGAAGCAAAATCGTACCTCCATGGAGATACGATTAAAAGAAATGATTTAAAAAAAGGATATTATGTAGTTTCATTTAACAAAATAAATTTAGGCTTTGTTAAATGCGTAAATGGAATTTTAAAAAACTTTTATCCTAAAGGATTACGTCATTAATAATATTTTTTTAGATTTTCTTCAGTAATTTTTTGACTTTCTGAAGCAACTTCATTCGTTGTTAAATTAGCATAATCTTCTTCGGTATAAGTTTTTAATAAAGCTATATTAACATCAAACTTTTTAATATTGTTTTTATAAGTTAATACCTTTTCATCACCAGTAATCATAAAGACATCAATAGGAGATTTTGCTTTAAATGCAGGTCTAAAACTACCATGATGATATGGAAGAGTATTACTTAAATCACCTTGTTTATTTCTTGTACCTTCAGGGAAAATTACTACATCGATAGGTTCATGATGCAATAACATGTCTTGAATTTTAAGCATGATTTTTAATGATTGTTTAAGATCATCTCTATCCATGAATTTTCCGTCAATTATTTTAATAACTCTTCCTACTAAAGGATATTTTTCGCTTTCAATTTTAGCAACAAATGTTATAGGTCTTTTTGCAGCTGCAATAAAAATCAAAGGGTCGATATCTGAAATATGATTGCAAACAAAAAGATGATTTTTTGATTTGTCCATATTTTCGTAGAATTTATCAATGTCATCTTGATTTAATTGGACATTGAATGCTTTAATTACTTTTCTTACAATTTTTTGAACTTTTTCCCATCTTTTATCGAAAGGATATTTTTCTGGATGATTTGAATAACTTATAATCCAAGAAAAATAAGCCCAAATTATTGGAAATAAAACTTTAATTACTACTTTAAAATATTTCCACATATTAGCTCACTTTCTTTGACACGACTGTAACTGAATGAGCAGTTGAGGTTAAAGTTTTGATATATAATTCGCTATTTTTAAGATAGCCAGCTTCAGCACATTCTACTAAAACATAGTCATTAAATGTATGGCGAATATTATTATCAGTAGGATTAATCAGAATATAGAATTCACCGGTAGATAATTTTACTTCAATTCCAAGTAAGCCACCGTCGAGATTATTAAATTTAGTACTTTCGCTAATTGCTTTTGTATCTAAAATATTTGCAATATATCTTGTTTTTCTAAAATCAACCATAGATTTAAAATATTTAACCATGTTTATACGTTGATCTAAAACATCCCACGAGAATTTATTATATTCATCACCTTTGTTATATGTATTATCTTCATACTTTTTACTTAAGCCAATTTCTTGTCCAGCATGGAAAAATGGAACCCCGTGCGAAAGAAGAATTGTGGCATTAATTTCGTTGATTACTTCTAATGCTTTTTCAACATTTTCTTTTCCATAAACACTTGATACTTTATCAAATAAAGTGAAGTTATCATGGCATTCGACATAATTTATAGATTGTTCTGGAGATTTGAATCTAGCTGGATAGACAAAATTTACGCTTGAAGAAAGGAAACAGAACTTAAATCCATCAACGTAAGATAAATTTCCAGTTAAATAACCACCACTTCTAAGGTTATCAACGCCATTTGCACCTTTTAAAATATCTCTATAAGTATCATTAAAGAAAGCAACTTCATCTAGTTTGTATGAATTTAAAATAGAAGCTTTTTTATCACTTGAAAGTTCTGTATTCATATCCCATCCTTCGCCATAAACCATAAAATCAGGTTTAATAGCTTTACAAACTTTCTTAATTCTTAAAATTGTAGTTATATCAAGTAAGCCCATTAAATCAAAACGTAAACCATCGATTCCATATTCTTTTACCCAGAATTTAACGCAATCTAAAATAAGTTTACGAGCCATTGGTCTTTCACTATTAAAATCATTACCACATCCGCTACCATTAGATAAAATTCCATTTTTTCTAGTTCTAGCATAATAGCCAGGGACAACACGTGATAAACAATTCATTAAAGTATCATAATAATGGTTATAAACAACATCCATATTAACTTTAATGCCTTTTTTGTGTAAAGCAGCAATCATCTCTTTTAATTCAACGATTCTAGAATATGGATCATTTGGGTTAGTAGAATAGCTTCCTTCTGGACAGAAATATTGCCATGGGTCATATCCCCAGTTATAGGAATTTTCAGGATGTAATTCATCAATAGTCTTAAAATCATACATTGGTAAAATTTGAACATGAGTTACTCCAAGAGATTCAAGATAGTCTAAACCAGCAGGATTTTTACCATCAGTCTTACGTCCTTTTTCAGTTAAACCTAAATATTTGCCTTTATTTACAATATTAGTATGTTCATCGATAGTAAAATCTCTAATGTCCAATTCATAAATAATTGTATCTAAATATGAATTATATGTTGGTAAATCATCTTCACATAAATCAATTTTTGTTTTATTAAAATCAACAACGATATTATCAACACTATTAGCACTACAAGCTTTACCATATGGATCTAAAGAACGATAGGTAATTTCGTTAGTTTTAAGCAAGAATAAATAATGATAACCTTCATAATCACCTTTTAAAGTTAAAGAAAAGACACCTCTAGGCTCTCTTTTCATATAGTAAACGACATAATCTTCATCCTCGTCAGTTTTTAATAAAACGCCGACATTTGAAGATAAAGGAGCCCAAATTTTAAAGGTAGTTTCTTTTTTTGTATATGTAACGCCTAAATCATCATCACCATAATAAAATTCATCGTCAAAATCTGGGAAGTTAATTGCTTCATTAACATTTAAACCTGCTAAACCATAATTTTCAATTGAAACAATATATGAATTTCCTAATTTAAAACCATGAGAATATCTACAAGTATAAAGACTAACACCATTTAAAAATACTTGTTTAGTAACTTCAAGAGGAACAACAATTGAATCATTTATTATTAAATTAATTGGTGTTTGATCATTTTTTTGTATAGGTGAAAACAAGAAAACCGATATTGTATTTTTATCAACTAAATTTGCTCCAAAATAAGTATTATTCATCAATAACAACTCCTATGCAATATTCATTTTCGTGAGAAAGCGAGCAAGAAAAATCTTTATCTTGATATTCAATGTATATCGCTCCGCTCTTTTTCTTTTTAATAATAATATCTTTTAAATCAACACTTAAAATTGAAAGTTCTAGGCATTTTATTAAAGCTTCTTTTAGGGCAAATCTTGAAGCTAAATATTCTTCTTTGTTAAGAGCATTTTGATACTCAATTAGCTCAAATGAAGAAAGTATTTTTTCCGCAAGTTTGGCCTTATCCTTAAAACGAGGTATAAAGGTCAAATCAACTCCAACCTTCATACTCTAGAACTTTTTAAATGTTGTTTGCTCAATGGTTCCTTGTCTTTCACTTGGATCGCTATCAACATAATTATGAATTAAAACTTTGCTACCTTTTGAAGAATTTGTAGCTTTATCATCGCTTACTACTCCTTCTTGTTGTAAACGTTTAAATATACGTGAAGCTCTATTAAAGCCCATTGAGAACGTTGTTTGAATTCGAGACATCGAGATATATTCTTCGCTCATTGTCCAGTTTTTAACTTCTTGATATAAATCTTCATCGCTTCCAAATCTAGATTCTTTGCTTGCTTGAACAAGTTGAGGATCTTCAGCGACAGGTTTATTTATAATATCCATGATTTCTTCATCATATTGTGGACCATAATTTATACGTAAGAAATCACAAACAGCTTTGATTTCTTGATTAGAAACAAAAGAACCTTGGCAGCGGATAAGTTGAGTATTGCTTAAAGTAGCTGATTTAATAAGCATATCACCATTACCAATTAATTTTTCTGCACCACCTTGATCAATAATAGTCATCGAATCAGTTGGAGATGATGTTAAAAGTGCAACTCTTGAAGGAATATTAGCTTTAATAACACCATTAATAACATTAACAGAAGGTCTTTGTGTAGCAATAATCATATGAATACCAGCAGCTCTAGCTTTTTGACCAATTCTAACAACTGGTTCAGAAATACGTTTATTAACATCAACAAGATCAGCATACTCATCAATAATTACAACAATAATTGGTAAAGTTGGTTGACCTTTAGCAACGCAAATTTCATTATATTCTTTTAATTTAGAGACATCGTTTTCAGCAAAAAGAGCATATCTTTCTTCCATGATTTCACAAATTTTATTAAGAACTTCAAAAGGCTTTTGAGGATCTTGAATATCAACTGGTGGACATAAAAGATGTGGAATTTCTCTATATTTAATAAATTCAACAGTTTTTGGATCAACTAGTAATAATTTTAAATTTTCAGGCGAATTTCTCATAATTAAAGACATAATTAAGGAATGCATAAAAACAGATTTACCAGAACCGGTCGAACCACAAACTAAAAGGTGAGGTGTTTCTTGTAAATCGATTGTGATTAATTCGTTATTAATATCTTTACCAAAAGGAACATTTGTAGGTTTTGCTTTTGGAAGCCTATTTAAAGCTTGGAGACAATCTTTAAAATTAACAATTGAACAAACTTGGTTTGCAATCTCTAATCCAGAAGTTGTTTTTCCTAAAACTATAGGTGAGAAACGAACACTAATTCCACCAAGTCTAATTGAAATATCATTTAAATAAGTATCAAAACCTTTAATTGAAACATTCTTTTCAGTTTGAATATCATATCTTGTAACTGATGGACCAATTTTATAAGAAACGACACGGGCTTTAACACCTAAATCACTTAAAACTTGGTTGATAGCATCACTTCTTTCTTCAGCAACCTCTTTATTCTTTTGATCAGATTCATGACTTTGTCTGTTTTCAAGTAACGATAAAGAAGGAGCAACATATTTAATTCTCTTTCTAGGTTTTTTACTAGTTATTGGTGCTTCTTTTATATCATCTAAATAATCAAAAGTAGGTTTAACATTAACATCACTTTTAACTTCGCCATAATTATTAATAACTACGCCAGAATTATTATCTGCTTTTTCTTCTACTTTATTTTGCAAAGAAACTTGTTCTGCAGTCACTTTATTTGTATAAAGCCTATTTTCTGTAACATTATTATTATGATAAATATTAGTATAAGCACTATTATCTTCATTAGGATCATAATGAGCTTTTGAAACTGGGCGATCATCAAAATTTAAAGATTCTAAAGAAGGGTCTTGATTAATAGGTCTTTCATAAACATACTTCTTTTGTGATTCGTCTTGAAGCCTTGATAAGAAATCCTTATCTTCTTCTTGTTTTATTTCTTCAGGAGTTGGTTTTGCTTCTTCGACTTTAGAAACTCTAGTTGTTTCAATATCAATGTTATCCGAATCTTCTAAAGAAGGTAAAGTTGTTGTCGTAATCGTAATATCTTTAGCTTTAGTGAAGTTTTCTTTTGCACTATATTGATAATTAAAATTACGATATTCATTAAATTTTTTAACTAAGTAGATTGAAGGTCTAATTAAAAGTAAAACAATACCTGCAACAAAGATAATTGAACCTAAAGCGTATGAACCAATATAAGTCATTAAGGAATTAATTGATGCAGTTAAAGCCATCCCAATTAAACCACTATTTCTAGTAACATCAATCATTAAAAAGTCAGGAGCCTTAAAATCTAGACTTCTAGGATTAACGACATTATTTAAGAGATTTTCGCCAAAACTATCAAAAGTTAGATAATGACTATTATCAACTAAATAAACAGAATTTGTTAAAAGAATCATTCCACCAATTCCAAAAAGAATGACTCCGATTATTAAAAGTTTCCGCTTAAAATTAAATTTTTTCTTATAAAAAATAATTGTAATCCCATAAATAAATAAAATGAGATAAATAATATAAGAAAAAATTCCCCCAACAAAAAACGATATTAACCAATTTATCGCTCTAGCAGGGATAATAAAAAAATCATAAGGAAAAACAGTCACTAAGTTTAGTGATAGATATATTGATAATAAGCATAAAAAGGTGCCGATAGCCGCTTTTTTTAATTCATTGCTAATTTTAAATTTACTCTCTTTTTTAGGCATAAATAAATTATAATTTTATACTACTTTTTTTAAAAGATTTAAGTTAATCAAATGATAATAATATTTGGTTTTATAACTGGATTACGATTATTCTTAAGCATCATTTTTCTTAAGATAAATTCGATCTTTCCTTCCAAATCATCCAAAGAAAAAGTTGTCGTTTCTTTAACCCAGCTATTTACTAAATCAGTAAATGTTGAGGTAATATCTTTAAGCATAATTTCAGCATCTTTATCTTTTAAGAATAAGAAACCTCTCATTTGAATATCTGGTCCAGCAATAATTTCTCTACTTTCTTTTGAAATAGCACATCCTAAAACTACTACTCCATCTTCGCCGAGTCTATTTCTATCCGAAATAATCTCGTTAACAACATCACCTACACCAATTCCATCAATCATAACATCACCAACTTTAATTTCATCATTTAAATTAAAGTCGATTGTAGCGTTTCCATTTTCATCAAAATTAGCATTTTGACCATTATCAAGAAGGAATATTGATGAATGTGATAAACCAATATTCATATCAAAAGCAATTTTAGCATTATCAAGAAGATTTACATAATAACCCTCGATAGGGAAATAATATTTAGGTTTAAGTAAAGATAAAAGCATCTTTAAATCTTCTTCATAAGCATGCATTTTAGCTAAACTTGATCTAGTTTCATATCTAACAAAACAACCTGTTTTATAAAGTTCATCAATAGTTTCAGTTGCAATAATTTCGCTATTATCAGATGGAGTTGCTGCAAGATAGAAAGTATCACTTGGTTCAATTTTAATTAATTTTTCATCTGCTTCATAGTTTGCAAGCATTGAAACTTTTTCATAGATTCTTTCTTTTTCATCACTCATAACAACGACTACTTCATTTGATTTAATTCTTAAAACATCATCTTTTGAAATAATATTTTTTTGAGGAAAATGAGAAATACCTAATTTTTCAATTAAACTATAAATATTTCTTGTAGTGTCGTCATAAAAATAAACTTTTTTATTTAATTCTTTACATGCTCTAAAAAATTCATCGATATGATATAAATTATCATTATTTAATGCGATTAAAAATCTTCCTGGAGCATTGTGCATATATTGAACTAAACGAGGATAAAGACGATGATTTGGTGAACAATATCCTGGTTTTGATGCATTAACAGATTCAGACATTAAAACAAGTGTTGGGTGTTCAGCAATTTTACCTAAAGTATTTAAATCTAATCTAAATTGTTGTTCAGAGGCATATTCAACGATAAAATCAGATGAATAAACAATATTTCCTTTATCAGTTCTTATTGCAAAGCCAAAAGTTGATGGCATTGAGGCACATGTTCCAAAAAATTGAAATTTTATACCAGCTACACTTAAAGAGTCAGGTAAACCAATTATTTTGAATTTATAATTACATTCTTGTTGATATTCTTTAGTAAATTCCTCTAAAAATACTTTTGTCATTTCAGTACAAATAATTGGTGCTTGTACTTCTTTATAAATATAAGGAATTGCTCCAAAAGAATTTTTCTTGCACTTAGGTAAAATAAATGCCTTAACTTTATCTTTATTTTGAGTAATATAAGAAAAATCAGCAATAATAAAATCAATACCTGGGGTAGTTTTAGAAGGATATTTAAATCCACCACCAATAACAAAAATATTGTCGTTAATTTCTACGACATAAAGGTCTTTACCATCTTCATCAAGACCACCTAATGCTAAAATCTTTATTTTATCCATCAAAAATCCTCTGTCAAATTATTATTAATTAACGGAAATCGTTTGAATTAACTCGTCTTCTATATTATATAAAGAAAAAATTCCTTTTTCATCATCAAAAATTACATATGTTCTAGGATTACCATTTTTAGGTAATGAAATAGAACCTGGGTTAATCACTAAAGAGCCATTATCAAGACGTTTTAAAACATAAATATGTGTATGTCCATATAGAAACACACTATGTTTTTTAATTTTTATATTAGATTCATTAAATAAATCTCCATGGGTTAAGATAAATTTTAACCCATGAATTTTTATTTTTTTAAGATCATAAAATTCTTTTTCTAAAACAAAAGCATCAACACGAGAATCACAATTTCCTCTAATAAATAAGGTCTTATGAACTAGTGTTTTTAATAGTTTCGTAACATCAATTGGCGAATAATCGCTTGGAGGAACGTTTCTTGCACCATTATAGTTAACATCGCCAAGCACTAAAATACTACTAAAATTATACTTATTATCTAATGAAACTATCTTTTCAGCACTTGAAGTTGCCCCGTGAATGTCAGAAACTATTAAATATTTCATTTTTATCTACCAAAGAATGTTTTTCTTTTCTTTTCAGGTTTTGATGAATTATCATCGCTTCTATTTTCGTCAAATTCTTTATGAGAAACGCTGATTTTTCCTTTTTCATCAATACCAATAACTTTAACTTTTAATTTTTGTCCAACTCTTACTACATCGTGAGCTGATTTAACATAACCGTTTGATAGTCTAGAAACATGGCATAAACCTTCTTTATCGCCAAAAAGTGAAACGAAAGCACCAAAATCTTCTACTCTTGTTACATCTCCTTCAAAGACTTCGCCAATTTCAACAACTCTAGCAATATCTAAGATCATATTTTTTGCTTTTAATAAAGCATCTTTATTCATATGGTAAACGCTAACTCTACCATCATCTTCGATATCAATCTTAACTTGATCGCATTTTTCAATGATTTCATTAATAACTTTTCCGCCAGTTCCAATAACGTCTTTAATTTTAGTTTTATCAATGTAGAATGTGATAAATTTAGGAGCATATTCAGATAATTCTTTTCTTGGTTCGCTAATACAAGCAGACATAACTTCTCTAATTTGTGCTCTTGCTTTATGAGCTTGCATTAAAGCATCATGTAAAATTTCTCTTGTAACACCTTTAATCTTAATATCCATTTGTAAAGCTGTAATTCCAAGTTCAGTTCCAGCAACTTTAAAGTCCATATCACCGAAGTGATCTTCTAAGCCTTGAATGTCAGTTAAAATTGTATAAGGATGATTTCCATCAAGAGGTCCGGAAGTAATTAAACCCATTGCAATACCACTAACCATTCTTTTAATTGGAACGCCGGCTGCCATTAATGATAAGCAAGACGCACAAATTGAAGCTTGAGATGAAGAACCATTTGATTCGCAGACTTCAGCAACACATCTGATAGTATATGGGAATTCTTCTTCACTTGGTAAAACATAAGATAAAGCTCTTTCACCTAATGCACCATGACCAATTTCTCTTCTTCCTGGTGTACCAGTTCTTCCGATTTCACCAACTGAGAAAGGTGGGAAATTATAGTGATGCATCCATCTTTTTGTATCTTCTGGTGCTAAACCTTCTAAAATTTGTTCATCTTCTTTAATACCTAAAGTACAAATTGAAATAACTTGAGTTTGACCTCTTGTAAACATAGCAGAACCATGGACCCTAGGTAAAAGGTCAATTTGAGCGTTTAATGGTCTAATTTCATCAATTTTTCTACCATCAGGTCTAATTTTTTCTTCAGTAATAAGTCTTCTAACTTCGTTAGCGACCATACCTTCTAAAATATCATTGACCATTAACATAGTCATCTTATGGTCTTTTTCGTTTTTATATTCTCTATTATCGTAATCGTCAGTAATTTCTTTCTTTAAAGAATCAATAGCATTTTGTCTTTCTAATTTATCGAAAATAGAGATAGATTTAATCATTCTATCGTAAATTCTAGTATAGATATCGTTTTTAATATTTTCATCTGGAGCATATAAAGAAACTTCTCTTTTTGGTTTTCCAATTTCTTTAATAATTTCTTCTTCAAACTCGCAAAGTTCTTTAATTGCATTATGACCAAACATAATAGCATCAAGCATTTCATCTTCGCTTAATTCATTAGCGCCAGCTTCAACCATGTTAATAGCTTCTTTTGTACCAGCAACTGCTAAATTTAAATCAGAAACTTTTCTTTCTTCAACGGTTGGGTTAATAACTAAATTACCATTAACTCTTCCAACGTAAACTCCAGCGATTGGTCCGTCAAAAGGAATATCAGAAATTCCAAGAGCCAAAGATGAGCCAAGCATTGCAGTCATTTCAGGAGTTGAATCTAAATCAACACTCATAACAGTATTAATGATTTGAACTTCATTTCTAAAGCCATCACTAAACATAGGTCTAATTGGTCTATCAATTAATCTAGCTGTTAAAGTAGCATGTTCTCCTGGTCTACCTTCTCTTCTTAAAAAACCTCCAGGGATTCTACCAATTGCATATTGCTTTTCTTCATAAGTGACTGTTAAAGGGAAGAAATCTCCTTCTTTTGGTTCATCACTACAACAAGCTGTAGATAAAACTACAGTATCATTAAATCTTACAAAAACAGCCCCATCGGCTTGTTTTGCAATTTCTCCGGTTTCTACTACTATCTTCTTACCGTAAAATTCTTTTTCAAAAACACGTTTCATTTTTCTTTTTCTTTTCCTTAAATAATTAACTTTTAAATTATACAAATAAGTAAAGTCAATATCTAGTTTTTTAAAGAAAAATTTGCTTGAAACTATTTAATTCCGACTTCTTCAAATTGAGCATTATAAAGGTTGAAATAAAAACCTTTTTTTGCCATTAATTCTTTATGATTTCCAGATTCAATTATTTTTCCATTATTAATAACAACGATGAAATCTGAATTAATAATAGTCGAAAGTCTATGAGCAACCATAATCGAAGTTTTATTTTCACAAAGTCGATTAATTGCTTCGACAATTTTAAGTTCAGTACGAGTATCAATATTTGAAGTCGCTTCATCTAGAAGTAAAATTTCAGGTTTCATAAGCATAACTCTTGCAATTGAAATAAGTTGTTTTTCACCAACGCTTAAGCCACTATTATCGGATATTATAGTATCAAAACCTTGAGGTAATCTTTCAATAAAATCTAAACAATTTGCATTTCTTGCTGCTTCTTTGATTTCTTCAAAAGTTGCATCTTCTTTTGAATAAGCAATATTTTCTAAAACACTTCCTTTAAAAATCCGAGTGTCTTGTAAAACCATTCCAAACTTAGCTCTAATAGTTTCTTTTTTAATATCAACGCTATGTTCTTTATTAAAATCAATCGTTCCTTTATTTGGATCATAGAATCTTAAAAGAAGGTTAATTATAGTTGTTTTTCCACATCCCGTAGGACCGACTAAGGCAATCTTATGCCCTTCTTTAATAAGTAAAGAAAAATCATCAATAATTTTTCGATTATTATCATAAGAAAAATCGACATTATTAAAAGCGATTTCGCCTCTTTTTAAACTAACCTCTTTTCCATTATCAACATCATTTTTTGAATCCATTACGTATAAGATTCTATTTAAAGATGAATAAGCATTTTGTGCTTCGCTAACACAAGAAGAAATTGCATCAAAAGGTTTAGAATATTGAATTGAATATTGAATAAAAGTTGAAATCATTCCAGCGGTTAAAGTAGAGCCTAAAAAAGTTCCACCACTTGATGAAGCTAAAACAAAAATAAATGCACCAAGAATTACGACTACTGCAGTAATTGAGTTATTAATAACTCTAGAAGCTGGATTAATTAAAGATGAAATTAATTGAGCTTTTTGTCCAACTTTGTATAAATCTTGATTAATTTTATTAAATTTCTTAAATGAATATTCTTCATAATTATATGATTCAACGACGTCGATATTATTTATATATTCTAGAAAATTAGAAGAAACTTCACCCATTAAACGGTTATTTTCTTTATAATATTTTGAAGATTTTTTGGCAATAATATAAGAAAGCAAAAATCCAAATGGAGTTAGGATAATAACAACTATTGCTAAAAGATAATTAACATAAAACATCATGACAATCATTATGATTACTTGAAAAATACCAATAATTAATTGTCTAAAAAATGATGTTAAACCAGTATTAACATTATCAACATCGTTAACAATTCTTGAAATTAAATCCCCTTTTAAATGATTATCGATAAATGAAATTGGAACTTCGTTAAACTTTAAGAATAAATCATCTCTAAGTTCTTTTGAAACTCTTTCTACTACTCTACCTAATAAAAAATCAAAGACGAATTGAAAAATAACGGTTAGAGCAATAAATAATGAAATAAGGATTATATCAAAGGTAAAAATATCAAAATTAAGTATTTTTCCCGAATTAAATAAATCAATTTGATCAATTGCAAGTCCAATATAATAAGGGATTAAAGTTAAAGAAATAACTAAAATAATTGAGAAGATTATGCATAAAATTAATGCTAATAAATCTCTTTTTAAATATTTAAACAAAAATTTAATACTAGCCATTTAAATTCACCTGACTTTCATAAATTTCTTTATAAATCGAAGAATTTTTAAGTAATTCTTCATGTGTTCCAATGCTATCAATGTAGCCTTTATCCATGACTAAAATCTTATCGCAACCTTTTAAGGAAGTTGCTCTTTGAGAAATAATAATTGTTGTTAAATCTTTTTTAGAAGCAATCGTTTCTCTAATCTTTTTATCAGTTAAAAAGTCAAGAGCTGAAGTTGAATCATCTAAAATTAGAATATCGGATTTTTTAATTAAGGCCCTAGCAATAGTAATTCTTTGCTTTTGACCGCCACTTAAGTTTTTACCACTTTCAACAATTTCATGATTTATTGTATCTTCATATTTTGAAACAAAAGAATAAGCATCAGCTTCTTTTAAAGCTTCAACTACTTCTTCATCAGAAATATCATTTTTCCCCATTAAAACATTTTCTTTGATTGTTCCATTAAAGATTGAAGTTTTTTGAGAAACTAAAGATATCTGTTTTCTTAACGATTTAATATTAAAATCTTTAATATTTTGACCTTTAAAAAGAATCTCTCCACTAGTAACATCAAAAAATCTTTCTAGTAACTTAATAATTGTTGTTTTCCCAGCTCCTGTTCCACCAATAATTCCAACCTTTTCACCTTTTCTAATAGCAAAATTCAAATTATTAACAACATTTTTCTCAGAATCACTATATTTAAAACAAACATTATTAAACTTAACAATTTCATCTTTATTATAGTCAATATTTGTATCAACTATTGTTCCATCTTTAATAGATGGAACAATCTTAAAGAAAGCATTAACTCTTTCTCTAGAAGATTGAGCTTTTGTTAAAACAATAACAACATTGAAAGTAACAATTAAAGCAGTTGTAATTTGATTTAAATATTGAATTAAAGCTGTTAAAGAACCAGTTGAAAGAGGAACATTAGTAAAAATATTATCTCTTCCTAAATAGACAACAAAAATAGTTGCAGTATTTAAAACTAAATAAGTAATTGGATTAACTAAAGCATTTAATGTTTGATTAACTTTTGCATCTTTATAATATTGGTTTGATAATTTCTTAAATTTATTGATTTCATATTCTTCTTTATTAAATGCTCTAATAACTCTAGTCCCAGCTAAATCATCATTTGATAAAGAAGAAACTTTATCAATTGAATCTTGTACTTTTAAGATTTGTCTTGATGAAAAATAAAATATTAAAATAATTGGAATAGCGATAATAATAACGGCAATAAATAATATTAAAAATGCTTCAATAGAGATAAATATCGACATAATTAAAGAACCAACAACAAGTAAAGGTGCTCTAACTACTAAACGAATAATATTAGCTATACCTAATTGAAGTCTATTTGTATCATTACTTATTAAAGTAAGTAAATTACCTTTTCCAATCTTTTCTAAATCTAAAGATGATAAAGTTGCTATTTTTTTATATATTCTATTTCTTAAATCTGTCCCAAATCCTTGTGAACAAACTGAAGATAGATATTGACATATAAAAGTAAAACCAAAAGAGAGTAAACACATAAGAACTAAAATTATTCCCGGAATAATAATTCTTAAATAATTATTCTCAAGTCCTGCTTCAATACCTTGGTCAATAATATAACGAATTACAAAAGGTGTAAAAAGTTCAAAAATGACCTCAATCGATTTAAAAATTGGGCCAAATATAACATATAATTTATATCTTCTTAACGAAAACTTAACAGTATTTGTATCCATCTTTATAACTAAATTTAATGCTAAATATTATAACAATAATACGTCATAAAATGTATTAAAATTTAATATTTTTTTAAAAGAAAAGAGTGAAGATATATAGTGTCTTCACTCTTAATTTTTCTTTAAATTTAATTAAATTATTTACGTAAGCCAAGTTCAGCAATTAATTTAATGTAAGCATCTCTATTAGTTCTTTCTAAGTAAGAAAGTAATGATTTTCTCTTACCAACTAAAACGAGTAAGCTTCTTCTTGCAACGTGGTCTTTATCGTTACTTTTTAAGTGTTCTGTTAAATGTTTAATTGATGAAGTTAAGATTGCTACTTGAACTTCGATACTACCAGTATCTTTTTCATTTTTACCAAACTTTTTGACGAGTTCAGCTTTTGTTTGTTTTGAAATTGCCATTTTTAGTTCTCCTTAAATATAATTCTCTAATATCAATACAAAAGGTCGGAGTTTCCTTAAATAAAGATAAAAGACTTAAAAAGTATAAAGATTTATACGACTTTTGTCAATAAAAACTAATGAATACTCTTCACGTAATTGAAGTAATAAGTAGCATCATCCATATCTTTTTCAAGCTGTTCAATGAGTTTTTCTTCACTTTCAAACTTAATTTCATCTCTTAAATGTTTGAAAAATGAAATTTCAATATTTTCCCCATAGAGTTCATCTTTAAAATCAATAATATAAGTTTCAACTGTTTGTTTATTATCGTCACTTATAGTAGGGTTTTTTCCAATATTAGTAAGAGATTTATGTTTTGTTTTTCCAAGAGTTACTGAAGTAATATAAACTCCTTCTTTTGGAACAACATAATTTACTTCTGTTTCTAAATTAGCTGTAGGAAAACCAAAAGACCTTCCAATTCCTTTTCCAGAAACTACTTTTCCTCTAATTTTATAAATTCTTCCAAGCCATCTATTAGCTTCATAAATATGTCCTTCTTCAATTAATTTCTTTATTGAAGATGAAGAAATTTTATTTCCATTATGGTCTTTGACATAATTTAAAACATAGACTTCTTTAATTCTTTCTTTTAAATAATTAACATCCCCTTGAGCTTTATAACCATATCTAAAATCCGGCCCACAAAATATTTTAACAGGGTTAATTTTCTTTAAGATAAGTTCAACAAAATCGTTATATAAGATTTTTGAAAAATTATCATCTACATGGACAACATAAGTTACATCAACATTTAATGAAGCAAATAAAGCTAATTTATCTTCTAAAGATGTTAAAACTTTTGCTCCTTTATTAATTGCTTTATCAAAAGTTAATATTCCAAGCTTATTTGGAGAACTAGCCCTAGCAAAATTAATAAGTTGAACATGTCCAATATGAACTCCATCAAAG
Source organism: uncultured Bacilli bacterium (assembly GCA_944350425.1). Lineage (GTDB taxonomy): Bacteria > Bacillota_I > Bacilli_A > RFN20 > CAG-826 > Onthovivens. Next base: position 195,405 of record CALVOX010000001.1, read on the forward strand.
AATCCAAGAACTAACGATAATTTCTCGTTTTCTTTTAAATCTTCAAATTTATTTAATCGAATAATTTCCATGTCCATTATATTAGCACAAAAGCAAAATAGAATTAATATCGAAAATTTGCAATTTAAAGAATTTTTAAGACTTTTAATTTATTAATTAAACTAAGAAATAATATAACGAAATTGACAATTATTTTTAGCTTATTTTAAAATACACTAGTTTATTTAGGAGAATTTCATGAAAGCCTTAAGAATTATTTTAGCCTCGATTAAAAAAGCCGATATTGATTTTAATTTATTTAAAGAAAATTCAAGAATTTGTATTGGTATTAGCGGTGGGAAAGATTCGATGGCTTTATTTTATGCTTTAAATATATATAAATTGTATTCAAAAGTTAATTTTGAAGTAGTACCAATGATGATTGATTTAGGTTTTCCTAATACAAAACTTGATGAAATTAAAGAATATTTTAATGAACTAGGCACTCCTTTATATATCGAAGATGCTAAAAGCGTTTATCAGATATTAAGTATTCAAAAAGAAAAACAACATCTTGATCATCTACCTTGTTCAATATGTTCGAAAATGAAAAAAGCAATCATTAATAAAGTAGCTAAAAAACTTAATTGTGATTATGTTTCTTTTGGGCATCATAAAAATGATGCAATAGAAACATTATTTCTAAATGCAATATATGGTGGAAGGATTGCAACTTTTTCGCCTAAAATGTTTTTTTCTCGAGATAAACTAACTTTTATTCGACCATTTATTTATATTGATGAAAGTATTATCACTAGATTAATTAAAGAAGAAAATATCAAAATATTTAAATCAACTTGTCCTAATGATAAGAAAACTGAAAGAGAAAATATTAAAACTTTAATTAAAGATATTAATAAAATCTACCCTTCATCAAAAGATAATTTTCTTACCATGCTAAATAATAAAGAAAAACTAGATGTATTCTTTAATCATTTTGAACATAAAATAGAAAAAAATGAAAAGTATTATTATAAGATAATCGAAGACTTGTCTTCGATTATCGATGAATATAAATTCTTAAATAAGAAATTATATTTAGATAAGAATTTAACTCATATTCATGTATATAAAGATAATAAGTTTTTTGGAGTAATATTATATTTAAAAAAAGATAAAGAATTTACTATTAAATTAATTAAACTTAAAGATTATAGTGATTTAGATTATATTCTTTATGATTTATATAATGAGATCTATAAAAAATATAATCCAATAACTTTTAGACTTAGATTAACTAATATAATAGAAAAACATTTAAAAGCATTTACTTTAAATAAAAAAGAAAAACTAGGTAATTCTTACCTAGTTTTAATAGATGAAAATCCAGCTAAGATATCTAAAAGATTAAAAGATATTAATTCTAAATAACTACTAGATATATACTATTATTTTAATATATCATCGATATTTGTAATATGTTCCTCTTCTTTCTTAAAGGAAGAAATTTCCTCTTCTTCTTTTTTTAAAGCATCATCAACTTTTTTAAAATTTAAGAAAGAATTATCAACTACAAACTCAATTTCTGGAACTCTTCTCGTCTTAATTCTTTTTGCTAAAGCACTTCTAACAAAACCTTTTTTACGATTAAGTTTTTCTAAGTTCTTAGTAGGGTTATTAAAGAATGATACAAAGATTTTACAATAAGAATGGTCGCTACTTACAACAACATCAGTGATAGTTAAAAACCCAATAGTTTCATCTTTAATATCATATTGAACTATTTCTCTTACATCTTTTGCAATTTCAGCTTGTAATCTTTCTAAATTATTACTCATCTTTTTCAACTACCTCAAAGCATTCAATAATATCACCTTCATTAATATCATTAAATCCTTTAATTTTAATACCACATTCAAATCCTTCTTTTACTTCTTTAGCATCGTCTTTAAAACGTTTAAGCGATTCAATATCACCATCATAAATAACAACACCATTACGTAAAACATGGACTTTAGCTTGATTTTTAATTAAGCCATCAGTAACCATACACCCAGCAATAGTTCCTACCTTTGAAACTTTAAATGTACTTCTAACTTCAGCTTGACCAAGAGATCTTTCAACCATCTCTTTTTTCATCTTACCTTTAATTGCGCCTTCAACTTCTTCGATTAAAGCATAGATAATTCTATGAAGTCTTATTTCGACACCTTCTTCTTCAGATTTTTTTCTAACTAAAGCACTTGGTCTAACATTAAAGCCATAAATAATAGCTTTCGATGCACTTCCTAAAAGAATATCACTCTCAGTAATTGCTCCAGGTGCACTTCTAATAACATTAATTTTTACTTGGTCGTTATTTAATTTTTCTAAGCTAGCTTTAACAGCTTCTGCACTTCCGGTCGAATCAGCTTTAATAATAATATTAATAGTAGTCATTTGACCTTCAGAAATCTTATCATATAAATTTTCTAAGGAAGTTACTCCACTATTTGCAGCTCTTTCTTCATTAATCTTCTTAATTCGACGTTTTTCAGCAATCTCACGGGCTTGTTTTTCACTTGGGAAAGCCATAAAGTGATCACCAGCTAAAGGAACTTCACTTAAACCAATAACACTAACTGGGGTAGATGGTCCGGCTTCTTTTAAAACTAATTTATGTTCATTAGTCATTCTTCTAACTTTACCATAAGCTGAACCAACAACGATATAATCTGAAGAATATAAAGTGCCATTTTGAACTAAAAGAGTAGCTTTAGGGCCTTCACCTTTATCAAGTTCAGCTTCTAAAACTGTACCAATAGCGTATCTATTTGGATTTGCTTTAAGTTCAAGCATTTCGGCTTCAGTTAAAATAGTTTCTAATAAATTATCGATACCAATCTTCTTTTTAGCTGAAATTTCGCAGGTCATTACATCGCCACCATATTTTTCAGCAATAACATTATGTTCCATAAGTTCATTAATAACTTTATCAGGATTTGCTCCTGGAACATCGATTTTATTAATTGCAACAATAATTGGGACATTAGCAGCTTTAGCGTGGTCAATTGCTTCAATAGTTTGAGGCATAACACCATCATCTGCTGCAACAACTAAAATTACGATATCAGTAACGCTAGCTCCTCTACTTCTCATAGCTGAGAAAGCTTCATGTCCTGGAGTATCAATAAAAGTAATTTTTTTACCATTAATTGTTTTTTGATAAGCACCAATTTCTTGAGAGATTCCACCAAATTCGCTTGCAGCAACATTTGAATTTCTAATTGCATCAATTAAAGTAGTTTTACCATGGTCAACGTGTCCCATAATAGTAACTACAGGTGGTCTTTCTTTTAAATTTTCAGGCTTTTCATCAATTTTTAATTTTTCAAAATCTTCTTCATCGATTATTTCTTCTTTTTTGAAGTCAAAACCAAATTCAAGGCAGATTTCTCCGATCGTATCATCGTCAAGATAATTATTAATTGTAACTAATTTCTTTTGTAAGAATAATTTCTTAATAATATCGGAAGGATTGACGTTAAGTTCTTTTGCAAGTTCGCCAACAGTTAAAGATTTTGTAAAAACAAAAACTTGATTAGTTACCTTATTTAAATTTTTATTCCTTGTTTGTGAATTTTGAGGAATATTAGTTTCACGATTCTTTTTTTTAAAATTCTTATCCATTCAAACCCTCCTTTATTTCATCTTTAGAAAATTAATCATTCGATCATAAACTTCATCTGGAACTTTAATTTCTAAAGATCTATCTAAAACTTTCTTCTTTTTAGCAAGAAGTATAGTTTCTTCGCTTTTTTTAATATAAGCCCCTCGACCGTTCATCTTATAAGTTGAATCAAGCATTACTTCACCATTTGAAGTTCTTACAACTCTAAAAAGTTCTTCTTTTGGAAGAGATTCTCCGCTAATAAGACATTTTCTCAAAGGTACTTTCTTCATTATTTATCCTCATAATAATCGTCGTTATCGTATTCTGACCAATCTTCGTCATCATCGTAATAATCGTCTTCATCTTGGTCATCAAGTTCTCTAAGTTCTTCTTCGGTGTAAATATCCATTTTCTTAATTGGTTTTTTCTCACCGAGATCTTCTTCGATTTTATTTTCTTTCTTTTTGTTATTTTTCTTAGCTTTAGAAGCTTCTTCTTTTTGTTTTTTCTCTTCTTCTAAAGATTGTTCAAGCATCTCTAAAGTTGTAGTTGTTTTAACTTCTCTAAGTTCAACTGGTTCAATAACTTTCTTTTTAACTTCAGGAACAATTTCTTCTTTTACTTCTTCCTTAACTTCTTCGTTAACTTTTGTTTCTTCTTCAACAGTTGGTTCTTCTTCTAAAGAGAATTCTTTAACGTTTTCTTCAACATTAACACTTGGAGTAACGTTAGTTTCAATAGATTCTCCTTCAATAACATTATCGCTTTGTAAACGTCTAGCTTCACTTTGACGGATGTTATTTTCTCTAAATCTCTTTCTTTCTTCTTCTCTTCTTTCAGCTTCGTCTTCAGCTAAATATTCTTCAATTGGTTTATAAGAAGAGATACCTTCTTTTTCCATTTCAGATTCATCTAAAACTTTAATGAAATTAAGTCCAGTTAATCTTCTAGCTAAAGATAAATTTTGACCATGAGTACCAACAGCAAGTTTCATTGTTCCATTTCTTGTAATTACAGTTGCTTGGTTATTTTCTTTATCAATATTAATACCAATTACTTCAGCTGGTTTTAAGATTTCGTATAAATATGCACCTAGATTATGGTGATATAAAATGACATCAACTTTTTCTCTAGAATCTTTAGTATTTCCAAGTTCAGAAACAATTCTTTGAATTCTTTCACCATTTTTACCAATACAAGCGCCACTTGGATCAACATTTGAGTCATGAGAAAGAACGACGACTTTACTTCTTTTACCAGAAATTCGAGCAATTGCTTTAATTTCAACTATTCCATCTTGAATTTCGATAACTTCATTTTCAAATAACTTACTTAAAAATTCAGGGCAAGATCTAGAAACATCAATTAAAGAAGCTTTTTTAGTTTCATCTTTCTTTAAGCCTCTAACATAAACTTTAATTGTATCGCCAGTTTGAAACTTCTCGTCTCCAATTAAATCGTTTCTAAACATTGTAACTGTTGTTTTACCTAAATTAACAATTACACTATGAGAATCAGCTTTTTCGACAATACCAGTAACAATTTGACCAATTTTATCTTGGAATTGATCAAGTAAGATTTCTTTTTCAAATGAAGAAATCTTTTGCTTAAAGTTAGTAATAAAACGATCAACATCTTTTTTAGTTAATGATTCAAAAGGAATTTCTTCATCTAAGTAATCACCTACTTTAATTGATTTTTTATATTCTCTAGCTTTATCAATACTAATTTCAAGATAATCATCAGTAATATCTTCATCATTTAAAACTTTGTATTGTCTAAAGAGTTTAATAACAGCTTTATCTAAATCAACATCAACTTTAATTAAAGCTTCTGGAAGTTTAACTTCTTCTTTATCTTTTAAAATAAGTCGATCAAGTTTTTTAACTCTCGCATTTTTTTGTTCTACTTTATATTCACCTTCAATTTTCTTATTTAAAGCAAGAACAAAAGAATCGACAATTGCCTCTTTAATTTGTTCTTTAGTTAATCCTTTAACTGAACCAAGTTCACTAACAGCTAAAATGAATGCTTTTTTGCTCATACTACTTTCTCCTAAAATTTAATTGCAAGTCTTGCTCTATCAATATCACTAATCTTTAAACTAGCATTTATTACTCTAGTTTTAATTTTATAAGTAAGAATGATGGTATTACTTTCTTTATCATAAGAAGATATGATACCTTCTAAGATATTTTCACCTTTATATGGGTGAGATAAATGTAAATTAACATATTTTCCTACATATTTATCTAACTTAGATATATCAATAGGTTTTTCTGCTCCTAAAGATGAAACATCTAATGTATATGATGTTTCATCTTTATCATCAATTATTTCATCTAAATATGATGATAAATTATCACTAACACTCACTATATCATCTAGATTAATACTTTCATCTCTATCTACTATTATTTCTAATGTATTACCTTTTTTATTATCACGTAGATATTTAATTGAATATAAACTATATCCTAGTGTCTTTAATCTTTCTTCAATCTTATTTTTAATACCATCAACATCCATATATTTATCTAATAATGTCCTCCCTTTTAAAAAAATAAATGCCCAAACTTCAAGTAGGGGCATCATTCTTTTAAAAATGATAATTAAGTTTAAAATATCTAATATCTAAAATCAAGCATAATCATCATTAATTCTAGCTAAAAAAGAAATAATAATTATTAATTCTATTTAGGTATTATTTCATAATATTCGTAGTAAGTAGAATTTAATTTTAATTCTGCTTGATGTCTAACAAAATAAGAATCTCCTTCTATTTCTTCACTAAATGAAATAATACCTAAATTATAAGCTTCTTTATTAAGATAATATCTAATTTCGTATCTCATATTAATTATTATATACTATTTAAAGTCAAACATTTATCATATGCTTTTAGTATTATTAATTAATAAACAATATAAGGTATAGAAACTAAATATGAACGAAAAAGAATTAATTAAAGAAAAATCTTGTGGTGCAGTTATATATAAAGTAGATAAGAATACTAACGCGTTAGTATTCTTAATCTTACATATGAACTTAGGACATTATTCTTTATGTAAAGGACATGTTGTAAAAGAAGATAATAATAATGAAGAAATTACTGCAAGAAGAGAAATTAAAGAAGAAACATCTTTAGATGTAATTCTAGATACTAACTTTAAGGAAGTAATAACCTATTCTCCTAAAGAAGGTGTTATTAAAGATGTTATCTTCTTTGTAGCACAAGATGTATCTAATATAGATCCTAAAGATAATCATGATAATGAAGTTAATAAGTTATATTATCTTCCTTTTAATGAAGCATATAACTTATTAACTTATCCTTCTGATAAAGAAGTATTAAAGAAAGCATATGAGTATATCATTAATAATAAATTAGTTAATAATTATACTAGTCAATTCATTTTTATCTAATAAATTTTTTCTAATATTTAAGCATTGTATTTCTTTTTTGTCTAAATTTCCAATCGTTAAAAATTAAACTATTAGCTCAATTATCTAAATAATTAACTTCACCTTAAAATTCTTCACCTTCAACTGTTTTGTATTTTTCCATGGTATAAATTATCTTACTTTATCCATAAAAACCATTTAATAATCAATAAAAGCCTGATTTACCAAATACTATGCGAATTTATTAAAAAATAAAAAAATAAATTCCGCTTTAACCCTCCAAAAACGAAAATAAGTATGTTAAAAAATGGAACTTACTATTTTAATTTACGTTTTTAAATAGTAAAAAAATATAGTAAAAGTAGTAAAAACGATCGTTTTTCTCTTTTTATGCTATTTGAACATAAAATCATAACAACCTTTTATCAAGCGACTTGTTATAGAAAGAATAATATTTTATTTATTCTTTTTTAAATCACTAATTATTTTTTTGATAAATTCTCTCAAATTATTATTTTCGCAGTAAATGAAACAACCTTTTTGACCTCTAGTTAATAACACCTTATAAGTATTTCTTATAATAGTATCAGCAAGAAATCTATCTTTACATGATCTTACTCCGCTAGTCTTATCATCTTTGCTTATAGCAATTTGATTAGTAACTACTCTGCCGCGTTCATAGGCCAAATCTTTTCCAATGAAAACACCAACATAATCAAATTCCATTCCTTGACAAGTATGAATACAACCAATTTCTTCAAAAGAGTTTTTATCTATTGCCCATATTGAAGCGTTATTTTCTAGGTTCCATTTTGCTTTAAATCCATAAGGTAAAATTACGTCCCATTCTCCTCTTTTATATTTAACGTTCCAATCATAGCAATAACCGGCAACCATACGGCATTTATTTCTGACATTATTTAAAGTTCTCAATTCATCTCTTAAATCGTTAGGATTATCAAAAACTCTAAAATCGTAATCGTCTAAATCTATTGGTATATCGCTATATTCCTTTTTGCCTGTAATAATATCAACCAAATCAATGTATCCATTACTACCATTGCATCTAAATTGGGAAGTAAGTTCAAAAGGTTTTGGAGTATCGATAACGGCGCCTAAAGCTTTAGCGTATTCATAAATCAAATTGATAGAATATTTATCTTTAACAGTAATTCTTTGATCTTCATCAACAAAAAATATAGAAACCTTACAAGCTCTAATTGCATCTTCAAGTAAATCTTCGCCTTTGTACATAAATGGCTTTTTTTGTAATCTATGTGCTTCATCGAATATGCCTACATCAATTGAATTTATAGCTGCAGTTGCAAGAGCATGTGGCGCTCTAATGGCTAGATTAAGATCTACTTCTTTCTTTGCATTTCCGTTAGATAATAATTTGGAATAGCAATTACGTGGTGTATTGTTTTTAGTTATATAAGATGCATTTAATCTCAATTTTGAAATACAATTTGCAAGCAAATTAATTGCAAGGACAGATTTACCAGTACCAGGTCCTCCTTTAACAATAAAAACATGTTTCTTATCATCTTTCATGGAATTTTTGATTGATTTCATTATTAAATCATAAGCAACAACTTGCTCATCAATCATTTTAAATTCTTCATTTCCGCATAACATTGAATCTAGTGAATCTTGTAAATATTTTTGTGGTTTTATTTTACCATACTCTATTTCATACAAAAGTTGACCATCACTAGACTTAGAATTAACGTATTTTATCAAGAAATTTCTTAGTTTTAAAACGTCATTTTTTAAAAAGACAGGAGCTTCATTTACCCATTCTTCGTATAATGGATCTTCTAAAACGTTCCTATAAGATTCGTTTAAATTATGCAAATAAGCACAAGGCTTAATGTTTTTTCTTTCTAGATTAATGTTATCGCAATAATTACTAATCAATGTTTTATAGGAATATGCCTGATATGATGGATGAGGAGTAGGTTCATGACTTTTTAAGTCCGATAAAACAGAGTGTTCCGAAATATCATCTACTTTTTCGACTTTAGCCCATTGCTTTAATTCAACAATTACTAAATGATTTTCTTTATTTTGACTTTGGCCTGAAATCATAAAATCTACTCTTTTGGAAGTATTTGGTATGTTGTATTCAACTGCTACATCGCATTCCTTTGATATTTCAGGTGTGTCGAGAACATCCTTCATAAAATGTAATGAATTGTTCCGTGATCTAACTTCGCTATCTCCGCCGCCAGCTAAATGAAGTTCTCTTAATTTGTCAATTAACATGTCGGAAATTATATTAAATTTGACATCCTCAATAAAATTTCCTAGTGAATTTTTATATATAATCATACAAAACCTTTCTCCGATATAATGTAAATTTTAATCAAAAAATATAGCCTAGTAAACGGAATAATACTTTCTAATCATTATAATTATTAAAAATGTCAAATAACAAAGTCAGTGTAAGAAAATAACAAAAAATCAGTCAAAAAAGTCTTTCATCCTCTTTTGCATTAAAATGTCATAAAATCTAATGATTTTTTTATTATTTTACTTGCAATGAATTTGATATTCGCTTTTTATTATTCAAAATATTATAATGTTTCCATAACAAAAGGGACTTTTAATAAATTGTGGCTAAACTTATTAAAAGCTTAAACGCTTATTATTGCTTATGGAGCGTCCCTTATGTTGCAAACACTATTTTATTAAATCTGGCTTTAAATTGACATTTCTTGGGTTTATTGTGCATATACCAAGAACATTGGCAAAATCAAGCCCAAATCTCTCTACGAATAACTCGTAGGGAGTTTTGTTATTCAAACATTTTCTTACATAGGAATTGATATTTGAAAACAATAAATTAATTTTTTCTTGTGTCAGATTTAGTTCGTCTAGCGAAAATCCTTTAGTAATAACAAATCTAATATATTCATGATTTCTTTCGCATTCAGCTTTATCGTTTGACTTATAAGATCTGGTGTAAAAAGTCTTGCATCTTGATTCGCCGTTTTGATTCGTTTCAATATTTGAAAAAATAATCAAATTCACTACCATTATCACATAGATTAATTTTAAAGATTTCATAAAATTTATCTCCAAATTTTTCTTTGAGTTTATTAATTGATTCATTAGTTGATGCTGCAATACCTTTTTTTACCAACAAACCAAACTGAAATATTGTTTCTGCGTGAGTAATTGTTAAAATCGCTATTTTATCAGTCTTTTTACCAATAACTGAATCATATTGAAACACATTGGCTGTTCCTGCTTTCTTAACTTCAGTAAGATAGTCTTGATATGTTCTTCCGAATTTATTAGTCGAAACATTATCGATAATAATCGTTCTTTTTTTATATTCTCTTTTATAGGTAACAAACCTAGGTAATTCGTGACATTTTGCAGTAAAGTAACCATCATATAAGGCTCTTCTAATCGTCATTTCACTACAAATTTTTTGCACGTTTGTTGCAGTGACATAGATATGATGCAATCCCTGACCTTTTTTTATTCTTGGAGTGATTTCTTCGTCGATTATTTTAATTTCATCTTCGCTTAATCGTCTACCTCTCCTAGTATTTACCAATCTTTTAGTTGCTAGATTATTTGCATATTTAAAATCATAATATCTTTTAAAAGATTTGCATTCCCTGTTTTTTATGCATCCGTTGCATACATATGGGAAACTATCTCTTTTTGTACACGGAATTTCCTCAAATTCAATGTGTTTTCCATTTACATAATTTGTTTTAAGCAAACATACTTTTTTACAATGCTCGCAACTTTTTCTTGTAATAACAATTCGAGAATTCCTTAAGATCTCTCTAATAACAGAACTTTCTTCTTTATCTATTCTAAAAGCAATTTGCTTCAAACTTGCCTGTTTTAATATACCGGCCAGAATATTTATCCTGTCTTCAAGTGTTATTCTTTTATAGATTGACATTTTTCACCTCCCATATTCTTGATTATTTACGCAATAGAACTAACACAAGGGACAAAAATAGGATACAACAAAAAATAGAAACACAAATGTCTCTACTTATTGCACTGACTTTGTTATTTAACATTTTTTTTAAAAATAAATCTTAAATAAAACTATTTGCAGATTCGAAATTTATATTTGCTAGATAAAATATTAGAATCTCTCATTATAATTTTTTCGGTTTTGTTTTCGGAAAAATTTGAAATTATTTTTTGCTGAGCTTCTGGAGACCAAAATATTTTAAGCTTAGTCTTAGCTCTTGTAATAGCTGTATAAAATATATTTAGATTTAATTTTTCTTCAATTTCATCGGATATAACTATTTTTACAGAATTAAACTCTAAACCTTGGGCTTTATGAATTGATATCGCATAAGAAATTTGAAAAGGAATTTGTTTAGAAGAAGGCACTTCATTATCAAAATCATTAGACGAAATTCTATAAATATCCAAATTTATCCTAGCTTTATTATCCATATTTTCAATTAAACTAAACCCATAATTCATATCGTTAATATTTGCATCGAAAGTTCTATCGACTAAAAGTTCAAAAGTTACATAATTATTATTTTCAGAAATATTTAAAATCTTACCCTTTAAATTATTGTATAAATATCCTCCAAATTGGTTCGAATCAATAAAAATTACTGGATCGTTAATTTTATAAATAAAATTATTTAATTCAACTTCTCTATTTGGGTTAGATTCTTGCAAAATTTTATTCAAATTATTAATTCCATAGAGGCCATCATAGTTTAAACATAAAATAACTTCGTCATCATCGTCTTTTTTGAATAGTTCTTCGTTGATATTACATGAAATCTTTGAATTCACCAATATTTCATGCAGAAAATTGTCATTTTTTCTAACACTTTCCCATAGCTTAGTTAAAACTTCAGAATTTGTTCTATAAATTTGGCTTAGTTCAAGAATCATTTTATTTGATATAAAGTTTTTAAATAAACTAAACCAATTGCCAAATTTTATAGATTGTAATTGTTTTATATCTCCAGAGAGAATTATGAGCTTAGGTTTTACAAATACTAAAATTTTTGCCATGTCAGAAGTTGGTACCACACTGCATTCATCCAAAACTAATATATCAACCTCTTCTGAAGACTCTTTATTGTTCAAAAATTTATCAATTGTGCTGATTCTAACTGCATTAATTGTGATTTTTCTTTTTAAATTTTCTGTTGCTGAATGAGTTTTTGCTAAAACAATTACACTTTTATCACTAAAAAAATTAATGATTTGTGAAACAAGAGTACTTTTACCACTACCGGCCTCACCATAGATACATAATAATGAAGATTTTCCTATAATATCACCAATTTTTTTTCGTATATTATCCTCGCTATTTAAAAAATTAAGATGCAAACTATCATTTATGCTAAAAAAATTATTATCCTTATAATAAATTAGTTTTTCTAATACTTTTTTTGTATTATCCTCGTTTTCTTCTAAACAAACATATCTATACACTTTTGATATTGATCTAATTTGTTTACGATAAGTTAATTTAGAATTATGTCGCTCAATAAGTTGACCTATTAATTCTGTCTGATTTTTGGGAATTTCAATATAAAGCTGATTGTTTTCATTAGATATGTTTGATAAATATCTTTTTAATAACTCATCTTCACGATTAGAAGAGTCTAAAGTTTTAAGAAGGGTTATTAACGTCGGATTGTGTTTAATTAAAGAAGAACAAAAAGGGGTTTCATCAAAAATAAGTACACCTTTTTTTAAACAAAGATTAGAAACTGAAGAATTTGGCATTTTATATATTTGATTTTTAAGAACTTCGTTGTTCATAGTCGCAAGCAAATAAAGCAATACATTTTTGCCTGCAAAATCTGAAAGAATAAGAGATCTTATTTTATCGATTAAATTGAGCAAAGAAGATTTAAGTTTATTATTCTCACTAATAAATTGATGAAAATTTAAATAAATGTTTTCTTCGGAACATAAAATTTCGTCTAAACTTCTAAAATGTTTTTTAATATATTCCATCAAATGAAGATATACTTTATCTCTTTTAAATTGTCCATTTAAAGAAATAATTTTAGCCATTTTTTCGAATTCACACGGTCTAACCGAAACAGAGTAATCAGTTATTATATTAACTTCAAACTTTTTACCTAAAACACGAACTGAATCATGTGCAAAATTTACTTTAATTGCGTAGTTTGGATAAATATTGACTTTTGAATATGCAATAAGATGACTATGTTTTCTGAAATTATCTTGTGCTAAACAGAGAGTATACTCATAAAACAAACTATTTTCTAAAAATATTGGTTTCTTTTTACGTACATAATATATAAACGAATCAGAATTATTTTCGAATTTTTTATCTAAAATACTTAAAATCTTTTTATAATAGTTAACCAAATCATTACTGAGATTTAATGGAAATTGATTTAAATTAATAAGTGTTTCTATATGAAATCTTTCTTTTAAAAATACTTTTAAATAAACCAATTTTTCAAAATAATAAAGCATTAACCTTTCCGCAGCGTCATCGATATAAGTAGCATGCGAAACAGTTCTTTGCAAACCTTCATGAAATAAATATAATTCAGAATATTTATCTATCTTTTTAATATAAGCAGATGAAATTTCAATACACTTCCATCTTTCTAAACCAAATTTTCTATTAGGAGTATCAGATAAATAAACTAGGCTAATTATTGATTCAACAAAGTTTCTTAAAGAATCAAGAATATTTGATGACAAAAGTGGCCTATTCAAAGATTCTTTTATTTTTATGTTATCATCAATTTTCTTAGAAGCATTTTTAATCTCATTAATCCAATATGAACAATTATAGTCTTCGACCATTTTAAAATCCTTTATTATTTTTAAAAGCAAGTGAAAGTTTTTTAATCATTAAATTCCGTATATTTCTTTGCATTACCTTTAGCTTTTTCAATAGGATATTTCTTTTCGTTTTTATCCATTTTAGAATTAACGATATCGATTAAGTCTAAGTTTAACACTTGAAACAATTGAATTGAGTAATTTATAACATCCGCTAGTTCTTCTTTTACATGTTCTAAATTAAAGTTAGTATCATCCCATTGAAAACATTCTAGTAATTCACTTGCTTCAATTACTATTGATTTTGCTAAATTAGATGGAGTATGAAACTTAGTCCAATCTCGATCTAAAGTAAACTTTTTAATTCTTTCTTCTAATTTAATTAATCTATCTTCTTCTTTTTCTATCTTTTCCATAATAAATATTAATATAACCAATAATCTTAGTCTAATCTAGGTATATTTAAAGAAGTTGTCTTAAAAGAAAACTTCTTTAAATGTAAAAACTAATAAAACAATATATGTTATTTAGTTATCTCTAAAGCATGGTGTAATTTTACTTCTTCTTCCTTGTCGCTTTCTTTAAACTGTAAATCGTAAAGTAGTTTATATGCTCCGTTAAGTTTAATTAATTCATCATGACTTCCTTCTTCTTTAATTTTACCATCACTAATTACAATTATTTCATCAGCGTTTCTAATTGTTGAAAGCCTATGTGCAACAACTATTGCTGTTCTACCTTTACATAACTCATCTAAAGATTTTTGAATTAAAAGTTCAGTTGTATTATCTAAAGCACTTGTAGCTTCATCTAAAATTAAAATAGAAGGATTTTTTAAGAAGATTCTAGCAATAGATAGTCTTTGTTTTTGTCCTCCACTAAGTTTAACTCCTCTTTCACCAATATCAGTATCAAATCCTTTTGGTAAAGACATAATGTAATCATAGATATTTGCTTTTTTAGCAGCATCAATTAATTCCTCTTCACTAGCCTCTAAATTTCCATACATGATGTTATCTCTAATTGTTCCACCAAAAAGAAATACATCTTGTTGAACAATACCTATTTGTTTTCTAAGAGATTCTAATGTAAAGTCTTTAATATTTTCGCCATCAATATCTATTTCTCCACTTGTTATACCATAAAATCTAGGTATTAAATGACAAATAGTAGTTTTTCCTCCTCCACTAGGTCCAACTAAAGCTATTTTCTTACCATGAGGAATTTTAAATGAGATGTCATTTAAGATACCTTTAGATGATTTGTAATGGAAATTAACATGCGAAAAAGTTATATCTCCTTTAAGTTTAGGACAAATCTTATTTCCTTCGTGTACATTTTCTTCTTCTTCATCCATTACTTCAAGGAATCTTTTAAATCCAGTTGTACCATTTTGAAATTGTTCAACAAAGTTAATAAGTTGGTTAATTGGAGTAATAAACATATTTACAGAAATAATAAAGGTAGAATAATCTGCTATATCGATATAACCATTATAAAGAAATATACCTCCAGCAAGCAAAACAATGATATTAAATACATCGGTAATAAATTGAGAAGAAGCAAAAAATTTTCCCATAGCATTAAAAGCACTACTTCTAGCTTTTACAAAACTTTCATTTGATACTTCAAACTTTTCTTGTTCTTTCTTCGTATTTGTAAAAGCTTTAGTAACTCTAATTCCAGAAATTGAAGATTCTAAAGAAGAATTAATTTTAGCCATTGCAATTTTAGATTCTTTCATAGCTACTCTCATTTGATGTCTAAAGTGAGAAGTAACAATAATAAGTAAAGGTACACAAGCAAAAATAATTAAAGCTAAAATCCAATTTATTAGCATCAAATAAATAAATGATGCTAATAAAGTAAATCCAGCAATAAAGATATTCTCTGGTCCATGATGAGCTATTTCACTAATATCAAATAGATCATTAGTCATTCTTGACATTAATGATCCTGTTTCATGTTCATCGTAATAAGTATATGGGAGTCTTTCTAATTTATTAAACATGTCACTTCTCATTTGAGCTTGCATTCTAACTCCCATGATATGACCATAAAATTGAATAAAGTATCTAAGAAACATTCTAATAAGATAAATAATAAATAAACTTATTCCACAAATAATAACTAGATCTAGTTTCTTGTTAGGAATAAAGTCATTTAACATATATCTAGTTATTATTGGATATCCCATACCAATTAAAGCAACAAAAAAGGAACACATCATATCTAAGATAAATATCTTTTTATGTGGCTTATAGTAAACTATAAATCTTTTAAGTAAATCCATAAGAATTTGTTCTCCCTTCTTATATATCTCTATATAAATAGTAATTATCTTATTTAGAATAACTTAACTATTTTAATAATTTTTTAACAAATTTAAAGATAGAATCTTACTTGTTATAGAAAAATATTAATAAGGTACATTGCCTATCATTATCTATTTATTTATATTTTTTAAGTTAATTAATAACTTCTAATTTTATATTTCGTATTGATATTATTACTTATAATGAATATTATAAAAACACTTAAGGAAGAAATCACTGGTGTTATTGTTTCCAGAATGAGCTTCCTTTTTTGTTAACAATTTATCTATAGTTTTTAACTTTCCAATATCTTTTAAGATGTAAATTTACTTTAATCTTTTAATTAATTTAGCAGGAACTCCTCCTACTACACTATAAGGTTCTACATCTTTAGTAACTATTGCTCCAGCAGCAATAATTGCTCCTTTTCCAGCCCTTACTCCTTGAGTAATTATTGCTCCACTTCCAATCCAAACATCATCTTCAATTATTATTGGTTTAAGTACCATGTCTCCTCTAGTTTCAACATTTACATCATGATTAATAGTAGCAAAAGTTACATCATGACCTATTAAAACATTGTTACCAATAAATATTCCTCCTTGATCTTGAAAGTTACAACAAGCATTAATAAATACGTTTTTACCTAAATGAATGTTTTTACCTGAATCGGTATAAAAAGGAGGAAATAGCCTAAAACTATCATCTATTTCTTCAAGAGTTAACTTAGAAAATAATTTTCTGAGTTTCTTATTAGAACTAGTTTTATTAATCTTTAAAGTTAATTTTCTTGCTTCTAAAGATAATTCATTAAACATAAGATGATCTTCTTTAGAAGTAACTCTACCTTCTTCTTTATTTACTATTTCATTTAATCTTTCTTTATATTTATATAATCTTTTTTTCTTATTCATCATATCTTTTTTAATTCTTTCTTCTTTTAAATATCTTTTATATTTGCTTATATTTTAATTAACTTTAAAAGTGTATATAACTTAATTTTTATATTCAAGATATAGTTAATTTATTTAAATATTATTAAAAGTGATGACAATTTTGTCATCACTTTAAATTAAATATGATACTTACTAAATACTAATAACTTACTACTATATTACTTTTATTTTCTTATATACTTAGAATCACTACTAGGAGCACTGTTATCATCAATGTAACGATATACTTCCATAGTTAGATCATATTTATTTCTTAAAGTAGCTATTTCTTCCATCATTTTAGAGTGATGGTGAAAATCAAGAGCTTCTTGATTTTCCCGTTTATCAATTAATTAAATGGTTTCTTTATCATCAAATGAAGTAAAGTAGTTATACATTAGATTTCCTTTTTCTTCTCTAATTCTTTGAACTACTCCTTTTTCTATCATTTCTTTAGCAAAAGAAATAGCACTTCCATTTTTACCTTTATAAAAGATATTAACTGTAATTGCCATAAATTAATAAATACTTTAATTCTAATTTACTATAAAGCGTTATATTGTTCATCGCTTACTGGTTCAAGCCATTCATTAGAAGTATTTTCTCCTGGTACTTCAAGAGCTAAATGTGAGAACCATGAATCTTTTGTAGCACCATGCCAATGTTTAACATTAGGTGCAATAAAAACTACATCTCCTGGCATAAGTTTTCTAGCTTTTTTACCTTCTTCTTGATACCAACCTTCTCCATCAGTGCAAAGTAAGATTTGTCCTCCACCTTTAGTTGATTTATGAATATGCCACTTATTTCTACAACCTGGTTCAAAAGTAACATTAGCAATAAAGACGCCTTCTTTATTTAATGGATTAAGATAAGATTGCCCAATAAAATATTTAGCATAAGCATCATTTTTTTGACCTAAACCAAACATTGGTTCATGAGAAGTTACTTCGTCTTGATAAACTTCTCTAACAAGTGGAAATACTGCCCAAGCATTTGACCAACCAATGTAAAAAGCAACATGAGTAATAATTTCAACCGTTTCAACTTTAGTTACACCATGGTTTTTAGCATTTGTTAAATGATATTTTAAAGAATTATCAGTAATTCCTTTAGAAACTAAGGCAACTACTGTAATAATACATCTATCTCTAAGAGATAATTTATCAACTCTAGACCAAACTTCTCCAAATAATACATCATCATTAAGTTCTGCAAACTTAGGTGCTAAATCCCCAAGTCCATTTCTTCCAGCTGTTTGTTTCATTTTTCTTAAATCTCCTTTATTTATTAATTTTAATTATTGAATGAAATATTTAAACTATCAATTCAATTAGTAACATTTTCTTCACTAATTTCGTTTTGTCTAAATCTTCTTCCTTCCATCCAAGTTGCTTATTCTGATAGATAAGTTAAATCACTTACCGAGAAATTACTTGAAGAAGCGGTGGCAAAAGGAATAATTGTTTTATCTGTGAAATCATTAGATAAAACAAAATCTTTAATAACGTAACTTAATTCTCCCCACCAAACTGGTGCTCCTAGGAAAATATAATGGAATCATCGAATTCTTCAAAATCAACATCTATTAGAAAAAGATTAGTTTAATTTAATAATTAAAATTTTAGATTACTTAAAAACTATTTAGATTCTTCAAATATATCTAAATAGTTTTTTTATTGGAGTATAAAATTAAAATCTTTATTTTAGTTTTTCGTCGTAAAAATCACTTAATGAAAAACAGTTATACTTACTTTTATCTATATCATTCTCAAAACCAACCTTAGAAATAAATCCTAGTTTATAAAAATCTATATCAAGGTTCTTGCTTTGCTCTTCTTCCTCTTTAATGATAGATTTATCAATTTTTCTATCACTATATTTACATTCATAAGAAATATAACCTTTTTCATCTTTTGTAACTACATCAAATTGACGATTTAATTTCTTATTTTTATCATCATAAAAATAAGTTCCAATATCCATTATTGGTGGTTCCATTCTTAATTTAAAATATCTTCTTAAAAGAAATTCTCTACTTAAATCTTCAAATTTTTGTGGCAAGTATTCTTTAAAGAAATTTTCATAAATATAATTATCGAAAAAATAATCAGGGTCATTACGTAAAATAGAATAAGGACTAAAAGCAATATAACGATAATAAAAAGCAAAGAAATTATCTTTAAATCTATAAAATGTTTTCTTTCTATTAGTCTTATGATTTATTGGTACAAACTTTTCAATAATTTCCATATCAAGCATTTTGTTTAATAAATATTTCGGATCAGTTTTATCATTCATTTTAATAGTTGCAATTAAATCAGATTGTTTGACCTTACCTCTAGCAATTAAACCAATAACGTCATTAAAATTTGAAATTTTACTTGTTTCTTCTAAAATAGTGTTTTTAATTTCATTTTCTAAAGTAGAATTATTCTCAATAATAAGCCCTTTAATATTATCAATAATAGAAATGGAATCATCAATTAAAGCATTAAAATAAGGTAAACCACCAAATACAGAATAAGCTATAAACTTGTCATTATCAGAATAATTAGGATAAAAGTAAGATGATTCATAATAAGAAAAAGGTTTAACATACATTATGTAATTAAAACGACCAAAAGAATGAGACCCATATTCAACCATTTTTTGCATTAAACCAACATAACTTCCACTAATTATTAATTTCATCAATGATTTTTCTTTATGCATATCTATTGAAGAAGCTAAAAAAGATTCAATAGAAAAATCTCTTTCAAGTAAAAACGAAAATTCATCAATAATTAAAATAAACTTTTTAGATTCTGATAAAGTAAAAGCAAATTCAAAAAAATCGCCAAATGTATTGAAATTAATATTTCCTAAATTTAATTTTTCCGTAAAAAGTTTAGTTAATAAAAATAAATTAGAATTGAGAGAAGAATTTTTGCACTCAAAATGAATTACTATATCATTGCTATTTTTTAAAGATTCTTGAATGATCAAAGTTTTTCCAACTCTTCTTCTTCCATAAATAAGAACAGATTCAAATTTAGATGACGAATAAAGTTTTTCAAGTTTTTCTATTTCCTTTTTTCTTCCTATAAACATATAAAAAAATCCTTTTTTAATATTATACATTATTTTTATAGAAAATCAATTTATCAAAAATGAATTTATCAAATATTTGGGAAATTGATTTATCAAAAATTTATTTTCCAAATAAATTCTTACCTTTTTTATTGAGCAATAATTATTCTAAATAAAATACCGTAGAAAAAATAAGAAGAAAACGGAATTAATTAAACATTAATTAATCCCGTTCCGCCTTGAATATCAAGGAGGATTTTTCATAATATAGGCATGTTTTATAGAAACTCTAACTTAAAAACGGATACATATTATAGACAATTTTATGGTCAACTAAATAAAGCTCGTTCTTCAGGAAAAAGAGAAGTTTTAATTAACACTATTAGAAGACTTAATAACTGCCAATGGGCTTTAAAACTTAAGGGCGACATAAAAATACAAGAAATAATAGATGATAACTGGGATGATTTCTTAGCCATTCATCCTAGAAATTGTTTACGATCTGCTATCATTGATAATGTAGAAAAAATGCTTAAATGCAAAAAATTAGAAATGGAAATGTCTTATTACGAGTGTCCTAATTGTAACAATTATTACGTGTGCTTGCATACTTGCAAAAGTTCTTTTTGCCCAACTTGTGGCCAAAAAAGCATTGAATGTTTCAAAGAAAATTATAAAAGCACCTCGCCGTCAATTAGTTTTTACCGTTCCAACAGAATTAAGAGGTTTTTTCAGATAATATAGAGATCAAATTTCAATATTATTTGAAGCAGCAAACGAATCTATTGTTGATTTGTTAAAAAGACATGCACCTAAAAAGTACAAAGAAGAGAAAAGAAAAATCGGTATTATTTGCTTTCTTCATACTTATGGGCGAGCAATGAATCAGCATCCAAATATTCATGTTTTATTTGCAGAAAAATATTTAAAGAAAGATGGCGAATTAAAAGATTTTTACTTTCTTAAATTTGATTATCTGAGAAAGCATTTCCTTTTTTCGGTCATAAAAAAGATAAGAAGATTTTTAAATACTGAAAGAGTTTCTGATAAAGCTAAAAAAATATCGTGCAATTATTGAATCAGTGCAAAAGAGAGCCGTTAATGGTTCTTATTTCCATGGAAAGAAAACCGAATCAATAACTTCTATTACTTCCATTAAGGCTGTTGCTAAGTATATCGCAAGATATGCTGCACATCCTACAATTTCTGAAAGAAGAATATTGAAATATGATTCGAAAACAAAGATGGTTACTTGGTTTTATGACCCACATGAAGATGATAATAAAGACGAAGATGCCGATGACTATAAAGGCAGACAATGTGTAACCGAATCTGCACTTAAATTTATTGAAAGACTTATTATTCAGATCAACGACCGTTATTTTTCAGTGGTCAGATATTATGGTTTTTATTCAAATAATTCTAAAAACAATTATAAAAACATAAGGAAAATGTTTAGCGATGAAAAAATTGAAAAATTATTTCTCTGCCTTGAATGGAAATTCGGACTGCTATATGCTTTTGGATATAATCCTCTTTTATGTGAATGTGGACACAAAATGGTTTACGTACCTAAAAAATCTATTGAAAGGATGCATCCAACATTAGTTTAAATTTAGAACCATTAAAGAAAAAATTAGACGAGCCAAAGATTTTAACCTATTTAACGATTTAAAAAAGGGCGATCCAGATTATCTTGATTCTAAAGAATTTGCTTTAAAAGAAATTTATGATGAATATATAGAATTTAAATGTCTCGATTGCGGTTCTGAATAAACCGTTGAAGGAGATATAGTTTTCGAATTGTTTGATGAGGAATTTGAGGAGTGTCCTATTTTACTTTCCCCAAAATGTGATGATGGAAGCTTTGTTCCTAAAGATATTTATGAACAAATTAAAGGGCCGAAACGTTAAAATATAAAATAAAACTAAGTTTATAAGAGATTAACTATAATACTTTTGGCAACTTTAAAGAGTTAGAAAAAAGTCGAATTTCCTAGTTAAAAGAAAAACGACTTCAGAATTAGCAATTATCTCAAAACAAATTGTATCTTCACTGATTTCCTTGTGTTCCCATACCTTAGCTGTTTGTATCCCGAAATCATTTACACAAAATATTGAACCTTTGACAGGTGGTTATATCTAGAATCGTTATAGATTATGTTTTCTATGTTATTTCTACAGAAATTCTTTATTCGCTTGCAAATATCATCTTCTAAATTTAGCAAGATATATTCTAAAAACTGATTGTGACTCTTCCCTATCTATATCACCTACTCCCCTTAAGTTAGATAAAAATATTATAGTAAAAAATGTGATTGATTTGAACTTTAAGTGGGCAAAGTATGAGAGAAATTTCGGACAATAAAATAAGGAATATCTAGAAATTATAAAATTTAAAAAGCGCTGTTAACATTCGACTAACTTCAATCATTCTTTTGAAATCAATGAATATGCCAAGTACAAATCATTGTTAATTTTGAGTTTCAATTCAAAATAAACCATTATAAAAACTTTCTTCTTTTTCAAAACGTCAAATAATTCTTGCCTGCTTAGTAGTATTCCCTTTGTATCGTCATTACTATATTCGTTATAAAAATAGGCACCATTAACCATTTTGAAAGATTCATCGATAATACTATTTACTTCGTTATCTTCTAAAAATCTTACATAACTTTTTTCTTGGTTAATATTTACACAAAACTCTAAAAAATTATCTTTCCAAAAAACACCAGGAGGAATTAGCCCATTATATTCATTTTTAAGTTTACCTATTTTTTCTTTTGAGCTTTCACTTATCTCCATCAAATCATTGTACTTACATGATTGATTGGTTGCTCCAAATTCTAAAAAGTCTTTAATTGTCTCATCTGTTAAAGATCGTCCATCAATTATTTTTCTATCTAAAGATTTGTTTATTTCATTTCTAATCAATCGTTTTATTTCCTCCTTCAAATAACTCGAGAAAAAATCAATAATTGACTCAATCTGATATACCTCCGAATTAATCGGAAAGAAATAGCTTCTGCAAAAATTAGTGTTTTGAAGTTTTTTATTAAAATAAGGCAATGTATTAATTTGTTCATTTAACGACGAAATTAAGTGCTCTTTAATATTAGTGAGATTAACATTATCAAAACAATCATTTGTTTTTTCCTGTAGCTCACGCTTTCGTTTATTATTTAAAAAATCAAATAAAACTTTTCTATATTCTTTATAGAACTCTTTGATTTTATAATTGCTTGAACAAGTTAGACCATAAAATTTTAAGAAATCAAAGTGTGACTCTAAATTAGGAAAGTTTTCACTAGTATCTAACCATTTTTGTGAAATAACATCTAAAAGAGTGTTTTTGTATTTTTTTGAGATTGAGTCAAGAATTTCTTTAAGCGCATTTGCATTACAGAAATTATGGCCTAATATAGCAATTTCTAAGCATAGATTTATAATAAAATATTTATTAAACTCTTTTTCTGAATCAACAAATCCACAACCACTATGAGAAATTAAAAAATCATAAGTTCCTTCATTAACTAGTTCATATATGTGCAACAATCTAAACACAAAACTTGAATCAACTTTAATTTGCATCAACATATAGTTCAACGATTTCGACCATGTCGCATCAAATGAATTCAGCCCTTTCGATTTTTCACTAACGAAATTTGAAAGTTCTTCCTTCTTAGCATATGGGAGATTGCCATTTTTATAAATAAAATAAAGCAACAGCGAAAGAAAGAGTCCTATATCACATTGCTCATAAGAAAAAATAGCCGATGAATAATAATTATTGTCCCTTAAAGCAGCGTAAAACCATAGATCGCCTTCTTTAATTGTGTTTATCGCCATCTGCAATATATAAGGATAATTTAAGTCTCTTGTTTCCACAGAAAAACACGATTGAATAAACGAAAAAATAATGCGATTAATCCAAGATGTTTCTTTCTTCTTTAGATTAAACACAACATTGCAAATTTCATGTAAAGAAAAGGTAAGTCTTGTAAGATGATATGTTTTATCAATCCCGGAAAATAGTGAATTGTAATTTTTGGATTTATCTGAGCTTGTTAAAATTTGAATATTGCTAAAGGCGGAATTAATACTCTTTTCTAAAGAAATATCCATATCATTATCATAAATTTCAGCTTTTATTGCACCTTCATTCTCAATAATATCCCAAAAAAATCCGTTTTGAATGGACATTAAATTATCGAATAAATTTGAATTATAAGAAACATTATTTTCTTCTTTTAAACAATCATATGTTAAAACTATGCCGTCGTTAAGCGTCATAAATAAAAGAACAGTTTCTAAAGTGTTTTGCTTATTTGCATAACCTAAAATAAAATCCGGTTTATTAAACTTATATCCTTTTTTTATAACTCTATAAAGGTATTTGTCATTCATCGTTAATATAGGCACTTCTTGAAGTGCAAATATTAGACAATATACGAAAGCTATAAAATCTAAAGTAATTATTAAACCGCTGGTGTTATCATTAATAATTTTTGCAAAAAGACAACCTAAATTTAACATCAAGAAAATAATAATAATATGCAAAAAATCGAAATAAAAAGATCCACGTAGTTTATTAAAATCTTTGGTACTAACACCATATATTTTTTCTCTTCTAAATTGTAAAATAATTGAAATTATTGTTAATATCGTTGGCAAAACAATAAGTATTATGTCTGCATTTTGAAAGTCACAATCGATTTTAATTACATTAGTAAGAGATAGAATAAGAATTAATAAAATTAAAGACGCTACGCCAACATCAAAAAGAAACGATAAAAAGTGACATTTATAGGCGAAATATCTAAAATTTTCTATCTTAAATTTTTGTTTAGTAGTCTTTTCCTTGTTCTTATTCAACTTTTCACTCCTAAGAAATACAATATCTAAATTTACTTTACTGTTTCCTTAATGTATAAGGTCTCGTTGCTATCTAAATTGAAGAAACTAAAAATTGCATTATCAATTTCTTCTAAAGAAGAATCCCAATTAATTTGATTGTTGGACTCAAAATCAAAAACTGGCACATATTTGTAAACATTTCTAGCAGCGTTTTGACTTTTTTTAACTTGTGAAATCAAATATTTATATAACGAAGTGTTCATATATTTAATTACATTTAAACAAATCTTTTTGCTTTTAAACGGCCCAACTACTAAATAAGTTTCATTGCAACAACTGCCTGGTTCGCCATAAAAAGGTAGGCCATTAAACTTCGCCGAAATTTCTCCAGCTTTTAAAACAAAAACTTTATGTTCATCAATCCATTCTTGTTTAGCTATAATTTCACTTCTCTCTATATAAGCAAACTTATCATTTTTATTTCGCGAAAATCGATAGATTTTAATGGATGTAGGAGTTTCTTTATCTAAAAATAAGTTTTTATAATTACCAACAATACCATTAGCAAATGGTGAATATGTAGAAACTAAATTCATAAAAGATTTAAAGTCAGGTTTTAGTGAACCTACTTTCTTTAAGATATTTAATGCCATACTGTCACGCATAAAAATATCTGTTCCATTCGATCCAATCTTCTTTTGCATCGCAGTTTTCACTTACAACCCTTAACTTTCTATCTAAGAGACCGATGCGTTCGATCAAAGGAATAAATTCCCCAGTAACGGTATCATATCTGCTAGTTAAGTAAGGTGCTTCGCCACAGGTAATCTCAAGCCTTGTGTCTTTGACGTAATCCTGCCAATTCTTATCAGTAAATTCGATTTTACTAGTATTGGCTTCCCATCCTTTTTCTTCTTCAAAATTAAAGACATTCTCTCTTCCAAACCAAGCATTATCGATTAGGTTATTTTGTTTGTTACATACCCATGAGGGAGTAAAGACTTCTGCCTTTTCTTTGGATCTAATTCTTTGTTCTTCTTTTGATTTACCAATACGCGCTCTAATCAAAACTCTTTTTCTATTTTTAAGAAACTCAATTCTAATTTCAGTAGTTCCGTTATATCCTCTTTTAGAATAATTATTGGTAGCAAAAATAATGTTCTTGTTTGTGTTTTTATCTTTCAACAAGAGTTCTATTATTTCATCATCGATATCATATATAAGATCATTTGTTTGAGTAATTTCCACTATTTTCACCACCAATTAATCATCTAATTTTATGCCTATCTCATTAAAGAGAGTGACAAGTTTCTTTTTGATTTCCATGTTTGGTTCAAACCTTCCTGTTTCCCAACGAGAAATAGAAACATAGGTAACGCCTAATATTTTAGCAATCTCTTCTTGCGTTAGGAACTTTCTCTCTCAATATTCTCTAATCTTTTTCGCATAATCAAATATAGTTGCACCTCAAAAATTCTTATCAGCATTTTAACACAAAACGCCTAATATTTCGACATTTAATGAAACTTTTGTGAGACTTTTTTCTTAAAAACAAAAATAGACCGCCCAACCCTATTATCGCTAATAGGATCCAGCGGTCCTTCATTATGCTTTGGTCGATACGTTCTCAAGTCTATTTATGCTTGCCTCAATCTGGATGTTGATCCAGGTATCGAGGTCGCCAAAGTTCTTGTCGATGTAGTCCTTGATGTCATCGCTAAGCTGAGCAAGCACGTTATCCTTAGCCTTATTTAAAGCAATAAGCTGAGCGTCATTATTGAAACTTCCTTCATTCTTAAGAGCCTCAACGTATGTTTGAAACACGCATTTAACTGCATCCAAAACGATTGTCGTTGCCTCGGTTAAGTATTTGGAAGTGTTTACGTTATCGATCTAGCTAGAGATCCATTTGATTAACTTAGATCCAAAGAAAATGATAAGCGGAATTATGACCGCCGTAACATGACAGCTTAAAACATTGAGTAAAATTTCATTCATGATTTTGTCCTCCCTTCATTTCATCATGTAGTTCTGTGATTCTTTCATGAGCGTTCTTTGTTGATTCCTCTACCTTCACAAGCCTATTCGAAAGTTCGGTATATCTTTCCTCTAGGTGGTTTAGCGCTTTCTCTATCCTATCGATAGAAGATTTGATATAGCCGATTTCAGAAAGCATCACTCCTTCGTTCTTCTCAGCATATAAATGTACCAGTTGTGTTCAAATAAAATTCCCCACTTTTGTTCGCTACTAGGTACATTTTTGTTATTATGTCCGGCGAAAGGAAGAATTGTAAATGTCAGACATAGTAACTAAATTCATACAATCAAAAGAAGACTTAATTTTCTTAAGTAAAAACTATCAGATAGGAGAAATTAAAGTGAATATTACCAAAGCAGCAAAGAAGTTAGGATTAGATAGAAAAACAGTTCGAAGGTATTTAAATGGCTTTGTTTCTAAGAAAAAAGAAAACGAAAAAAGTATTTAGATGATTATATTTCCGTCATTAAAAGCGTCTTAACTGATAAAAATCGAGAATTTGATTATATCTATCATTTATATCGATTTATGAAACGAGACTATAAAATTACATGCAGTAGAGTTACATTTAATCGTTATATTCAAACTAATGAAGAACTGAGTACTTTATTCAAAAAAATCATTCATCAAATTTTACGGTTAGGTTTGAAACAGAGAAGGGACAACAAGTTCAATTTGATTTAAAAGAAAAAATTAAACTTATAACTGCTACTAATGAAGCTCATACAATTTATATCCCTACATTAACGTTTGGCTGGTCAAGATATAATTGTAGAAAAGCGGTTCTTGATACAAAAACTGAGACTTTAGTTTCATTCCTTGCTGAAACATTCGATAAAATTGGTGGAGTTCCACGAGAAATCGTAATTGATAATCTTAAAGCTTTCGTTGAAACACCAAGGCACGGTCAAAACGAAGCAATATTAAATAGTTATTTCGAAGCATTTTGTAAAGGTTATGGGATAATTGTCAAACCTTGTATGCCAAGGCGACCACAGACAAAAGGAAAAACTGAAACTCAAAACAAAATCGTTGGCCAATTAAAAAACTACAACGGTCATTATAAAGACATTGACGAAATTCACGAAGTACTTGGGAAAATAAATGAAGAAGATAACGAGAATATTTCTCAAGCCACAAAATTGCCTAGACAGTTTTTATTCAATAAAGAAAAAGATGATCTAAATCCTCTCCCAAGCAAAGAAATAAGGATAAAGTATCATCTAAGTCTAAAAGAAGTTCATGTCTCTAACAAGTCTATGATTTCCTACAAATCTAACAAATACTCCGCCCAAAAGAAATATATTGAAATGACTGTAGGATTAGTTGCAATTAAAGACGAACTGCATATCTATCATAACAAAAAAATAATCACAAAACAAAATTACTAACAATCCTTTAAATGTAAAAATAGAACACGAACTTTTTTATGAAAAAACACAAATACTAAAACCTACGAAACAAGTATTCTTAGCAAGGAATTAAAGGAGCTTAACTATGAATAATGATGTTTTAGAACAATTAGCATATTTAAAATTAAAATCTGCCTACATTTATTTAAAAAATTACTCATTAACGACCAAATTAGTGTGTTAGATATAAAAGGACTATATAAAGTTTTAAGTAAGGAGGTCCAGGTAAAAGAAGAAAACAACAGACTATATAAAGATAAAGTGGCTGCGTTTCCTTTCTTACGTAAAATTGAAGATTCTGATTTTGATTTTCAACCATCGATTAGCAAGGATAAAATTATGTCAATTGTTGAATCAAATTTTTTACGATGAAGGTACTAATATTGCTTTTATTGGCAACCCAGGAACAGGCAAAACTCATCTTGCAATTGCTATTGCATATACTGTAGCAATAAGAAGAAATAGCGTTTATTTTATTAAATTCAATAAGTTGATAAATATATTGAGAAATGCTTACAACGAAGGTACTTTTGAGAGAAAAATAAAACAATTTTTCAAATATAAGTTATTAATAATTGATGAAGTAGGATTCAATGAAATTACCCCACTAGAATCTAAACTATTCTTTCAATTAATTGATCTTCGTTATACTAATAGATCAACAATCGTAACAAGCAACATAACTTTTGACAGACGGTCAACAATATTAGGAAATGATGAAATGATTACCAAAGCAATTGTGGATAGACTTTTATATTTTTCTTATTTGTTTAACATTACAGGTCCATCTTACAGGTTAAAAGACAAACTTAAAATAAACGAAACTGGGGAAAATTAAATTTAACAAAGTGGGCTTTTTAACTTGACATTTAAAACACCCTTAGTCATCGACTAAGAATGTGTCAGACATGTCGTTCTAATATGGCAAAGATGAACCATTTTACTACAATGCACACCCCCTACTTATCAACCTTACAGTACAAGAATGGGCTTGCTAGACCTTTCTTTCTATATTTTTCAGGTATTCTTTTTCCTTTGAATATTTTTTGAACAGCTGGTTCTGCAACTTCACCTGTAAATTCAGCTCGACCGCTTCTTCCTTCACAATAATGCCATTCGTGAACTTTATAGACTTCACGAACTATGCCACCTGTAACGGATAAAACATAAGGATATTTCTTCGCAACTTCTGGCCTTAGTTTCCAAGCTGAACGAGTACAATCATACCTATCCTTTCGTTGATTAAGCCAATAATCTTTTACTTTAATAATCATATATTTAGGATTAGAATCAGAATCTACATACTCTTTTGCTGCAAGGTCTCTTTGAAGAGTTATCGCATTCGTTGGCTCGCTGGAACTGAATCCTTTTATTTTGTTAGTCAATTTTCTATCAATAGAATAAGCATCAATTAAAGTACTTTCAATAATAAATGCATCTCTTTCTTCCAACCCATATTTTTGAATAATATAAATTACTTCTAGACCAGAATCTTTTATTTCACGAATAGTTTTATACTTTAAATTTTCATCATCATCTTGTTCTGGGATGTAATCGACATCATTGTAACTCTCTAAGGCACAATTTGCATGTGCAAAAACACGATTATTCTTTCCTTTTCCAACATAAAAAGTTTGCCCATTTCTTGGGTCGACTAATCTATAAACATAATATTTTAATTCAGCACATACTTCAGGACTAAATTTGTTTAATTCTTCCACGACTATTCCTCCTTCTTTCAATTGTTAAACCATATGTAATGATCTAGTTTTCTCTTTCTAAATGGAACATTACTTCCTAACTCATCAAGTTTTCTGGTCAAGTAATCATTATAAGATTTGTAATCAAATGAATCTACCCATTTCTTTATTTGGCTAGATGTAATATCTTCAAAATATTTAGGAAGAGACTCTTTTAAAACAGTATCTAAAATCTAATAATCATCTCTACAATATAAATTCTTATTGTGGTAACAACAATACTTTGTTGCAAAAGAGAATAAATTAATATAACCATTTGACCTAGCAATTTCATTTACTACTTCAGGATCACCATTTTTAATTCTATTATCAATATCCTTAATTCCAATAATGCATTCAGCTAACTCTACAGCACTAATTAGACTCTTATGTTGTGATACATGTGTTGAATTAGTAATATCTATTAAACCCACCTTCATAGCAACAATTGTTACATCCGTGTTAGTTGGAAACCTTTTAAAACAATCAGTTATTAAATCATCTTCTTTGCCATAATTATTGGTAGCTTTAACTTGCCTGTGGGCTTCTTCAATCATTTCATTAGTAATAATATGCCGTTTGTGGCATGAACTTTTGGTTGTTTGATTTGTTATTGTTTCGTCTCTCTATTGCTTAAATAATTAGCATTAATGCTACCAACTCTTCTAAAATGTGCTATTTCATTTTTCATATCAATGCCATATGATTCATATCCAACAGGCATCCAGCCCCAAGACAAGGCTTCAACAGAATTATTAGCCCAGTTAGATCTATGCTTTCTAGCGGATGGAGATAACTTAAATCTTAGTATTTCTTCAATTTGACTAAATGATAAAGTGACGTCATTCCCCCCAATTTAGATAAATAATCTGCTAATGGTTGATATTTTGATTGTCTAGCCATCAATGTCACCTCTTTCACAAAATGCAATTATGGTAATAATTATATCATTTTTTGAACTCTTTTTCTATCGACTAGAACAGAAAAAAAGCTGCTATTTCTAGCGGCCTCTCATTAGTGAAAATTCAGATACTAGAATCTTTTGCTTCCAATCTTATAAACCTTATCTCCACTCCATTCTACTCTTTCGCCATTAATTCTATATAATTTGTTCCCAGAGTATTCGATTCTTGCTCCACCAACTTTATATAATTTTGTTCCAGAGTATTCGACTCTCATATCACCAATCTTATAAAGTTTGTTTCCACTCCATTGAGGTTTTCCGCCAAAGTAAGCAACTAAAATTTCTTCATCAGACATCATAATTTTCATCCTCTAATTATTATAAAATACGGTTATCTTTTTAACCTACTTTAATTATACCCCCAAAAAAATCAAACCTTTTGCACATTTTTTGTTTAGCTAAGCTAATTAAAATTTTAAATTACTTTTTCTAGTTAAAACCGGAATTAAGTCTATTAAAAAATAACGTATGATATATGTAACTTTCTAGCCAAAATTTTTATGA
Organism: uncultured Bacilli bacterium; assembly: GCA_944350425.1. GTDB lineage: Bacteria > Bacillota_I > Bacilli_A > RFN20 > CAG-826 > Onthovivens. The sequence continues at coordinate 227,072 of CALVOX010000001.1, forward strand.
AACATAAACGCTTCACTTTAGAAGATAGAAAAACTATTTCTTCTTGTATTTCAAAGAAAATAAAATATGTGGCTATCGCTGAAGAACTTAGCCGTGATACAACTTCTATTTCAAAAGAATTGAAAAGAAATAGAATCGAATGAACTAGTATGCGATATCCGGTAGATGAAGAGTCTCCTTTATTAAATTCTTTCTTCTAAGTTAATTAATCTATCTTCTTCTTTTTTAGTTTCCATAATAGATATAAAAAATGTACTAGGTATAACCTTATACTTCACCAGTACAATAAATATAATAATAAGTTTTCATTTTGTTTTATTAGTTGTTAAGAATAAATAATATGTTTTCACATATAAAGCAAACTAGTTCATATATAACCTTTAAACAATAACTATTATACGTATAACTCCATTAGTCTTATAATCAATAACCTTTAAACAATTAACTCATTAAATTGGAGCAAATATTCAAGTAACAACTTTTAAAACAAAATAGGAAAATAAATAATTAAATAATTAATAAATTAGTTTTAAGAAATTAAATAATCTTCAACTTCAATATAGTTATTTAAATTACATCTATCAATCGACATTTGAAGATTGTTAATTTCATGAACTAATTTATCGTAATCTTTTTTAGCTTTCGATAAATCATAATTAAGAGATTGATATTCAACTATATCTCTTTTACTGCCATATGGTGTAACTCTATTTAATTCATCTCTTGTTACTTGGGTTTTTAATCTATTTAGGCTTTCAGAAAGTTGAGATAAATAAATTAAACCTTCACTAACTGACATATCAAAATCTTCTAACATTGTTTCAATATTTGTTTTAGCTAAAATAGTCTTTAACTTTCTTGTTTTAGTATCTAAAGTAGCTATCTCACTTTTTACTTTATTATAGTTATATTTAGTTGGGATTCTTTTTTCATCACTAAGAAAAGTTTCAACATCATTTCTTCTTTCAAATAATATAACTTCTTCTTTTCTTTTTTCTAAATTCTTAATAATCTTCATAATTTGAGTAGCACATATTTTCATAAATTTACCTCCAATCATTTGATGTATGCTTATATTTTAGTGTTTAAATATTATTAATAAAATAATCGAATAAATATTATTTTTAGTTAATAAATAATACGATAATCATCATATTATTGATATTTTATTTAAAATTATGGTATATAAAATAATAACTATTATTATATTTAATAAATATTTTTTTATTATTTGCTTCTATTTTTATAATGATTAAAAATAAAAGCAAATAATTTTAAATAAAATAAAGATTAAATTAAAATGTAGTTAATTATGAATGTTATATTATTTACGATACTTATTTTATTAATCCCATTTATTTCGACTACTTTAGGTTCTAGTATAGTATTTTTCTTTAAAAAAGAAAAAATGAATGAGAAAGTAGAAAAAATATGTAATGGTTTTGCTTCAGGAGTAATGCTTGCTGCTTCTATCTTTGGCCTACTTATTCCAAGTTTAGAATATGAAGTAAGTTATATGCCAAACATTTTATTAGTTTTAATTTCTTTTATTCTTGGTGTTATTTTACTTCTTTTAATCGATCATCTAGTTCCTCATTTTCATATAGAGGGTAAATATGAAGAAGGTATTAAAACTAGTCATGTATCAAAAACTAATAAAATGTTTTTAGCAGTATTAATTCATAATATACCTGAAGGTATATCGGTTGGTATTGCTTTAGGTTTAGCACTTTCTAATTTAAACTCATCTTTATCATTACTATCTATTTTTGCTTCAGCTTTATCATTATCAATTGGTATAGGTATACAAAATATTCCAGAAGGAGCTGTTGTTTCTTTACCTTTTAGAAATATTACTAATTCGAGAAAAAAAGCATTTTTACTAGGAACACTATCTGGTATTGTTGAACCGCTATTTGCTTTAATAGGGATGTTTTTAGCTTTTTATATTGAAGCTATTATGCCTTGGGCTTTAGGAATATCAGCTGGAGCAATGATTTATGTAACTATTGAAGATTTAATACCTAATGCAATGGAAAACAGTAAACATCATTATGGTATAATATCATTTATTCTAGGATTCTTACTTATGATGTCTTTAGATTATTTACTTTAAAGAATCTTTTTATTATTCGTTACTATTATCTTCTAAAGTATTACTACTATTATTATAAACTTTATTACGATTATTCTTATAAGATAAAAAAGATTCTTTAAAGTAATAATAAAGTAAATTAGTAAGTTTAATGTTATTTAATACTTCTATTTCTTTACCAAAACGTAAGAAATATTGAAATAATTGATTGATTGGCGCTTTAAAAGAATAAATATCCTTTTCTTTATCTATCTTATAACTTTTAGGTCGATTTATTATTATTCGTTGATAGATTGATTTAGCTTTCTTAGTAAACTTAATATCGACATCAATTATTTTAGAAGAGATAAACTGTGCATCAACAGTTAAAAGTTCATTTAATTTATTTTTATCATCATCATTAAGTTCTTCTTTAATATTTTTAGATATCCTTAGTTTATTTAATTTATAGATATTTAATGGTACAAACTTATGATTATTAAAATAAATTAAATAAATATATTGATGATCTTTTGAATTAAATACTCCAATTGGTGTTACTTCTATTTTCCTTTCATTATTATCTTCATAGATTATTTTCTTATTATCTTTTATTGCTTTATTAATTAATTCTATTTCTTCATTAAAGACAATTCTTTCTCTTTCATCTTGGGTTAATAAAGAATATGAATTAAATAATTTTCTTAAATATTCACTAATAGTAAGATTATTTAAATAATTATCTTCAATATCTAAAAAAGCATAGATATATTTACTCGTTGCAAGAAATGTTAATTCATATTCTTTTCTTTCTTTAGAATTATCTTTTTTAGTAAGTAATCTATTAATTGAATTAGTAAGTTCATTAATATTATTATTTGATAAGTTATATTCTTTTAATAACGATCTGAGATCGTTATTAAAAGAATCAATCTCTTCATTAATAATTAAATGATAATTATATATTAATTTATTTAAGAATAAGTTCTTATTAGAACTACCATCTTTTTTAAAGAATCGAAATACTTCTACATCATTAAGTAATGTAAAGTAAGTAAGATAAGATAAATTAACTTTATATAACTTATTCATAATATTAATTATTATATTAGTAAAAGATTAAATCTTAATCAATATCACATTTATTACTTACTTTAGAATTTGGTGGTAATGATTTAGTTATAAATACATTACCACCAATTATTGAATTTCTTCCAATAATAGTATCTCCTCCTAAAATTGTTGCTCCAGCATAAATTGTTACATTATCTTCAATAGTTGGATGTCTTTTTTTACCTTCTAGTAATCTACCTTCTTTTAAAGATAGTGCACCTAAAGTAACTCCTTGATATATTTTAACATTATTACCAATTATAGTTGTTTCTCCAATTACTATTCCTGTACCATGATCAATAAAGAAAGAATGACCAATATTACATCCAGGATTAATATCAATTCCTGTTCTAGTATGGGCATATTCACTAATAATTCTAGAAGGAAACTTTAAACCTAGGTTATATAAGTTATGAGATATTCTATATGCGCTTATTGCTAAAAAAGAAGGATAAGATGTAACTATTTCAACATAGCTAGAACAAGCTGGATCTCCATCATAGATTGCTTTTAAATCTAAAAGTAACTCTTTTCTAATACTAGGTATATCGTTATAAAAAGACTTAAACTTATCTTCATAATCGCTATATTTATCTTTGAAAGCAAGTTTTAAATTTAATATCGATTTATCGATATATTCATCAATTTCACTTTTTAAATAATCTTCTTTAATAAAATCTAAAAACATTCCTCTCATTAAATTCTTATAAAAAAGAATAAGTTCTTCTTTATCTAGTTTTAATAAATCATTTTGTTTATTTGTTTCCTTCATGGAAACAAATAACTTATCGATAATTTCTTTATTCATATAATCCTTCAATACTTAAATATCTTTCTCCATTATCTGGTAATACTATTACTACATTCTTATTTTTATATTTATTTTTATCTAAAGAAAGTGCACCAAGTAAGGCTGCACCACTTGATATACCGACAAATAAACCTTCTAAAGATGATAGTAACTTAACTCCTTTATAAGAATCTTCGTTAGATATATCAATAATTCGATCTACCAAAGATTTATCATAAATTTCAGGTATAAAATTAGCTCCTATCCCCTGAATTAAATGACTACCAGTTTTATTTTTAGTTAATAAAGGAGAAGATAAAGGTTCTATTCCAATAATTTCTACTTTATCTTTTAATACTTCTTTAAATCTTTTAGCATTACCAATTAAAGTACCACTAGTACCAATACCCGCAATAAATACATCTAAGTTATTACCTAAATCATCAAGTATTTCTTTCGATGTAGTTTCATAATGGGCTTTAACATTAGCTTCATTTTCAAATTGATGAGTTAAGAAGGAATGAGGTGTAGTTAAAGCTAATTTATTAGCTTTAAGAATGCTACCTCTCATTCCTTCTTCTTTTTTAGTTAATATTACTTTTGTACCATATGCTTCCATCATCTTAATTCGTTCTTTAGAAGCATTACTTGGCATAGTAATAATGCATTTTAACTTAAAATAAGAAGCAACAAGTGATAAAGATATCCCCATATTCCCACTACTTGCTTCAATAAGAACACTATCTTTACTAATTAACTTCTTATCTAAAGCATCTTTAATAATATAATATGCTGCTCTATCTTTAATACTACCACTAGGGTTATTTCTTTCTAGTTTAGCGTATAAATTAAAAGTTAAATCATATTGTTTCATAATATGATTTAACTTTACTAAAGGAGTATTTCCAATTAAGTCTAAAACATTGTCTTTAATCATAGGTTAATATTATATATCTAATTTATATAAAACATAGTTATATACTCTATTATTTAAATTAGATATATAATATGTATCCTAGTAATTAACTATATTGTTACTATATTAATACTATTATTTATAATATTATTATAAATTATATTATTTACTATTCTTATACCAATTTAGAGCTTCTATTTCTATTGTTTTAACAAATTCTTCTTTTCCATCACAATACTTTTCAATATCATAAGGATATTTTAAGGCTAATTTACTTTTAAGTTCACCATAATCTTTAGCCTTATCTTCATGAGTAAGTAAATACTCTTTAAATGCTAAATGTCTAGTTAAATTATAAGTATCACTTTTATGAAAAATATGAATTTGATGTGTTCTTTCATCCCCACCTTTTCTTAAATACCTTCTTCCTTTTATTCCGAATTCAAATAAATATTCATAGCCAATATTTTCAAATTCTTTTTGTTTTTTATCAACTTCTTCTAAAGAGTTAACACTAATCATAATATCAATAATTGGTTTAGACTTTAGCTTAGGAACTGCAGTTGAACCAATATGATAAATATCTACTAAATTATCATCTAATATCTTTACTATTTTTTCTTTTTCTTTTTCAAACATTAAAGGGTAATCTTTATTATATTCTTTAACTACTATATGTTGTGGCATAGTTGTTTATTATACACTAGAATTTTATAAAATTTATAAAATTCATATTATTACTATAGTTGTAACAATAATTAAAACCCCTTTGTTTTCTTGCAAAGGGGTTTTAATTAAATTAGAAATGTAGGCCTTCGCCTTACTCTTTATTAAGCCTTGTTTCTTCGGCCACTAATCGAAGTTAGCCCGAGCGTATAGGAGCGACCTATACACTACTGACTCCTACTTCTTTATTAGAAGTATTAAAGATTAGACTAGATTTCCTAATAACTTTCACTAAACGTCGGAATAAAGTTCTACCAAAACCATTCATTCGTTTGTTTATTTACTGCTGAGTCTAGAATTTAGCTACTCGCACCATTTGTTTGCAATCCTTATAGTTTAATTACTTAAACGTTACCTCAGAGATCTTTGCTGAGTTTGCCTCTTACAAGGTAGTCTCTCACACTACTAGCAGACTGGTAGGCTTAGCTAGCTTAATAGCCGCTTATAGATCCGGATCGCTCAATGCCTTAACACTTAAATTTAAAAAGAGCACTTCCTAGAATAAGGCTAATCCAATAACCTTCCTTATATATCTCTACATAAGGTATTCGCCATTTAATAGGTATCCTTATTAAACCACTCACATTCTAGAAATCCTGACGGCCTGTAAGACGAACTTCATCAGGTTACATCAATATTATGCTTATAGATTTTTAAAATAAATATACTCATTTTTAACTATTATTTTCTCTGTATTTTAATCGATTAATATCATATAAAAATATAGTAATACTATTAATGTAGTATATAAAATATAAACATAGTTATTTAAAGATATATTATCAAAAACTTTCGTCTATTTTCTTTATTAAAATAATAAAAATTATAATTTCTTTTAATAATACCAATATCGTTATTACATCATTTGAGCGATATATTCGACTAATTTAAAATCTTCTTCTTTAATATCATCAAATTGTTTAAAACCTTCGCTTGCTCTAAAAACAATTAATCCACTACTTTTTTCATCATTTAATACCCATAATGGTTGTTTAGCAAGTTTAATAGAAATTGCTTTTCCATCACTATTAGGTAAATATTTCTTAATTGATATAATATTTCCTAATGTAATTAAAACATATTCATAGCTATCTTCCTTAGTATTATAAAAAATAGCTACCACATCATTTCTATTATGTTTTTGTTTAATTAAATCTTGATAATTATTCTTAATCATTTTTCTTTCTCCCTTTAATTAACTCCATCTAGAGAAAAGAAAATATCTCATCTAACTAGATGAGATATAATTAACTAGTATTTAACCCCATCTAACCAAGCATTAGCACTTTGCTTAACAATACTAATTAATTAAGTAAGTTGCTGAAGAGTCTTAGAGCTTGTCTCTCGTCTTCTCTATATGGATATTATTATGATATATCAAATAAAAAAATATTAAAGTTGCTATCTTTTTTAATTATTGATTCAGTAAAAGAAAGAAATATCTAAATTATTAAAAATGTAATAATCTAGAAATTATAAATACTTCTTTTTAAATTCTTCTTTAGAAATTAATATTAATCCATCTTCTTTATTTAGTTCATATATTTCATCAAATACTTGATAAATAAAGTTACGATCATGAGATACTGCAATAATTACACCTTTATAATCTTTTATTGAATTAATAAAAGATTTATTAGATAAAGGTGAAATATTTCTAGTTGGTTCATCAAGTAACATTATATTTACTTTTTTAAGTATTAATTTAGCAAAAAATATTTTAGCTTTTTCTCCTCCACTTAAAGAAGAGATACTTCTATTCATCTCTTCGTAAGTAAACTTTAGGGAACCTAAATATGTTTGAATCTTAGTTAATTCTTCTTTAGTTGTAGCATCAAGTTCTTTTGATAAATAATCTAAAGGAGACATATAGTTAAGTAATTCATCTTCATAGTTTTGAGACATATAACCTATATTAAATGAATTAGAATTAATATTGTTAATATTACTTAATCTATGGTAAATCAACTTCATTAAAGTTGATTTACCAATACCATTTTTACCAATAATTGCAATCTTCTTACTTCCTTTTATAAATAAAGAAATGGGTTTATCAACCAAAGTTACTTCATCATTTATTTTTAATTTATCTAAATTAAAATCTAAAACTATTTTCGATGGATCTATTAAATAATTTATTTTTGAATTAGATGAATTACCTTTTATATCTTCATTATTAGTTATATTATCAAATTTAAGATTAATTCCACCTTCTACTTCATATTTTTTCGTAAGATTATCTTTTTCTTTAAGATATCTTTTTTCCATTGATTTAATAGAATGCATCTTATCTTTTAAATTCTTTGCAGCACCTGGCATAGAACGAGAAACAGTGTTTAAAGCATAATTAACACTTTGATATACTTTGTTATATTTTTCTATTTTCTTATTAAAGTTTTCTTTATCTTTATTATATTCTTTAATATTTTTATTTATAAATTTTTCCCTAGTAGATGAATAATCTTCATAATTTAAGTTCTTAATCACTACTCTTGGTTCGCTTTTACTTTTTAATGATTCAATATGAATTATTTTATTTGCACATCTAGAAAGTAATGATTCATCATGAGAAATAAACATAACTGGTATATCGATATTTTTAATTAAATCTTCTAATAAGTTTAATGAAGATAAATCTAGATCATTACTAGGTTCATCAAGTAATACTAAAGTCGGTTCTTTCATTAATTCAATAAATAAAAATAACTTAATTCTTTCTCCGCCACTTAAACTTTTTACCTTTATCTTATTAGATAAAAGTTTATCTTCATCTATATTAAATTTATCGATATATTGATAATACTTTTTATAATCTAAAGAAGAATAATCTAATTCTTTATTTAGTAATTCATTAAGTGAAAGATTTAGGTTATCTTCCTTAATAACTTGAGGAAGATAACCTATTCTTTCATCCTTAATGAATATATCTCCACTAATTTCTAAATACTTACTAGCTTCTTCTTTATTGTAAATTACTTTTAAAAGAGAAGACTTACCATTACCTTCTTCTCCAATTATTCCTACTTTATCGTTTTTATTTAATGTAAAAGAAAAATCTTTAATTAAAGTTCTTAAATCTTTCTTTAAGACTATGGTTAAATTTGAAATTATAAGCATTACCTAAACTCCTATTATTATATAAATTAATTAATACTCATTTAATTAAAATACTTACATTCTCAATTTAACCACCTCTCTTTCTTACTTAATGTATGATATCTTAGATTAATATCAAATAAAAGAAAAAAGTTTAAATTTATATATTAACAATCTTATTTAACAAAATTATTTTTATTGTTATTTAACGTCTTTTTATTTTAATAATAATTAAAATGACTTGTATTGCAAATATAGAGTAATGGAAAAACAAAAACTGTAATTGCAGTATTTCAAGTAAACATTGGGAAGGTTATTCCTAGATTGGTAACTAATTATATTAAAAAGAAAGGAAGTAAATAAAATGAAAATCTTAGACGGCGATATAGTCGAAACATTAGTAGATAAAAAAGAGTTCAAAGCTGGTTCAAAAGGACTTGTTGTTTGAAGTTATGATGGACACAATGCGCGTACTGTTGAAGTGTGGGGCGATACAAACTATCCTTGCGGAGTTGAGGATTACGGGTTTAATGAATTAAAATTAATTGAAAGAGAAAGGAAACTTTATAACTAAGTCACTAATTCAATGGTATAAAGATTCAAGAAATAGACATTGAAAGAACATTAGTGGATAAACAAGGATTTACAAAAGGAAGCAAATATGAAATTTAATGAATATGATTTAGTTAAAACGCTTGTTGAGAAGGAAGGTTATCCAATCAGTACTAAAGGATGTATTGTATCTTTTTATGGTGATGGTTTAGCCTGTGAAGTTGAAATATGGAACCAAAATAATTATCCAATCGATGTAATTACATATGAGTTAAATGAGATAGAACTTATTAGACATAATAATTCATAATCTGGCTACATTCAATTTATACCATTTATTAAATAGGAAAGTAATAAATTAATATTAGTATTTTCTGTCACTTATTTAATTTTAGATTAATACTAGATATTTAAGATAAAAATATTAATCAATATAATTTTTGTTATGAATATAGATGAGATTAATACTAAGATTATTGAACTTAATGATAAAAAAGGTATATTTGCTAAGATTAAGAATAAAAAAGAAATAACAAAATTATATCGATTAAGAAAAGAGATATTAAGTAATGTTGATTTTAAATACTTAAAATCAACATTAGATAACATATTTCTTTCTAAAAATATTGTCTTACTAAATAAGTTTGTTAATGATAATAAAGATATTTATTCATCAACATTTGTTGATGAATGGAATAACTTTGATGCTAATTTAAAAGAGTTATTTTTTTATGAACATATATTAGAAACTAATAAGAATCTAGATAGTAACGAAAAAGAGAAGATTAAGGAAAAGATATTTCAAGCTAGAGATGATTCTTATTTATTAAAAGAATATGATAATAAGTTAGTTAAATACTTAGAAAATCATCTTATTAATATTGGCGTTAAAACATTTATCGAATGTTTATATAATTTTGATAAGCCATCTCATTTTGGGCTATATGAAGTATTTACTAAATAATACAATATCATTAATTTAGTGCTTTTTTAGTCTATTAATAGTAACTTTAAAGAGTTGATATATTTAATGATTTTAAAAGCTTTATTAATAGACACCGCCTTTTTTAGTTTCATTTTTTTAGAATAAAAGTCTCTATTTATTAATTAATTTTAACCAGCACTATTTGATATTAAACATTCTTACTTTCCTTAAGTCTTTGATTAATATCATCTAAATCTATTTCTTCTGTTAAATAGTCGTTTAATTCATCAATCGCATCTTCTAAATTATTTAAAAATTTTCTATCAATTTGAATATGTTTTTCTTCGTCATCACCTACTAATCCTGATATTTCACACGGAACATCAATGTTAATAAAATTTTCAAGTTTCTTTTGATCAACTTCACTATAGTTAAAATGCTTTAGCAAATTAATAAGATTTTCACTTACTTTTTTAACATATTTTCTACCTCTTCTTTCCAAATGATATTTTTTAGCGTCAATTTTACTAGTTCTCCAAATACTAGTTAAATTATTATTTTTAGAATTAATTTGTGTTATTGCATATCTCCCAATCCTAGAATAACTAGGTCTACCTTTCTTATCATATTTAATAGGCCCAGTAGTTAAAGGCTTAAAATATAAATAATCAACAACATCAGTTTTCTTCAAGTATCTTTTTGGTTCTACTATTCTATTTTGTGCATGGGATGTTACATTATATTTACCAACTTTAATCGGTCTAGTATTTGTTTTTGCCATTTTTTTGGTTTTTAATATAAAACTAAATAAAGGCATTATTTATGTATTTGACAGAATAGTTTTGCAGGAAAGGGGGTGCGGACAAAAATATTGGTTTCTTGCAGAACTATTCTGTCAAATACACGTAGTGAGCAAAAGATTAAAGTTTTTGTTGATTTTATTTCGAACACGGTTAATGTGCTTCCAAAAACTAGTGGAAATTTTCGGATTCTTCTTTATTAACGCTAAAATTTTGAGTCAAGAAAGATAAAAGTCGAAAGAAAAAACATACAGTTCGTCAAATAACAAACAAATCATTAAGTTTAAAGTGTAAGACTAACGCTATAGCTAATTTAATTGCCAAAAATTCTTCAGCAAATGCTGTTACAATCAAATATAATGTTAGTAGGACAATTTTATATAAACGCCATAAAGATATAACTGATGAATCTACAGCAAAAAAGGATGTTATCCTAATAATGATATGTATGAAGCTTTTTTGAACATTTAAAAATGATTTTTTTATTCAAAAGATCGAAGCAAATTAGGATGGGATGAATTCATCATTAAATTGGATGAATATCTACATTGGTTTAAAAAGTATAAATAAAATAATAAATGTACCTAGTAGTGAACAAAAGTGGGGAATTTTATTTGAACACAATTGGTACATTTATTATTACATTTATACCACATTTAGAAATTAATCTATTTGCAGTGAGACATTTTTTTAATTATCATCCTTGTCCCATCTATATTTAGGATTATTTTTTCTTTTTTCTTTAAACCAAGAAAATCTTTCATTAAATGACATCATATATTCACTAGGCTTTTCATCAGGCATATCTTCAAACCCAGTATCTTCCCAACCACAAACTGGGCATATATCAGATGATAATTCATCAGCAAATTCATATTCTCCACAAACAGGACATTTATGTGGAGTTGGTTCAGGCATATGTTCTTCAAAATAATCATAGTTTGGGTTTTCTTTAATTTTGTTATCAAACCATTCCTTATATTCATTAACTGACATTTCATTGAATCCTTCTTTAGAATCAGGATTTTCAGCTTGATGCAAATCATAAATCCATCCGCAATGCCTACATTGTACTTCACCATTTAAATATTCTTCTAAATCTTCATCGAATGAATTTTTATTTGGCCCTGAAAAATACATGACATCGCAGACAGGACACATCATTGGTTTAAATTTTTTATTTATTTTATCCATTTCTTTTCTCCTTTCTTAGAAATATACCACGTGCTCTTACCATAATGCCTATATGACACTATATAGCCATCTTTTGTAACTTCTACCAACACATTGGTCTTAGGATTATATTTATATGTTGTGCCATTTTTATCAATAACACTTTTACAATTTTCTCGATCAACTGTATTAGCAAATTTCAAAGCTTTAGCTTCATATTCTTCTTTAGTCTTACAATCAAATTCTTTGCCATGATCTCTAAAATGTCTATCTAATCCGCCTCTATTAAAAGCTTTGGCCCAAGCATAGTTAATATGTTCAGTTGCTTTTCCTTGATGATTTGAACCCTTAGTGTTTCCATATCTATAACTTGCACCTTTAGTTGCCATCTGAATCTCCTCCTTTTTTCTTACGATTAGAGTAGATCCATGGTTTATAATAATAAAACTTACACTTTTCTTCAAAATCTTTAAAGATATTCCCACTAAGTTTACCATAAACAATGATACCTGATGGTTCTAATGCACTTATAATTTTTTCTAAGAAACAATACCACTCAGCTTTTTGTATGTCTCTTTAATGAATCCGTGTGTGCCTACTCCAATCAATGTATGCTTAGGAATAGCACTTAAAAATTCATCAGCTAATTCAACAATAGATAAACTCTTTTTATTATTCTTATATAAGAAGAATTTTCGGTGATTTGGCTAAATTTTATTCGGTGATTTGGTGAAATACAAAATAATATTTCAGCCCACTACTTACCATGTTTTTATTAAATCATACAAATAAGAATTTTTATAAATTATTTCTTTGCCAACTTTTTCCTCAATTAAAATTCCAATTTTAGATAATAAATGTAAATACTTTGATGCCGTATTTCTACTAATATTAAGGTTATTTCTTAAATACTCATTTTTTGTATAAAAATCATAAAACAAATAATCAATTAATTCTTGTGAATAAATTTTTGGTAGTTTTTCTATAACAATGTTTTTTGCATTGTCTATACAGTTAAGCATCTTATTAATAAAATTAATTGTGTATTGACTCATTTCATTTACTGCTTTTAGCATGTAAATAATATATTTTTTATAATTGCTTAAGTCTTTTTGCATCATATTTAAAAGATCATAATATTCTTTTTTATGTGCATTAATATATTTACTTAGATATAAGATTGGCATGTTTATTTTATGTTCCAAAACTAAATACAAAATGTTTAATATTCTACCTACTCTTCCATTACCATCATGAAATGGATGGATTGATTCAAATTGAAAATGAATCAATCCCATTTTAATTAAAGGATCAGCATTTTCTAATTCAGGAAAATTAATATATTTTTCTAAATTGGATAGATACTCCCTTATTTTTGATTCATTTTGTGGTGGAGTATGTAATATCTCATTAGTTTTTGTATTTAATATAACTGTGCCAGGAATTTTTCTAATGTCTCCAACACTAGGTTCAATTATTCTATGTATTTCAACTAACATATTTGTTGAGATGAATCCATTATCATTTAATAGCTTAAATCCATGTAAAATAGCTTGCCTATAATTAACTACTTCTTTTGATGACGCATCTTTTGTTTTTAAAGTTATTTCTTTAAAAATACGGTCGTAAGTCGTAACTATATTTTCAATCTCACTAGATTCTTTAGCTTCACCTAAAATAACAGCATTTAAAATAATATTTGGGTTTGGCAAAGCTTTTACTAATCCATTAAGCTCACCAATTTTATTATTAGCATTAGATAAAGCTTTTAAGATATCGATATCATCTAAATTTAAATCAAATGGTAATTTGTGCATATTATAACCTCGTGCTTAAATTTTATCATTTTTTGTGCACATTATCAATTCGTGCTTAAATAACATAGAAAAAATAAGTAGTTTCAAGAATTAGTATTGATAATATAATAAAAAATTGATATAGGTAAAATTAATTTAACCAAAAGGGGATGCGGACAAAAAGTTGGACATTAAATTAAGGGAGACTTAACTTATATGTATGACTTAAAAACAATTAAAAAA
>CALVOX010000002.1 GCA_944350425.1 uncultured Bacilli bacterium
ATCATTCAGAAAAGAATTTAAATATTTACCTATGGTGCTGGTTTAAAAAATGTGTGCAACATTTTGGGGTAACATCAGAAGTGTACCCCTTTTACTGGACAAACTTAGTTTAGTGAAAGGGGTTTTTAATAACTAAAAATTCAAAGTTAAAATATTATCTAATCAATAATATTGTTATGAAACTACTTGTAATGTTCAAAAAAAGAAATATTTATAAAAAGTAATTAAAAACTAATATTTATTAGTTTTAAGTTTTAAAATATCACCTTTATGATGCTTAATCTTAAAGTTGATTCCTTCATTTCCAAATACTAAAAGTAAGAAGAAAGCAATTATAAAATAAGGAAGATAACTAAAAGATGTAGCTTTTGCGATAAATCCAAAAGCTGGAGCAATAATAAAATTAGAAATATAGGCAAAAGACATCTGAATTCCCATTACGTTTTGGGAATATTTTACACTAAATCTATTTGGAGTATCTTTAATAATTCCTGGATAAATTGGAGCACATCCAAGTCCTATTAAAACAACACTTATCGGTAAAACAATAATTGATATTCTTACATTTATTGTAAGTAAAATGATACCAATAGCAATAATAGCCTCACCAATTCGAATCATATTTTTTTCTTTTATTTTTAAAGATAATAATCCAGAAACAAATCTTCCAATTGTAATACCTAAATAAAAGAATGATCCCCGCTTAGCGGCTTCAGCTTCACTTACTAAAGCACTTCCATCAGGATTAGTTAAACCAAAATGAACATAGGAAGAAAACCACATTCCAGTTAAAGATTCAACCGCGGTATAAGCTAAAAAACCAAATAAAGCAAATAATATTCCTCTTATTCTAAAAGTATCAAAAACTGAAATATCTGCTTTTTCTTCTTTTTTATCTTCTTTTACTTCTCTTTTAGCAAATATAATTTCACATCTTTTATATAATGGAATAGATAAAAGAGAGATTATAAGTATTGAAAATTGAATAATTGCAAGAACTAAGCCACCTTTTCTCCAACCATTTATATCATTATTTAAAAAATAAGAAATAATTAATGGGGAAATTGTTGCTCCTACACCCCAGAATGAATGTAACCAGTTCATATGGAGAGCCTTATAATGTAAAGCTACATAGTTATTTAAAGCAGCATCAATTGCACCACCACCTAATCCAAGAGGTACACAAGCAATAAAAAGTAAATAGAAATTAGGCATTAAAATAAATAAGATTAAGCCTAACACTGTTAAAGAAATTGAAAGAACTAATGTACCACTTGTCTTTATCTTTCTTATTATATAAACAGAAAAGAAAGAAGAAATAATTGTGCATAAAGAAACGGCTGATGTAATAAAGCCTTGAAAAGATTCGTCTATATTTAAAGAAGTCGAAATTGCAGGCCAAGCAGTTCCAATTAATGAATCTGGTAAACCAAGTGAAATAAATACTAGATAAATAACAATTAATAATATCGTTGTCATAGAAATATCAACTTAAATCTTTAATTAATATAAAAGCCTCCAAATCAAACAAAATAATATTATAAATTGTTAATTTTTGGATTCAATTAAAATTTAAAATAAGACGAAATAAATTAACTATTTATAATTTTTCTAATAATTTTTAAAAATTTAACCCTCAAATTTTACGATAATAATGCAATAAATTTATATTCTTTACAATTTCTTAACATTCATTTACTTTTATGTGATATATCTTTATTTTCTGGATTTTTATAATAACGCCGTAAATTTTAATTACGAGGTTAAAAAAGAAATTTATGAAAAAGAATTTATTAGTTGTTGCTCTTATTGGAGCAGGTATGATGTTAGCTTCTTGTGGTGGAAATACTACATCAGGTTTTGATACATCAAAAAATATTTCTCTTTATTCAAGAGAAGCAGGTAGCGGTACAAGAGAATGCTTCTTCGAAGGTATTGGTTATAGTGATGTTGCAAAAGAAGACTTATGGAACGAAGGTGTTAACCCAGCAAAACCTACATCAAATGCTGATATGATGTCAAAAATTGCTGCTGATGAATACGGCATCGGTTACTGTTCATTAGACGGCTTAGAAGGAAATACAGATGTTAAAGCATTAACATTCAAAGGTGTTGAAGCTTCAACAAAAACAGTTGTTGATGGTTCTTATGAATTAAATAGAAACTTCAACTATGTTATTAGAGATTATAGCGCTGATACTTCAGCAGATGCTCAAAATAGAAGTGATGTTGCTCATGCTTTCCTTGAATTCATGGAAACAAGTGAAGGTAAAAACGCTATTCAATCTGCAGGTGGTATCTTAGAATCAACTGCTTCTTCCTCTACATTAGATGACTTAATTGCTAAATACCCTGTCTTAAGTGGAAGTGAAACTGTTGAAATTAGAACATGTGGTTCTACTTCAGTTGAAAAAGTTGTTACTGCCTTAATTGATAAATTCCTTGGTGCAATTCCAAACAAAAACATTACAATTCCTATGAACCAAACAGGTTCTGGTGATGCTGTTCCAGGTGTTACTGAAGGTAAAAATGGTGTTATTTCTGATTTAGGTTTCCTTTCAAGAGAAATCAAAGATGATGAACTTGCACTTTTAAGCGAAAACAATGTCCATGGTATTATGTGTAAAGATGCTGTTGTTGCTATTGTTAATGCTCAAAATACTGCAATTAGTGATGCTACACCAGAAACTTTAGCTTCAATCTACAAAGGCGAAATCACAACTTGGGCTGAATTAGCTGAATAATTTATAAATATATTTATTTAAAACTCCTAAATATTTTTTGACCCAGATGTATTGCATTTGGGTCAAAAAAATTACTTCAAAATGTTAAGCAAAAGTTAACAATGTAAATTAAATTAATAAAAATGTAAATAATACTTCGGTTATGGAAAATCAATTATCTAGAAATAAATTAGATAATAAAAATAAAAGAAAAATTGTTGGTGATAAGATACTACATGCTATCTTATTCTTTTTGCTACTTCTAGCTTCTTCAATTATTATTATTTCGGTTGTTTTTATTATCATCAAAGGTGTCCAACCATTTATTTATAACTATGGAACAGATGGAGAAATCTTAAAACAAGATATCATTGCTTTCTTTACTTCTTCAAGATGGACTTATAATGGAATGGGTGGGGTACCTTTTTTAGTTTTAACAACTTTATATGTTGTTTTACTCTCTTTAATTATTAGTGTTCCAACTTCTATTTTTGCTGCATTATTTATAGCTAAAATTGCTCCAAAAGGCTTATCTTTAGTTATTAGAAGCGCTGTTGACTTATTAGCTTCTATTCCTTCAGTTATTTTTGGTCTTTTTGGTATGGGTATAATTTGTCCAATGGTAAGAGAAATTGCAGAGGCTTTTGGTACTCAAACTTATGGCGGTTCTTCTATTTTAAGTGCAGCAATAGTTATTGCAATTATGTCGATTCCAACAATTACTACCTTATCGATAAGTGCAATAAATGCTGTTCCTCAATCTCAAATTAATGGCTCCTTAGCTTTAGGAGCTTCAAAAGCTCAAACAAACTTAAAAGTTATCTTAAAAGGTGCAAAATCTGGTATTTTTGCTGGAATTATTTTAGGTATTGGTAGAGCTTTAGGTGAAGCTACAGCTATTCAAATGGTTATTGGTAATACTAGTGAAGGTTCCGGATTCTATAATATCTTTATGCCAGGATCAACTATTGCCTCTTCTATGTTAAGTGGTATTGGAGAAGCAAGCGGTTTAGGCTATGATGTTAGATTTTCATTAGGTATCGTCTTAATGTTAATCATTATTATTACTAATTTAATTTTAAATGCGATTAAAAATTACAACAAAGATAAACAAAAAAATGGCTTAATCAAAAGATTTTTAGACCATTTTAGGAAGGTAAATGACTATGTCCAAAAATAAAAATAATAAGTCTATTTCTTTAAGTGATATAGTTTCAAGAAACATTAAAAATAGAAGATTTAAAGACTATTTTACTAATGGTATTACATCTATTTTCTCATTTTTATGTGTCTTAATCCTAGCTCTTGTTATAGGTTATGTCTTGATTGAAGGCTCTCCTTATTTAACTGCTAATTTTATTTCAACAAATTATGCACAATCTTCAGTTACATTAAAAACTGATAGTGAGTTTGTTTTAGATGAAAATAGAGATTATTCTGATTTAATGCGTTATGAAGATACGGTTTATAGCGATAAATGGGGTATAGGAATTAAAACTAAGAAAGATAATGATCAAAATGATATTTATTATATTTCAGAAATAAGTGTTAATTCTCCATTTAATGATGAAATCATTAGAGCTGATGATAAATCGATCTTTCAAATCACACCTGATTTCTATATCAATTACATCACCGTTAAAACAAGCGATGGAATGTATATTACTGTATTTGGTAATGATGAAGGCGGAGCTGAAGCAATAGTTTCTACTTTAGAGCAAGGTATTGCAATTCAAGATAGTGATTTTAAAACTCTTGGTGGTGGAATTAGGTCTTCATTAATTACAACGGTTATTTTAATTCTATTTACAATTATATTCTCATTACCTCTCGGAGTTGGTGGGGCAATTTATTTAGCATATTATGCTAAAAACACTCGATTAACTAGAATTTTAAGATCTTTAGTTGATATGTCTAGTGGTATTCCTTCAATTATTTTTGGTCTTGTTGGTGCTGCTATATTTATTCCTATTATGTCTTCAATGACTGGTGCGGTTGGAGGAAACGTTATTACAGGTTCATTAACATTAACCTTAATTTTGCTTCCTACTATTGTTAAAACAGTTGAGGAATCGATTAAGTCAATTAACCCTTCATTAATTCAAGGTTCTTTAGCTTTAGGAGCTTCAAATTTCCAAACAATCTTTAAAATCATTATTCCAAATTCTTTAGATGGTATTTTAAATGCCGCTATCTTATCTATTGGTAGAGCAATCGGAGAAAGTGCTGCATTAGTTTTTGCAATGGGTACTTTAATTACAGCTGCCCCATCATTAACCTCTTCAAACACTTCTTTGGCTGTTCATATTTGGTATATTTTAAGCGGTGAACATCCAGCATATGGACAAGCTTGTGCTATCTCAATCATGATTTTGTGCGTGGTTTTAGTATTATCGATTATTTCTAAAGTCATACCAATTTTATTAAACAAAAGAAAGACAAAAGGAGTTAAACAAAATGTTAAACCTATTCAAAAATAAGAAGAAAGAAAATAATACTTCTTTAAATAATGAGATGATAAGTAATGATAAATTACCTTATTCTAAGGAATATACTAATGAACAAGTAATGTTTGAAGTTAAAGACTTTAATTTCTATTACGATAAAAAGTCCAAATTAGCCTTGAAAGATATTAATCTTGAAATATTTAAAAATAAAGTTACTGCATTTATTGGTCCTTCTGGTTGTGGTAAATCTACCCTTTTAAGGTGTTTCGACCGTATGAATGAACTTATTCAAGATTCTTCTTATGATGGACAAATTCTATATAAAAATAAAGAAATTCATTCTTTTAATACAATTGAACTTAGATCAAAGGTAGGTATGGTCTTCCAACAACCTAACCCATTTCCAATGTCAATTTATAACAATGTTGCTTATGGCCCTAAATGCCAAGGTCTTAAAGATAAAAAAGAATTGGACAAAATTGTCTTAAATTCATTAAAAGACGTCGGTTTATATGATGAAGTTAGTGATAGATTAAATATTTCTGGGTCATCATTAAGTGGTGGTCAACAACAAAGACTTTGTATCGCTAGATGTATTGCAATGTCTCCGGATGTTATTCTAATGGATGAACCTACTTCTGCTCTTGACCCTATTGCAACACAAAAAATTGAAGAATTAATTAAAAAACTTAAAGAAAAATATACAATTATTATCGTCACTCATAACATGCAACAAGCCGCAAGAATTTCTGATTATACTGCTTTCTTTATGCTTGGCGAACTTGTAGAATTTAATAAGACAGAAGAATTCTTTGCTCGTCCTAAAAATAAAAAGAGTGAAGATTATATCACAGGTAAATTTAGTTAATACTTTATATAATATTGAAAGGAAATTTATATGGATATCGAAAAAACAGAATTAGAATTATTAGAAATGGCTAAATTCGTTAAAGAATCACTTCATTTTGCCTTTTCTTTCTATTTCGATAAAGATTTAAACAAAGAAAATTTCATCGATGATGCAAAAGTTAACGCTTATGAAAGAAAAATTGAAGAAGAATGTCTTCTTTCAATCCTAAAAGAAAGGCCTTTTGCTACTGATTTAAGAAAATTAACTGGTTATTTTAAAGTTGTTGAAGATTTAGAAAGACTTGGTGACCACGCAGAAGACATTGCATGGTGTACTTATTCTTTAGCTAAATTTAGAGAAAATATTAGAATTCCTAAGCTTGATTTCATGATCAATGAATGTTTAAAAATGGTAGATAATTCAATCGATGCTTTAATTAAAGGCGATGTTGCTTTAGCTAATCAAGTTATTGCAAATGATGATTTAATTGATACAACTTACTTAGATATTTTAAATCTTCTTCCTGAACTTAAAAAAGATAAAAATCTCGACGATGAATTCATCATTTTCTATACTTTATTAAACAAATATGTTGAAAGAATAGCAGATCATGCTTCTAACGTTGCTGAATGGGCTATTTATATCAAATCAGGATTTTATAAGGATAGAAATATAATATAATTTAATTATGAGCTATATAATTTATTCTCTTGAGGACGATAAAGAAATATCAAGAGTTATCAATATTATTTTAACTAAAAATGGCAATGAAGTCGTATCTTTTTATGATGCCACTAGTTTTTTCAAAGCTTTTGATAATATTAAACCAAACATGGTACTTCTTGATTTGATGTTACCAGATATGAGCGGGGAAGATGTTTTAAAAAGAATTAGAAGTGATTCATCAAATAAAAATATTGAAATTATAGTTATTAGTGCTAAAAATTCTATTGTATCCAAAGTTGATATGTTAGATTTAGGTGCTGATGATTATATTTCAAAACCTTTTGAAGTTTTAGAGTTAATTTCAAGAGTTAACGCTAAAAAAAGAAGACATGAAGAGGATGAAGTTTTAAAATATAAAGACTTAGAGATTTATCCTAAGAAATTTGAAGTAAAGAAAAACGATAAATTTATTTCTTTTACTACCAATGAATTTAAGATTTTGCTTTATTTGCTCAAAAATAAAGATAGAGTTGTTTCTCGAGATGAACTTTTTAAAGCTTATTGGGGGACTACTAGAGAAGATAAGCCTTATGAATCTAGAGTAATTGATGTTCATGTTAAGGCGATTAGAGATAAACTTTCAAGTAATAAAGATGAATATATCATCACGCTTTATGGAGAAGGCTATAGACTAAAAAATGAATAAAAGAGGGCTATTTTTCAATTTATTAATCAATATAATTCTTTCTATACTTCTACTTTTTACATGCTTTAGTGTTACTTATTTTATTAATGAAAATAATGCTAAAGAAGATTTATTCACTTATGGTAATGATATTGCTCTTAAATTTAATTCAACTGATGATAAAGATTTAATCTATAACGAATATAAAGAAATCTTACATTTTAGAGTAACAATTATTCCATTAGATTCTAATGAAGTTGTTTTAGAAGTAAATAATATTGATGCTAATCCTTATAACGAAGATCGTCTAGAGGAAATGAAAGATAACTTAAACTCCTATTACTATAAAAAATCGAATACCCTTAAAGAAGATGTTCTTTATTATGTAGCATCTAATTCATCTTATTATATAAGAGTAGGTTTACTTAGATCTAATATTATCCAAGCATCAATCTATGTACTTATTTTTGGTTCAATCTTAGTTATTTTGCTTAATTTCTTATATTATTTATATTTACGAAAAGTATATAAAAAGAATATTTATTTACTTCAAAGTGAAGTAAATAAATTAAGTAATATAATTAATTTTAATGAAAATAACTTAGATATTACTAATAATAAGAGTAACAATAATATAAATAATGATGTACTTACTTATAATAATGATGAATTTAAAGTACTTAGTGAAACAATAGATAATACCAGATTATTAATCTTAGATAATATTAAAGATTTAAAGATTGAAAAAGAAAGAATTAGATACATCATTAATAATATTAATGAAGGTTTAATAGTTTTAAATAACGATAATAATGTAATAATGATAAATGATTTCGTATTAAAACTATTAAACCTAGATAAAGAAGAAATATTAAATAAATCTTATAAATATTTAATGTTCCCACTTAAGTTTGAAGAATACATTTCTTCTTTATCTAATGTATCTAATAAAGATACTACTTTATCTTTTGAACAAGTTTTATCTAATAATAAAATTTATGAATTTAATTTTATTAAAACTTCTTCTTACTTAGACCAAAATTCATCAATTATCATCATTGTCATTAGTGATATTACTAAATTAAAAGAAATGATAAAAACTAAAAAAGAATTTTTCCAAAATTCTTCTCACGAACTTAAATCACCTTTGACTTCAATTATCGCTTATAGCGAAATGATTGATAATGATTTATTAACAAGCAAAGAAGAACTTGATAATGCTAATAAATCAATTTTAAAAAATGCTAAAAGAATGAAAGAATTAATCTCTAATATGCTTTATCTTTCTTCTTTAGAAAATAATAGTGAAAATTATACTATTTTAGAATATCTTAATGTAAATAATGTTATTTCTAAAATATTAGAAGATAATGAATATAAAATTAAAGAAAAAAATATTACATTAAATCTAAATCTAAAAGATGGTGTAATTCTTTATATTGATCATAATGATTTAGATACTTTATTAAGAAATTTAATAATAAATGCTATTCAATACGATAAAAATAGTGGACATATTGAAATAGAATTAAATGATGATTACTTTAGAATTAAAGATGATGGTATAGGAATAAAAGATAGTGAAAAAGAAGAAATATTTACTAGATTTAAACGTAGTAAAGAAGCTCTTCAAGTTAATGAAGAAGGTACAGGTTTAGGTTTAGCTATAGTAAAACACGTTGCTTTAAAATACCATTATAAAATTGAAGTTAATTCCAAAGAAAATGAATATTCAGAATTTATAGTTTATTTTAATGAAGTAAAATAAAAATATAATTACGTTACAATTTTATATTAAATTTTGTAAATTAATCGATTATTTATTAAACCATAGCATTATGTGTCTTATGATGCTTTTTAATATGCTACTTGTCTTTTATGTGGCGGTTTAACCAAAAATTGTCTTTAGATTGATGTTCAAATAAACTAAATAAAGTTTCTGTTAATTTAGATATTCGCTTTTTATTTTATTTAAGCTCTTTATAATCAATTTTTCCGATTAATGTTTTAGGTAAAGAATCAATAAAAACTATTTCTTTTGGTTTAGCATAAATTGAACAATTATCAACAATGGTTTGATTAATTTTTTTACTAGCATCTTCTTTTGCAATATGATTATTTCTTTCTAAAACTACAAATAATTTTACCATTTCTCCTCTTTTATTATCTTGAATTCCAATAGCAGCGCTTTCAAAAATAAAATCAAGTTTAGATAAAACATTTTCAATATCATTAGGGAAAATATTAATTCCATTAACTTTAATTAATCTTTTAATTCTTTGCTTAAAAAAGAAGAATCCATCTTCATCAACATATCCATAATCGCCAGTACGGACATATTTTTCACCATTAATTGTGATAAATACATTATTATTTTGTTCTTCCGAATCAAAACGATATCCATTCATCAAATAAGGTCCACCAACAACAATTTCGCCTTCTTTATTTGGAGGTAAAACATTTAAATTTTCATCAACTACAAGTGCTTTTACTCTTTTTAAAGGTTTTCCGATACTTCTTTCTTTATGTTCATAAAAATTATTTACCATACAAACAGTAACGGTTTCGGTTAAACCATAACCTGTAAATAAACGACATTGACCACCATTTTCTTTAATTCTATTATTAAATTTATCAAGTAAATTTTGGTTAACAAAATCTCCTCCAACAAAACATTCAATTAAATTTTGTAACTTTTTGCCTTTAAAGCCTTTATTTCTATAAAGTGCTTCAAAAAGGGTTGGAATGCCAACAATAAAACTGCAACGATCTTTCTTTATTAATTTAACTACTTCGTTAGATGAAAATTTAGGCATTAACATATCGCAGCCACCAATTGCTAAAGCAATATGTATGCAAATAGATAAACCAAAGCCATGAAACATTGGAAGAACACTCAAAATATAAGCGATTTCACCTTTATCAATAGCTAGAATATTAAAAGCATCACCAATCAAAGTATTAATTGAAGAGGAACTTAAAGCAATAGTTTTAGGGGTTCCAGTTGTTCCACCACTATGAAGATAAATAGAGTCCCTTAAATAATCTTTATCGAAGTTATTTGCTGGTAAAGGCTCAGCTTTTCTAAACTTAGTCGTATTAAATGTTGGAACGTAATTTAAATCTTTTTTATTAAGTAATTTATAACCTTCTTTTAAAATAAGATTCGATTCACTAACAGGGGAAATAGGATAAACTTTTATACCAAATTTATCTTCTAAATATTTAAAATCATTATAACGAGTATCTAAAATAAAAAGTATTTTAGAACCAACTTTAAGCATAATTTCTTCAAGTTGTTTTTTGCCCATTAAAGGGTGAATGATATTAGCAATGGCCCCTATTTGGTTTGTTCCATAAAGTAAATATAAACTTTCAGGAACATTAGGTAGACAAATAGTAATAACATCATTCTTTTTAAAACCCAAAGATTTTAAACTTGCAGCATATTGGTTAACTCTTTTAAGTAAGAAAGTATAACTATAATATTTTCCTTTAAAATAAAAAGCTTTTCTTTTTGGATAAGTTAAAGCGCTATCTTTTATAGCTTCATAAAGTGTTTTATTTTGAAGTTCTAAAAACTCGTATTTTCTTTCTGCTTGTATATGTAATTTACTTTTTTTCATTGTTTTCTTCCTTTAACTATAAATTTAAACTAAATCCTGCGATAAAAAATAAAATAGCATGAATTAGAGTAATAATTGGAATATGTGCTAAATATACCCAAATAGTTTTTCTCCCTACAAAGCAAATAGGTTTAACAAAAAACTTATTCATTATGTTTTTAAGTTTATAGTTAAATTTCTTATATGAAGACAAGTTATAAAAATATTCTAGTTTAGCCTGATTATTATTATTTTGATCTCTTTTAAGATCAAAATAATCTAAATCGTGTTTAAATAATGATTCTTTATTTTTATATACTGTTTTACCAAGAATAATACCAATTAAAAAATAATTGATGTAAGGAAATATTGGAAAATAATCACCACTAACATTTGCAAATCCAAAAATATTTGAAACAATTTGTAGTAATACTTCTTTAACATCATGAATATTACGGAAAGTAAAAGAATATGATGATAAATCAATTATTGATGAGATAAAAATAAATAAGAATAATAAAACAAAGGTAGTAATTAAACTAATTCGATAATAGTTATTATCTACTTCTTCTTTGCTTACACTAGAAACTACTTTCTTTCGATATATTATCTTTCTTAATATCAAATCAACAAAATAAAGGAAGATAATAATAAAACCATAGCAAGATAAAACGCCAAATGGAATAAAATTACTAGCTGGTATTGCTCCAAAATAAGCTAAAAAGAAAGTTACAAGAGAAACAAGAATCCCTCCTCCAAGAATTAATCCACCTCTTTTTAAATTATTTTTTGATAAAGTAAAAGATATTCCACTTACGACAAAAAATATAAATAAAATTACAATCCTAACTGCTTCTCTTACATCCCAGTAAATATACCAGTTCCCAGCGGTCATATAATTAAATAACCAATCAGGTATTACTTGTCCTAAATCATTTGGAAGGTTATATAAAATTCCATTAGAATGAACTACACCTGTATTAAACCAATAAGCGATAAAGTTTGAAATATTCCAAAATAGATGATCCATTACCATTAAACAAATAGCAAATCCTCTTAAAAAATCTATCTCAAATATACGTTTAGTTTTAGTTTTCTTTGTATCTAAAATCTTATCGGTATTCATCGATAAAACATCTTGTTCCATGCTCACTATTATATCTTAAAACAAGGTGTAATCAAACAAAAAAACGACGATTTTTTAATTGACACATAAGTTATTAATCCGGCTATGAACTAAACAAAAATTCACGATAATTATCGTGAATTTTAAATGTTTAAACTTTTGCTTGACTATCAATATTTTTAATTTTTCAAATCATCTTTATCAATATATTGAAATGTTACACTATCAACATATTTTGATACTTCTTTAAAAGTTTCTTTATCTTCAATAGTCCATGCCATCATAAATTGATTTTTTACTAATTTTTGATATTTTTTATTCTTATTAAAATAATGATAATCAATATCAAGCCCTTCAAATAAGAATCTTAAATTAAAAATCCATTCATATTTTTGAGCAATTAATAAGCATCTAACAAAATTATATTTTTTAATTGGAAGTAAACATTGAGGATAAAAAGAAATAATAATAAAGTTCGCTTTATCTTTAACTCTTTCAAGTTCTTTCATAACTCGTAGAGCTAACTTCTTATAATTTTTTGTATTAGTATCAGGTTTTAGTTCTATTACCATTGGAACTTTTTCATCAATTAAATCTAAAACTTCTTTTAAAGTAGGAACTTTTTCTCCATCATTTAAAAGATAATTTGTTTTAATTTCTTCCAATGTTAAGTTTTCAATAATACCTTCTTTTGAAGTTGTTCTAATTAAATTAGGATCATGACAAACTATAAGTTCATTGTCTTTCGTTAAGTGGACATCAAGTTCAATCGCAAGATCATTATCTAAGGCGTTTTTAAAAGCATTTAAACCATTTTCTGTAAATTTTTCATTATGATATCCTCTATGAGCAACACCATTTAAAAATTTGGGATTTATTCTTTTTAAAACTTCTACTTTTTTCATAAATTAATCTTGATCTAAAGCTTCAAGCCCTTTTTTAAAACCAACTTTTGTTGATTTAACATTTTTAATTAATAAGAAAACTATTAAAGAAATAGTAACACAACCAATAGCATAGTAAGGTAAAATTCCAAAATCAAAGCTTGGAATAAGCAAAATAGAACCTAAAGCAATTGGGGTTACTGTTTGAGCGGCCATACTCGAAGCATAATAATATCCAGTAAATTTACCAATTTTCTTGGAATTGCAAAGTTCAACAACCATTGGATAAGAGTTAACATGAACTAAAGACATGCCAAATCCTTTAATGAACCAAATGATGTATAAATAAAATGGGAATGTTCCACTGCCTGGTTGGAAAGTAAATAAAGTTGCAGCTAATATACCCCAAACTACATAGGAAGTTAAAGTTAAAGAAAGTCCAGAAACAATCGTCCATTTTCTTCCAATTTTTGCTGCGATAATTCCGCCAACTGCAAACCCAATAACTGAACCAACTCCACCAACAATAGTATTTATCATACTAGAAGATGATGAAGCGCCAAAGTAATAGATAGTATAGTTAGTCATAAAAGTTCCTATACCATTATCAGCCATAAACCAGAAGAATTCGGCCAAAAGAATTAAAATAAGCATGATTTTATTGCCTTTAGAAAGAGGTTTATCATCATTAACTTGTTCTTTTAACTCAGTCATTTCCTCACCAAGTTTAAGTTCATCTTTCATTTCTTCTTCAATTTTATTTTCGTTAATCTTAAAAATTAAAACTAAAGCAGAAATAATCATTAAGATTGAAGCAATTAAAAATGGTATTTCAATTACCCAAATATTATTAGCTGCCCAGCCACCTTCACCATTAATATCTAAATAATCACTTAAAACAAAGAAAATACCAACAATTGTTGCAAAAGCGCCACCAATATAACCCATAATATTGATAATACCATTAGCTCTACTTCTTAAAGGTTTTGGAGTCATATCAGGCATTAAAGAAACAGCAGGGTTACGATACATCATTGAAAATATAACAACGATTGCCATTAAAGCAATTGTTCCGCCAACATTATGATAATGGAATAAAAGCGGAATAAATGGGAAAGCAACCGCACATACAAAAGTACCGACTAAAATATAAGGCATTCTTTTACCAATAGGAGACTTGGTTTTATCGGATAAATGTCCAAATATAGGGAGCAAAATCAAAGCAGCTAAGTTATCAAAAGCCATAACAATACCGACAAGATATTGAACTTCTTCTTCATTAGTTAAACCAAAGGCTTCTTTAAATAACTCCGTTAAGAAAGTAGGGCACCAAGTATCATATACTTGCCATAAAAGTAAAATACCGAAGAAAGCAAAACCAATAATTATCGTTCTTTTATAATTAAGTTTTAATTTCTTTGGTCCGTTAGAAACAGATTTTTCCATAATTAAAATTCCTTTGCTTATTTAATTATATCAAGGATGAAATAAATAAAATGTAAATTTTTTATTAAATTTTTAAAATAGAACATCGAATCTGATGTTCTATTTTATAATTTTCATTTACTAATGTTTATTTACTTGATTTGCTTTTGACTAAGAAGAATCTTACGAGTGACATTAAGAATAAAATACCCATACAGATTGCAAAAATAATTCCACCTACAGAGAAACAAGATGTTTCTAATAAGCCTTCAATTGTTCCTTGTTCTACAAGAGTAGCAATATCTGGATTAACGAAAGAGAATGTTAATCCTTGACATCCAAGAATGACTGCTGAAGCTAAAGTGAATAAGGAAGAGACTCCAAGAAGTGCTTTCTTTCTATAGAAGATTATAGCAATAAGTACGCCAATAACGCCTAAAACGACACCAATCAAAGCAAAATAGTCAAAGTTTAATTGAAATTGCCCGGTTGAAACAATTGGATCAGTAACTTGTTCACCATTTACATAGGATTCTACTGTTGAAGTAAATTCAACATTACCACCAAAAATACCAGAAAATGTTGGGAAAGTCACGGTTACAATACCTAATGCAGTCATGGTAACAATTGTAATTTCAGCTCTAGAAACTACTTGAGGTGAGAGTAAAAGTACGCACAAAACTGCAACAAGTAGCAATACGATGCTTACGATAGTCCAAAAAGTTCTACCAAGTGCTTTAATCACTTTCATATTATCTGTCTCCTTTTTAATTATATTTCAATTATAATCCATAAATGATTTTTTTAAAACAACTTCTTCAATGAATCAAAATGGTTCGATAATCTATTATCGAACCATTCATAAATTGTAATTTATTAAACAATTATTTTATGTAAATTAATTCGTATTCATCAGTTCCAAGGTTAAGTTCTTTAGCTCTTCTAATACAAGCTTCCCATTCAGTAGTTGGGAAAATAGTATGGAAATAATCATGATGATGCTCTTCTAAATGAGCTCTTAAATCACTTAACATCGAATTTTCATTTACAGGCATTGAGTTTACTTTATCGGCACAAGCTTTGTCTAAAGCAACAGGGTCAAAAGAAGCAAAGAAACC
The DNA here is from genome assembly GCA_944350425.1 of uncultured Bacilli bacterium. Taxonomy (GTDB): domain Bacteria; phylum Bacillota_I; class Bacilli_A; order RFN20; family CAG-826; genus Onthovivens. The sequence goes on from CALVOX010000002.1 coordinate 15,530, forward strand.
AACCGATGGAGTAATTGGAGTATCATTTTCTCCATGACAATCACAGAAAGGCGAAATATCCATAACTAATGAAATATGGAAAGTTGGTTTATTTTTCATGACTGCATTTGCATATTCAGCAATCTTATAGTTTAAAATGACATTTGAATCTTCATTAATAAATTCAATTGCATGGGTTGGACAAACTTCAACACATCTTCCACATCCAACACATTTATTTAAATCAATGACGCATTTTCTGTTTTCATATACTTGAGCATCGTGATTACAAACCGTGCTACATTTTTTACAGCCAATACATTTCTCACTTAAAACTTTTGCTTGGGAAGCACTATGCATATCTTCTTTACCTTTTCTTGAGCCACATCCCATACCAAGATTTTTAAGTGCTCCACCAAATCCAGCACCTTCATGACCTTTAAAATGGTTTAAAGAAATAATAATGTCGCTATCAACAATATCTTTTCCTATAAGTGGGCTTTTGCATAAATCGTTTTCTGGACAAGAAACACCAATTTCTGAGTTTCCTTTTAAGCCATCGCCAATTAAAATTTCCATTCCAGTTGTAGCATAAGTAAAACCATTTAATCTAGCATTTTCAAGATGGTCAACTGCGTTCCATCTTTTCCCGGTATAAAGAGTATTGCAATCGATTAGATATGGTTCACCACCAAGTCTTTTAACGATATCTCCTACAACTTTTGCATAATTTGGACGAATATATGACATATTGCCAAGTTCACCAAAATGCATTTTGATAGCAACGAACTTATCTTTAAAATCAATATTTTCAATTCCAGCAGCAAGAATAACTCTTTCTAATTTCTTTAAAAGGTTATCACCCATTGGAGCTCTAAGATCACTCCAATAAACCTTAGATTTGTTTTCACTCATAAATTTCTCCTTTAGCGAAGCTAATAATATTATTGTAACGCTTAAAGTTAACTTTAGGTCAAGACAAAATTAATCTAAATCGTCCTTTATTGCACTAGATTTAGCATATGCGGTAGATCTAGCTTCAAAGAAATCGGTTTTAATCATATTCGCATTTGAATATTCGCTAACCCATTTCATTGATGATGGTTCTTCTTTATGACCTTCATAGATTGGTTCAAATCCTAGATCCATACATCTTCTATTTCCTAAATATTTGATATAATCATCGACCATTTCTTCGTTTAATCCAGGAATATCGTTACCGATAATATATTTTCCCCAAGCCATTTCTTGTTCGCAGCCTTCTTTAATCATGCCTCTAAGAATTTCGATTGTTTCATTATCAAACAACCATGCTTCTTCCTTTTGAAGTTCGTTAATAATATTTCTAAATAACCAAAGGTGAGTATTTTCGTCACGGTTAATATATCTAATTTCTTGAACTGAACCAGGCATTTTACCGTTTCTTCCAAGGTTATAGAAAAACATAAATCCAGAATAAAAATAAACTCCTTCTAAAATGTAGTTAGCACACATTACTTTTAAAAGAGTGTGATAATCTTTATGTAAAACTAGTTCATTATAATTATCACCGATAAATTTATTTCTTCTTAAAAGATGCTCATCATCTTTCCGTTGATATAAAATTTCTTCTCTTTCAGTTGGTGAACAAATTGTATCAAGCATATAGGAATAAGCTTGAGAATGAATTGATTCTTGGAAGTTTTGAATGTTTAGACATAAGTTAACTTCATTTGCAGTAATAAATTCACCAACGTTTGGTAAATTTGCTGTTTGAATTGAATCTAAAAATACTAAGAAAGATAGGACTTTATCATAAGCTCTTTTTTCAGCTTTAGAAAGTTTAACGCGGTAATCTTTAACATCTTGAGAAAGGTTAATTTCTTCCGGAATCCAGAAATTATTCATTGCTTGTCTATACCATGGAGAAACCCATGAATATTTCATATTATTAAAGTCATTTAAATTGGTTGTATTTCCACCAATCATTTTTCTTTTAGCAACTTCTATATCCCCACTAGGATTAAAAAGTGCCTTTCTAACTAACTTCTTATTTTCCATTTTAATTCTCCTATTTAAATAATATTAAGAAGCACATGATTCACATTCTTCTACTTCTAAAGATTTAGATCTAACATAGTAGATAGATTTAACTTCATTTTCATAAGCATGGATATATAAATTTAAAATTTGCTTCATTGAAAAATCATTTGTGATATATAAATTCATTGAAGTAGCTTGGTCAACGTGTCTACTCCTTCTTCCAGCTGCTTTAATAATCCATTCTTGATCAATAATATGAGCATCTTTATAAATAAAGAAATTTTTAATAGATAAAGATGGAGCTACACGAGGTATCATTTCACCCTTTTTCTCTTCGTAGAAGAATTTTTTCATAATTGGGTCAACTCCCGGAGAGGTTGCAGAAATTATTGAAGTTGATGAAGTTGGAGCAATTGCAATTAAATAAGCATTTCTTAAACCAGATTCATGAACTTCTTTTTTAAGTTCGATCCATCTAGGAGAAGTGTAATTTCTTAAAGTAAAGAAATCTCCGTTGTCAAAGTCGCTTCCTTCAAATAGTTGATATTTGCCTTTTTCTTTAGCAAGTTTGTTACTAGCTTTTATAGCAAAATAAGATATATCTTCAAATACTTTATCGACAAAATCTAAATGTTCTTCACTTTCCCATTTAATCATGTTGTTAGTTAACATGTGGTGATAGCCACTAACCCCTAAACCAATTGCACGATACTTTTTGTTAGTAATTTTGGCATAAGGAAGAGGATATAAATTTAAATCAATAACATTATCTAAAGCTCTGACAGTAATCGAAATAATCTTTTCTAATTCTTCTTTATTATTTATATCGATATTTCCTAGAGTTAAAGATGCAAGATTACAGACAACAAAATCACCTGGAATAGTTTCTTCAACTACTACCTTTTCTCCATCTTTCATTGTTATTTCTCTTTTCTTCAAAGTAATTGGAGACATATTTTGAGCAATTTCCGTGCAAAGATTAGAGCAATAAATCATTCCAGCATGTTTGTTTGGATTATATTTATTTACAATATCACGGTTAAAAGTAAATGGAGTTCCAGTTTCAACTAAAGACTTAATAATTAACCTAACTAAATCTTTAATAACAAACTCTCTTTTTGAAATTCCAAAATCATTTACACAATCTAAATATCTTTTTTCCCACTCTTCACCATAATAATCTTCTAGATAATAACCCTTAACAGCATGAACTTCGTAAGGATCAAGTAAATACCATTTAGAATTTAAATCTTTTTTACATAATTCCCAGAATAAATTAGGATAGCAAATTCCAGGGAAAATATCATGAGCTTTCATTCTTTCATCACCATTATTTGTGCGAAGTTGTAAAAATTCTGGTAAGTCTTTATGCCATGCATCTAAGTAGCATGCACAGGCTCCACTTCTTACACCAAGTTGATCAACTGCTACAGCAACATCATTAATAATTCTAATCCGACGAATTACGCCTCCGGCTGCTCCTTTAAAACCTCTAATAGGTGCACCATTAGCTCTAACTTTTCCTAAATATAAGCCCATTCCTCCGCCGAATTTAGAAACTTTTGCAAAGTTATCAATCGATCTAAAAATACCATCTAAAGAATCTGGGACAGTATCGACAAAACAAGAAGAAAGTTGATGATAAGGTTTACGTCCGTTAAGGATTGTTGGGGTAGCCATTGTAACTTTTAAAGAAGCTAAGATATTATAAAAATCTTTAACTTTATTAAGTCGGTCAACTTTTTCATTCATCATTAAATGTAGAGCTAAGCCTAAAAACATTTCTTGTGGAGTTTCAAGTACTACTAAATCGTGGTCTTTTACTAAATATCTTTTAAATAAAAGTTCAAAAGATGAATAAGTTAAAAGTTTATCATAATCTTTATTGATAAAACTTGAAGCTAGAATAAGTTCTTCATCACTATATTTTTCTCTAAGTTTAGAATAATAAAGGTTTTTTGAAATAAGATAGTTGAATTTATCTAAATAATTATCATTAATATCTTTACTCTTTAATGTTTCTTTTAAATCATCATAAAAAGATAAAATATAGATTCTTCCTGAAATAAATTCCCGTTTCGGAGCATCCATTGAAGTAAGTTCCATACTAGCTCTAATTAAGGCTTTCTTTTTATCGCTAAATGAAATCGAAGAAAATAAAAAAGAATTAAACTTATTTTCTAATTTATCTAAAGAGTAATTTGTTTCATTAAAATCATTTTCAATTTCGTTTAAAGTGAGATTAAGTTCTTCTTTAAATGAATCTTTTTCATTAAAATTAGCTAAAATATTATTTCTAATCTCTCTTTTTTGGTTTCTTAATTCACGGTAAAGAATATAAGCTTTTGATTCTTCAAAATAACCTTTTTCCATTAATGTTTTTTCGACAAAATCTTGAATTAATTCAACATTAAGCAAAGATTTATCTTCTAAAAAGTTAATTTTATTTTCAACTTCTAAAGTTAAATTATCGAATAAATCATCACTATATTCCCTATCTTTAAAAGATAAAAAACACTTACGAATAGCACTTTTTATCTTATTAAAATCATAGTTTTCTAAACTACCGTCTCTTTTTTTAATCTTTATTTCTTCCATAATTCTTTTACCCTATATTGTTTATTATGAATCAAGTTTATCAATTTTCTTTGTGATTATAGTAATATCAAAACGCTCGATTTTATCTCTCATCGTTTGAATAAATGAATTTAATATCTCATCACTAGTATTGATAATATTATTTGTATTAGTAATTATCTTATGAGCATTTTCGTTAATGTCTTTTATTTTCTTTTCAAGTCTATTAATAATATCTTCTAAATATGTTTTTTTAAGTTTATTAAATTCCTCAATAATATCTTCTTTATTTTTGAATTCTTCTTTTTCTTTTTCTAATTCGATTTTTAACTCTTTAAACTTATCAGAAAGAGCTACTAAAATTGAGATAAATGAAATAAAGAAAGGTGGACGAACAACATACATTTTTTCATATTCATTTACTTTTCTAATTGGTACATCATTTTCATAGTTCCATTCAAGTTCGCTAACAAGTAAAGCATATTCAAGATTCTTTTTCTTTCTATTTTTATCAAGTTGATTATAGTAAGAAGCGTTTGTTTTTTTATGTATTGAATCTATCGCTTCACTTTTCATTTCTAAACATATAGAAGTAAGTAAATTTTCGTCTTTATAATCGGAGCAAGAATAGTGTTTAAAAACAAAATCTGCTTTACTACCTTTACTTTCATCTTCATTTCGAATAACTTCATTATCTTTAAAAAAAGTTGATAAGGCAAAAGCACCAGCGTTTTCATAATTTTGGTATTCATTTAAACACCATTTTTCTAAGTCTTCACCGATTACTTTAGAATTTAAGCCACTTTTTTGTCTTTCAAGTTGCTTAATCTTATCTTCTTTTTCTTGAAGTTTCTTATTATATTCAAAAGTAAGAGCATTAGTTTTTTCTAAATTATCTCTTGCTTTATTACTTAACTCTAAATTAAGATTATTTATTTGTTTATTTAATTCAAGTTCTATTTTTGCTTTTTCTTGGTTGATTAGATTTTGCTCATTTTCTTTAAGCATTTTAAGATTATTTTCTAGATTTTGTATTTTAAGTTTATAATCGTTTATTTCATTATTTTTTCTAATTTCAACTTCATTTTCAGTTTGAATTTTAAGATTTTCTAAAGTTTGTTTATGAAGTTCTTCGATATTTTTAATTTTGTTAGTTAAATTATTAACTTCTAAATTAAGTTTAGAAATTGTTTGATCTTTTTCTTCACTAACCTTATTTCTTGTTTTTTCAACCTCACTACTAAGTTCAAGTTTATATTTTTCTTGGATACTTTCTAATTTTGTTTGTAACTCAGTAATAAGATTATTTTTCTTATTTAAAACTTCGTTATTAGTTTCATTTATTTCATTAATTTTAAGTTTAACTTGTTCTTCTACTCTCTGATTTATTCTTTCTTTTTCTGCTTCGTTAAATAATTTTTCGATATTACCGTGATCATATTGACTTAAATTATTTAAATCTATAAAGTCACCTTTTTTAGCATCTTCTTCTAAAACTAATAAAGTTTTAGAAGATAATATAACTTTTACTTCATTTCCCATAATTTAATTATTTTATTTATTATTTTAAATGCTTATAAATCTAAAGAACGAATAGTTTCTTCTTTATTTAATTCTTCTTTAGATTTTATGTGATCTTCTTTTAAAGCATTTAAAATAATTGTTGAAGAAGCTAAATTAGTAGCTAAAGGAGTATTAGTAACATCACATAATCTAAGTAAAGCTGAGATATCTGGTTCATGTGGTTGAGCAGTAAGAGGATCTCTTAAGAAAATTACCAAATCAAGCTCATCATTAGCAATCATCGAACCAATTTGTTGGTCTCCTCCTAAAGGTCCAGATTTAAGGCAATTAATATGTAAATCAGTAGCTTCTTTAACTAGTTTTCCAGTAGTTCCAGTCGCATAAATAGTATGTTTTTCTAAGCAGTCTTTAAACTTAAGACATAATCTAATCATTTCAACTTTCTTTTTATCGTGAGCAATTAAAGCGAGTTTCATTATTTCAAATTCTCCTACAATGGTTTATCAATTAAAATTATTATACAAGAAAATAAGACCATTATTAATGAAAAATACAAACTTTTTTTAGTATTTTTTTAGCGTCTTTTTAGTTATAAGATTGTAAAAATTAAATTATTAGTAATTATAAAATAATTGATAATAATTGAAGAAATATTAAATATTTTAGACTATTATTCTGTTCTTTCTTTACCAACAAAGAATAAAGCTAAAGTTCCAGGTCCAGTATGAGCACCAATTGTTGTACCGATATCGAAAATCTTAACCTTCTTTTTAAGATGTGGGAATTTTTCTTCAATTAGATCCTTAACTTTAGTTGCAACATCTAAAATATCGGAATGAGATATATAACAATAATCGGTATATTCTAAACCATCATCAGCATTTTCAATCATCTTTTGAACAATTTTAAGCATACATTTCTTTTCGCCGAGAACTTTTTCTCTAACAATAAGTTTACCTTCGTTTGAAACATTTAAAAGAGGGCAAATATGAAGCATATTAGCAATATTGCCGCTAGTTTTAGAAACTCTTCCTCCACGAATATAAAAAGTTAAATCGGTTGAAAAGAACCGATGATTAATTTTTAATCTTAAAGATAAAGCATAATCTTTAGTTTCTTCTAAAGAGTGTCCTTCTTTTTTATAATCGCTAAGTTTAGACATAAGTAAACCATAACCGCTAGAAGCAGCTAAAGAATCAACAATATAAATTTTAAAATTAGGGTAAGTCTTTTTAACTATTTTAACCGCTTCGTTAGCATTATTTATTGTTCCACTTATTCCACTAGAAAGAGTTAAATGAAGGACATCTTTTCCAACACGTGCAAAGTCAGTAAAATAATTAACATATTCCCCAACACTAATTTGACTAGTTTTAGTCATTTTACCTTTAACCATCTCATCATAAAACTTTTTCATTGGAATAGTTTTACCAAAATCATCAACATATTCTTTATTATCTAAGAAATAATGAAATGGAAGATAAGATATATTTCTTCTTTCTAATTCTTCTAAATTTAGATCTACAGTAGAGCAGCATGATAATACAAAGTTATTGCTTGAATTAATGTCAACCATAAACTACCTCGCTTTTAATAATACATAGATTATACTTTGATTATTAAATATAAAAAAGAGTTTTAAAAATATTTTTAGTTCACCTAAAATTTACTTTATTAAATTTATCTAAAAATAGTTATTTTTATTAATTATTTATAGTATTTTGCTTGAGCATTAAATAATTCTTGATATATTCCATCCTTTATCTTCATTAATTCTTCATGGCTTCCTTCTTCGATTATTTTTCCTTTATCTAAAACTATAATGTCATCACAAAACTTAGTAGAAGACATTCGATGAGAAATATATATTGCTTTTTTGTTATCAACTAATTTGTCAAACAAAGAATAAATTTCCGCTTTACTTAATGGATCTAAAGCACCAGTTGGCTCATCTAAAAAGACATAAGGTGAATCTTTATATAAGGCCCTAGCAATTGCTACTTTTTGCGCTTCACCTCCACTTAATTCAACAGAATCTTCTAAATATTTATAAATATAGGTATCTATATTCTTACTAAATTTAGAGTAATCAAAATTAACTTTATCTAAATCTTCTTTAACTAAGTCTTCGTTTATTTCTTTATTTCCACTTACATTTTCTTTTATAGTAAGTGGAAATAGAGAAAAGTCTTGGAATACTATTGCAAATAAGTTTTGATATTCTTTAAATTTAAATTTATTAATATTGATATTATTTACTAAAATCTCTCCTTCATCTGGCTTATAAAAACGAGCAATAAGCTTAATAATTGTTGATTTACCAGCTCCGTTTTTTCCAACAATTGCTGTTTTATTATATTTTCCTAAAGTCAATGATACATTTTTTAAAGCATATTCATCAGCATTAGGATATTTAAAAGATACATTTTTAAAAGTAAAAACATATGGGGCTTTTATTTTAGATATATCTTCATATTCTTTTTCTTCTTTATTTTTAGGTGATAGATAATCATTAAGCTATCCACTTTATTCTCTCCTTTTAAACTACTCTCATATGTTAAAGACTAAACAAAAAATTTAAAGAAAAAATATTCTTAAACCTAATAAAATTTGTTTTACATTTAATGTAAACATTTTTTGATTAATTAAAAAATGAAACTAGTTATGCTAAAATTGGAATTATGGGAAAACACGTCAATACAAATTTAAGAGAAACTAAACTCGTAAGAATTAATGAAAAACAATATATTTTTGATATCGATAAAGAACTAAAAAGACATAATTTTCAAAAAATATTATCTTTCTACTTATTTAAAATACCTGTAAAAGATGTTTCTTCTTTATCAATTGAATTTAGCGATTATGGATGGAACAAATATAATTACCGTAAGCTATTAACATTAATGAAAGAATCTCTTATTGCTACTTTGCCAAAATCTAAAAGCAAATTAACAAAAGATAACATTTTGTTTTATCCCTTAAAATCATCTGAGGATGTCGAAATGGTTTTAAATAGCGTTAAAGAAGAAAATTCTAGTGCTTATATTATTTTTAAACTCACTTCTACTTCTAAGCTAGAATCGATATTTAGACATATTCGTAATTCTTTTGCTCACGGTAACTTTTATATTGATTCTAAAAGAAATTATCACTTAGAAGATTATTACCACGATAAATATACCTCTAAAATTCTACTTAATGAAAAAACTTTACTTGCTTGGATTGATGTAATTACAAAAGGACCAAAAGATTTATAATTAAAAATATAAATATTTTACAAGTCGGAATAGATTCTTAATATTAGAAAAAATTTTAAAAGTATATTCATATATTAATTACAAAAAGAATAAAATATGCAAATACAAAAAAATGGATGCCTCTTCCAAATTTATAGAAGCATCCAATTTAGCATTTTTATATAACCCAGTTAACAAAGATTTAACTTCTTAGAAACTGAAAACAGATCATATTAAAACTTTTTAGTGAAATTATAAAGAATATGTATAATCTAAATGATATAAACCAGAAGTATAGACATCACCACATTCTTGGACATCTTCTTTTTTAAATTCTGCTGACATAAAGGCATCTTTTAATGGAGTAATTTCTTCGCCATCATAAACATAACCGTGAGTATTGGCATTAGCATAACTAAAGTTAACTGTTGCTATTGTTTCTATATAGCCGTCAGTTGATGCATCGTTAATAGAAAATACTAAGAAATTGTACTTATCTTCTGGTCCAACTTTTACATCACTAAAAAATCTAAATGTTACATTTTCAATGCCTTCTTTTTCTTCTGCTGTTAATGTTTCATCAACGAATTTTTTACACATTGAATCGCAAAAATCTACCGAAATGCTACTAATGACAGATTTTTGATTACAACTTCCAAGCATAAATGGAAGTGCTAATAAAGTTAAATATTTAAGTCTCATTTTTTTCTCCCTCTTTCAACCTCAATATCTTACACTAATATATTCAAGAATCAATATCAAAATAAGAAGATATGAGAAATAAAATTCTTTTATTCAAACCTTATCTTTCTCGAATATAAAACTAATAATTTTAAAGGCATTATTTTGACTTTAGCAATCGGTATAGAAGTTGCAGGCAAAATAATTTTTATCAAAAAAAGAAAATAAAATACCTCATTTTTAAAACCACTTTAAAAGCTAATTATGAAAAGTCAACAAATCTGACGCAAATTAAAAAAGTGGCGAATTTTTCACCACTTTTTTATGAATTCAATCTTAATTTTTTGCTTCAAGATCTAATTCAGCAATCTCTTTCTTGTATTTTTCTATTTCTGGGTTGTTAGCTAAAATAAAGTGTCCTGGAATAATTTCGACAAATTTAGGCTTTTCAACGCTATAATCATGGCATTCTTGAGGATTGTACACAATTCTTACACGATTTTTTTCTGTTAAAGGATTTGGTTTTGGAATTGCAGAAAGTAATGATTTTGTATATGGATGAAGAGGATGCTTGAATAATTCGTCACTACTTGCAAGTTCTACAATTTCACCAAAGTACATAACAGCAATTCTATCACAGAAATATTTAACAACTGAAAGGTCGTGAGCAATAAATAACATTGAAAGTTTATATTCATCTTTTAAATCATTTAATAAATTAATGATTTGTGCACGAATAGAAACATCTAGAGCTGAAATAGGTTCATCACAGATAAGAAGTTTAGGATTCATAACTAAAGCTCTAGCAATACCAATTCTTTGTCTTTGTCCGCCAGAGAATTCGTGTGGGTAACGATTGGCATAATCTTCGATAAGACCAACTTTTTCAAGAGCTTCGACGACACGTTTATGATTTTCTTCTTTATTTTTAAAACCTTGAATTTGAAGACCTTCAGAAATAATAGTTTCAACAGTCATTCTAGGATCAAGTGAGTCAACAGGATCTTGGAAAATCATTTGAATTTCACGCATCAATTTAGGATCAACGTGTGTATTATCGTACTTGATTTGCTTAATTTTAGCTTTTTGAACTTTGACAACATTTTCCATGTAAGTTTTTGCTTCACTTACTTTTTTGTCATGTTCTTCTTTCGTAATTTCGTTATTCTTTAAAGCTAAAGCAAGTCTTTTTACTTCTTCACGATATCTCTTTTTTGTAAATTTAATTTCTTTTTCGTTCCATCTTGAACCTGCTCCGATACGATGACCCTTATAATAAATTGAACCAGAAGTAATATTATAAAGTCTAATAATGGAACGACCTGTTGTTGTTTTACCGCATCCAGATTCACCAACAAGGCCAAAACATTCGCCTTCTTTTACTTGGAAAGAAACATCATGTACGGCTTTAAGTTTATATCTTGATGCACCACTACCAAAGAAAAAGTATTGTTTTAAATGATTTACAGAAAGAATTATTCTTTTGTCGACATATTCTTGCTTATATTTACATTTAGAACGAATATCATGAATAGTTTTTTCTTCTGTTTGAACACCACTCAATTCATCTTTAGAAGGTGGGAAATGCTCATGGGCATCACTATCAACAGTGTCTAAATCGATGTTGATATTTGTCTCTTGCATTTCTCGATACAAGGTCTCATCTTTAGGAAGCATTGATTTTTTTGATGATTCTAATTGTTCATTTTCGAAATCAGTTTTCTTCATGTTCTTTTGCCTCCTTTTCTAATCTTGCTTTTTCTTCTTTTAAAGAGTTTTCGATACGAGTCTTAACAATTTTTGGCATTTCAACCTTAGGTGCTCCTGGATAAAGCAACCAAGTTGCTGCATAGTGTGTGTCACTAACTTTGAAATATGGAGGTTGATATTTGAAATCAATAGCCATCGCATATTTACTTCTTAAAGCAAACGCATCACCTTCAGGTGGATAAATCATATCAGGAGGTGTTCCTGGAATAGCTTCAAGTTTTTCTTTAGAATCAACATCAGGAACAGAAGATAAAAGTGCCCATGTATAAGGATGCTTTGGTTCAAAGAATACTTCATTTGCTAGACCATATTCAACGATTTTACCAGCATACATAACAGCGACTCTATCAGCCATATTAGCAACAACACCCAAATCGTGAGTAATAAAAATACAACTTAAATGTCTTTCTTTTTTTAATTTGTTAATTAATTCAAGAATTTGAGCTTGGATAGTAACATCAAGAGCTGTTGTTGGCTCATCACAAATAAGAATTTCTGGATTAGCTGTTAAAGCAATAGCGATAACAATTCTTTGCCTCATACCACCTGAAAATTCAAATGGATATTGTTTGAAGCGTCTTTCAGGAAGAGGAATACCAACTTCTCTCATTACTTCAAGAGCCATTCTTTTAGCTTCGGCTTTAGTAATCTTTGTTTTGTTAATATATTCTCTTTTTTCTTCCTCGACTTTCTTATCAATTTCCTTTAATTCTTCGTAAAGTTTTACTAATTCTTCATAAGGAAGTTCTTCTAAAGCATATTTATCCTCTTTAGTTGTTTTAGAGATGTTAATTTCTCTATTTTTTAATTCATTCTTCTTCTTTTTAATAATTTTTTTCTTATTTTCAAGAAGAATACGATGAACGTTATTTCTTTCTTCTTCACTTAAAGAGTTTTCAAAATTTGTGATTTTTAATTGAACATCTTCTTTTTCTTTATTAAGCTCAGCTAATTTTTCTTCGTGATTTTTCTTTAATTCATCAGCGTATTGTTTATTTTCAATTTTTGCTTGAGCTTTTCTTACCTTTAAATCTTCTTTTAATAAAGGTGAGAGTTCAACGTGATTTTTCTTTAATAAAACTCTAAGTTCTTCTAAGAATTCTTTTCTGAAGCGTAAAAATTCAGTTGAATCATTCTCGAATTTTGAAGCTTCTTCATCATGTTTTGAATAAAGATCGAGAATATTTTTATGAGTTGCTAATTCAACATCCGCAATTTTTCTTTTTAATTCAGTTTCATTCGCTACATTTTTAACTTTTCTTTCATAATGAGCGACACGTTCGCTAAATCTTTCAACTTCTGTATTGATTAAAACTTTTGTATCAGTAACATAAGTTTTAATTTCTTCTAAAACTTTAGATTTTTGCTCTTCAAGAGCAATTTTTTTATCATCTTTAGCTTTAGATAATTTCGAATCTATCTTTTTTAATTTATCTTCAAGATCAGCAATTTTTTCTTTTTCCTTATCGATTTTATCATTTGAAAAAAGAAAGTTAGTAGATTCATTGGTACATTTAACATGTTCTTTTGCAATTAATTCATTATAGTGCTTTTTTAAAATATTTTTGTTAATCATCGTCGCTTCAATAATTTGTTTGCCAACTTTCATAACAGGGTTTAAAGCACTTAATGGATCCTGAAATATCATCCCAATTTTATGGCCTCTTATACGGTGGAATTCTTCTTCAGAAACTCTAACCAAGTCTTCGCCTTCATACATTATTGAACCTTGTTCAATAATAGCGTTAGCTGCAGAAATACCGATAATAGCCTTATTAGTAACAGATTTTCCAGAGCCGGATTCACCAACAATACATAATGTTTCGCCTTTATAGAGATCAAAACTTACACCTCTAACAGCGTGAACAATACCTCTATCAGTTTTGAAAGAAACGACTAAGTCTTTTACAGAAAGAACTCGATGTTCTTTATCTCGAATAATTTTATTCTCTTCCATAAACTACATGTCTCCTCCTTTCAATTGTGGGTTAAAGGCATCTCTTAATCCATTGCCAAATAAGTTAAATGAAACAAGGAGTAATGCCATAAAGAATGTAGGAATAATCAAAATATATGTAGTATCACCCATATAATTTGAGTTAGCTTCACTAAGAATAACACCAAACATATTTTGTCCACTCAAACCTAAACCAAGGTAAGCAATAGATGCTTCGGTATAAATAACACTTGGAATCATAAGAATAGATCCGGTAATAATTGTACCCATAGAGTTAGGTAAAATATGTCTAAAAATAAGTCTTCTATCTTTAGCGCCTAAAGTTCTAGAAGCTAAAACATATTCTCTCCCTTTAAAACGGTAGAATTGAGTTCTCGTTCGAGCTGCAACACCCATCCAGCCAGTCATGAATAAAGCAACCATTAATGCAATAACATCGCTCAAGCTACCCCGGTTAAACTGGTTACCATACATAATACACAAGGTAATAACAACGGTTAATGGAAGCGAACCGATGATTTCAACGATTCTTTCCATAATAATATCAGTCCATCCGCCGAAATATCCTGAAATCGAACCCCAGACTAAGCCGACAACAATATTAACAGCAGAAACTCCAATAGCTAATAAGAACGAGAAACGCATAGAAGTGAAAATTAATTTAAAATAGTCTCTTCTATCAGAGTTTGTTCCAAAAATAAATGTTGGAATTGAATCATATCCTAAATATTTATAGCCTCTAACAACACAAACTAATGAGTAATTATCCCATCTGTTACGTGATGAGTTATATTCGGCATCACCAATTTGCTCAACGACTTCAACAATTAAGCCATCAGATGTGTTAATAATTGGAAATCTACTTGCTAATTCGTCTTTATCGGTTGTTGCATAAGCGTGATCGGCTGATAAATTAATTTTAATATCACCTTGGGCTTGATAGCCGATTAAAGCTGTAGAAGATAAAGTTTTTTCTTGATTACCATAGACATCCTCATATTGATCATAGGTAAAATCGCAGTAAGTAAAATCAACTTTATAAGCATTTTTTCCTGATGTTGAGTTCCATGCGTTTGAAGCAGTTGCATCTCTTGTTAGAACTTCATTTCCAGAAGTAAATGAAATTGAATTTAATAAATCTTCTTGCTCAGGATTATTTGTTGAAAGAGTAATATCATCAATAATAATTGAGCCAATGCCTGAAGATTGAGCTTGAACCTCTACTTGAAGGCGAGCGTACAAACCAACAGGTTCAACTGGTTCGGTTGGTTCTTCTTTCCCAGGAACTTCTTCTTCGCCTGGAATCTCTTCGTTTTCTAGAACAGTAGCAACTTTTTCAACATCTGCAATACTTAAATCTTCTAATGCATCATTTAAATTTACAGTAGTTGAAAGATTAGTTGTGAAGTCAGTTAATGGATATGATGTTCCATCTTGTGTTACAAGAACTAATCTATATGGAGAAGATATATAATTTAAATATGTTTCGTCCAATGTAGTAATTTCAACATCATAAGTAAAATTATTTAAGTCAAAATCAATATATGGAGAGTAAAAATTACCATTTAATCTTGAGTCAGCGCAGAAAACAGCAACATAACCGTTTTTTCCAAGCTTACTTGCAGAATTAACTTGTTTAGGATAAGTAACTAAATTTGTGAAAACACCTTCTCTATAACCGTCAGGTGTTTGAGTTTCTTCGCTAAAAACAACTTCAGTTTTTTTCAAAGTTCCATCCCAAAAGCCTGTTCCAGCAGGAAAAAGTTTTGGTTGGATATTTTTTTCAACAGTTTGACCACCTACACTTAATCTATCAACATTAAATGCACCAACATCTGGGGTACACATAGGCACAATAATAGCCATTAAGACTAAAATGCCGACAATTGCACCACCAACTATAGCTGATTTGGATTTACAGAATCTTTTTATTGAATCTTTAAAGAAAGTGGTGGCTTTGCTTTTAAATTTTGTATCATGAATCTTGCTATCTTGTTGTACGAATTCAAAATCTGATTGTTTGATATCAATTTCTTCACCCGTATTTTTATCGAGCAAGAATTTTTCTTCTTTAATCATATTACTTCTTTGCCCCCATTCTAATACGTGGATCAATAAATCCATAACTTAAATCAACAACAATCGATGCTGCTAATCCAATAATAGTGTAAAAAGCCATATCGGTCATAAGTAAATTATAATCTTGGGATTGGAAAGCACTAATGTATAGTCTACCAACTCCAGGAATTTGATAAAGGCTTTCAAGAATCATGGAACCACCTAAAATTGCTATAAATTCTGCAACAACACTAGGCAAAACAGGAACCATGGAATTTCTAAATGCGTGTCTTAAAATAGCTTGTCCTCTAGTTAAACCTTTAGTTCTAGCCAAAAGTAAATATTCACTAGATAAAACTTCACACAATTCAGCTCTTACAAATCTAGCATACCCGGCTATAGAGCCAATAGATAAAGCTAAAACAGGAATAACATAACCTGCAACACGTTTAACTAATGGGTCTGTATCTTTTGGCCAAAAAGGTGGTAATGCACCATTAGAATTGTAAGCGATTAAAATTAAATAAGAAACGAGAACGAAACTTGGAATTGCTATTAAGGCCATAATAACAACTTGTGAAACGTTATCGAAAATAGAATTTTTCTTTAGGGCGCAAATAACGCCGAAACCGATTCCTATTGGAACCGAAACAAGAACAGAAATGATGTTTATCGAAATTGTAACAGGCAATCTTTGCATTAAGATGTCCATTGTAGGAGTATTAATTGAAAAAGCACTAGAAACGCCCCAATCCCATCTAAAAATAACATTAGATAACCAAGTAATGTATCTGTCCAAAACTGGCTTAGCATAGTAATAGTATGTCACACCAGTTCCATCAGTAACCGATCTAAGCAGTTTGCCTAAACCTGACTGGGCTGATGTAAATTCTAATACGAAACCCTTATCAACTTGATCTCTATAATAAGCAATAACAACACCTGGCTGGCTTGAAACAACAGTAGGCATCTCGAGACAGTTAATAAGAATGTAAGTCAAAGAAAGGACAATAAAACATGTAAGTGCGACAAACAATAATCTTTTAATTACATATTTAGTCATTTTTTCTCCTCTACATAATTAAACACAATTCCAGAAAGTTCTGGAATTGTGTTATTTTTATTAAGTATACAGTTTTTGGCCTCTATTTGGTATAGAAATTTACTAAGCTTGTGAACTTCCTCTACCATTTTCATCAATAGTGACACCACTTCCTGCTGTTGCCCACCATAATGATTCGTAGGACCAATATTGACCATCCCATTCAAGGTAAGCAGATGGAACGTTAGTATCAACAGCGAATGATAATTCGAAACCACCAATCTTATTACAAGAAAGAATATCAAGATAATCGATTGAATCAAGTGAGTTACCTGTAATTGAGAAGACACCTTGGCAATCTGATACACCTGCCCAGACATCACTTAATAAGGAGTTTTGACCTGATGCATCTGATGAGTATTCTTTTTGTGTGACTTGGAACTTAACGAGTGGTGAACCACCTTCAACTAATGGGTTTGTGCCATCATTGCTAACATAAGATGTAACAGCTTCATTGAAGACATTTCCTAAATATTCATTCCAATAGTTGACTTGTCTATAGTAGTTATCCATTGACATAATTGACATAGAGAATCCGAAGTTAGTTGGATCGCTGACCGTACCAAGATCAACGTGACCTGCATCTAATTCTTCAATAATTGCATCTTGCATATATTGAACTGCTTTAGATGGTGCAGAAGAAATGTTATCAAATGAATCACCATAAACTTCATGCATTGCAGCTTCATGTTCTTCAGTTTCATTATAGAATGTATTAGTTTCTGGATTAACCTTTTGGTTAGGTTGGAAATATTCATAAGTAACTTGGTCGTGTTCTGCATCAGCAAAAGCTTCACGGTCAAATCCTAAGTTAAGAGCTTTGAAGTAATTATCATTAGATAATACTGGATTGACAGATTTATTTGCAGTTAATGATCCATCTGGGTTCATTGCTTGATACCAAATTCCACCTTCCCCAAAGTATTGATCCCATAAAGCTTTATCCATTCTATTGAATGTTAAGCCGAATGTACCATCAGGTAAGACAGTCTTTAATCTTGGGTCGTTTCCATATTTTTCCCATTGAGTATCGGTTGAAATTGAAACAGAATCAGTGTAGCCACCTTCAAATTGTTTCATAGATTCTTCACGATCAGTACTAAGAGCAGAGTCAACTCTCATATGGAAGCCTTCAATTTGATATAAAGTTCTGCCGTATTTATCAGTTGTGAATGGCCATTGATCATTCTTTTTGAAGACAACTTCACTACCTGTTTGATATTTTTCAATCATGTAAGGTCCGACAGATAATACTGTATCAGCAGGTGTTTTACCAGCTGGTGAAGTACCATAAAGTTTTGCACCTTCAATAACATCACCACCAGCTAATGAGCCGACAAAGTCTTCACACATTGGGTTACACCAAAGTTGATCAAGATAATATTTAGCAAATGTTTGATCGAAACCATCTTCAAATTCATAAGTAATTGAATTATCAGTTTCATCTAATGTAACGTGGACTTTATCTAAGAATTCTTCATCTGTAGGGACTGTTTCTGCATTTGCAGTACCTTGATAGAATTCAGAGAATCCGACAAGTTTAGTTTTTCCTTGAGTTGCTGTAGCATTTTCATCACCTCTATACCAACCAACAGCACCTGTAGCCATTAATTTAATTGGTGTTAAGTAATCTCTTAAAGTAATTGCTCTACCATCATATTCGCTACTTGAATCAGCACTTCTGAATGCTAAACCAGCTTTAACTCCACGAGCTTCATCATCGGTTGCACCACCAACCCAAACTTTGACTTTCCATTTAGTTGCAAGTCCTGTTTCTGGATCTAAGTTGACTGGTTCTGGTTCGCCTCTAGCGAGCATACCAACTTGTTCTGTTGCTGTATAGTCTTCATTTAAATGGTATTGCCATAAAGAAGCACTCATATATGAGTATAAATCACTAACAGCTGCTTGATCACTATCAAGATAGTTAACTGTACCTAAATCGCCAGCTGGAGAAAGTAAACTATGATAGTACATCTTATAAGCTTCTGTAGATTCAGCTTCAAGTGGTTCAGAAATTGTACCATATTGAACAGTTCCCCAACCATAAGCAGGAATATAATTATTAGCTGCTAATAATGGTGTAGAGAATCTATCTCTATAAATAGCGCTAGAACCATTAGTTTGATATCTAATACCAGTTAAACCATGTTCCATGCCAAAAGTTTCCATTTCAGCTGTAATTTGATTTCTTTCTTCTTCTGATAAGACAAGATAAGAAGCATCTTTATTTCTTGCAATAGAACCTGTTGGAACAACTGTTAAGTTAACGCTTGCTTTAACATTTTTTTGTGCTTCGCCGTTAACTAAATTATCATTTGATTTTGCAGATAATGTAATAATTAAGTCAGTTCTTTCTGTAACTGTTGGTGCAGTAATTGTACCATCACTAGCAACAACTCCTGTGACTGGGGAGCCATCATCAGCTCTTCTTGCACTTGCGTAAAGTGTAAATCCTTCTGGTACCCAATAAGCAAGTAAATTACCTTGTTCACCGCTTTCCATTAGAGCATCGCCGCCTGATGAGATGAATCGATAAGTTCCATCACTATTAAGATCAACGATGTAAGGGTTGAAATAAGTAGTATCCTTAGCTGAAACAACTAATGATTCAGGTAAACTAAGTTCAACCTTTGAACTTGTAGTATCTTCACTGCCAGCCCATTTATATGTTAGAGTATTTACTCCCGTTTCTTCATTACATGAAGTAAGTCCGGAAGCGCCACCGAGTACTAAAGCAGCGAGGGTAACTGCTGAAAAAATTCTCACTTTTGTTTTTTTCATAAACATCCTCCTATTGATTTAATATCAATGTGAAAATAATAATTTTTTTTAAAGAAAACTCTTTTAAAATTTGCCAATCTTAATGTTATCTTAATATTTCTTTTTTCATTTATTCGTTAAGTTAAACTAAATTTACATTATTCTTCCAAATAAAGTAAAGTATTAAAGAAACACCAAGAAATAATAAACCAGCTACTAGAATTGGAAGAAATCTAAAACGATGACTTTCTCTCACTGCTTCATGAGCTTCTTGATAACCATATATACCATCATATTTCTTTACACCATTCTTTTTAATGACACTAATAAGATTAACAAAACCAACACTAATGACATCAAAAGTACCAAATAATGATGCTAAATACAATAATGACGAGGCAATTAAAATCGCACTTGATACAAATGAACCATTAACAAAATTATATAAAGTAAATTGTTCGTGAGAGAACAAAACATATAAAATCATCACTACTGCCCCAATTAGTAAACTTACTAAAAGTATGATAAGATTCGCTAAATTAAAAAAATGATATATCGTAATTTTTCTTTTCTTATTTTCACTTTGCATTAAATTTTCTCCTTTCAAGTCTTAAAAGTTTATCATAATTATAAAAAAATACATTAAGTTTTCGAACTTTAATGTATTTTTTATAATCTAACTATTCTTTTTTATTTTTCTTATCTTTCATTACTACTATGAAAGTAACAATTAAACCAATTACTATTAATCCACCAACAACCGATAATCCAATAACAAGAGGTAAATTAATATCAGATTTAATATCGCCACTAAATGTAACTAAGAAATCATATGAATTAGCAGATTTAGTATTTTTTGAATTATCAAAAGTAAAGGTTAAAGATGTGCCATCTTTATTAGATGAAAGTGAAGTAAGATTAGAACTACTACCATTTTCATCACTTAAAGAATAAACCATGCCATCAGCATTAATATATCTATCATCTAATGATAAAACGATAGTGTAAGGTGATTCTTTATCAAGCTTTTGATACATTCCAGCTCGATTAGTAATCGATAAAGAATAACCTAAAGTATTCTTATTACCATTATACGATCCATAATTAATACTATCTAAATAAATAATATCAGTTTCTTTAATGTTCTTATTAAACACTAAAGCATCTAAATTAGATACACTTCTTCCATAAGTTATTCCATAGTTTTTCCCAATAACTTCTATAAATATGTCGTTATAAGAATTAAATAAATCATTAAAACCAGGTAATACAATTTCATTAAGATTTAAAGTAAATGAATAATCTCCATTATCTAATTTAGTTTTATTTAATATCTCACCATTTACTTTAACTTGAGCAATATCGTCTTTGGAAGAAACAATAGTTAAAGTTTTAGTATCATAATAAACTTCCTTGACATCAACATCATTAACTTCAGAATCTATCTCTAAAATATATTCTTTAGTATATGTATAATCATCAAATAAGGTATAAGTAAATTTTAAAGAGTATGTTCCATCTTCAAAATAATTTCCGCTTTCTTTATCTTTTAATGGAATAATTGTATAAGCAAAATCTGCAAAAATACCATTATTTACTAAATTAACACTAGCTTTAGATTTAACTAAAGAATAATCGTCTTCTTCACTAATCATTGTATCAAACATATGGTCAGTTAAAACAACCTTATTTGTATCTAAAGAAGTTAAAGTAATTTCATTTGTCTTAACACTTCTATTAACAAAGTTTTGGATATATAAAGTATCAGCGCTACCCATATTACCAGCATAAAAAATAAATTTATCTTCATTTTCATCATAAGAATAATTAATAGGAATAAATAAATCATCAATACTTTTTTCGTTTAAAATAACGCTTTCCATATCAATTTGATCTAAACCTAAATTAGTTACACCCACAAACGAACCAAAGTTCATTGCTTTAAATCCAAGTGTTTCGCCAAAATTATTTAACATATCTGAAGAATAAACTTTATTATCACCATAGTATTCTTTTTCAAAATTATATGGTTCAATTACATCTTCTTTATGGTAATCACCTAAGAATCCAAGTACAGGAATAGATAAATCAACTAAATTAGCATTATTAGCATCATTATTTAATGTTACATAACCTTCTAAATATGTTCCATTAGGGAAATCTTCTAAAATTGAATCCAAAGTTGATTTATCTAATTGATAATCAATACTAATAGTTTGGTTTTCGTTTCCATCTAAATTTACTTCGAAAGAATCACTAATTACTTCTTTAGTGTAGAAGCTATCTTGAACTTTCTCGCCTTTTAAAAATCCATTAGAATTTTCGCTATCAACATAAGTAATAGTTGGTGTTCCTAAAGATAAATTTAAAGTATATTTACCAGTTAAATTCTCTTTATTAACAATATTAATATCAAACTTAACATGTCCTTCACTTATTTCAGGATTATTTTTTAATTCAATCGCTGATTCATGAGTTAATGGATCTTCTAAATAGATTTTAGTTTTAATTGCATCACTTACATCAACTTCTCCTGCTCCAACTTTTCTAACACTTACATTAGATCCATTAGCTTGTTTAATAGGATCGGCTGTTGACATAATTCTATTTAATAAATTATCCTTAAATTCTTTTTCTTCATTTTCATCTTTAAAATCTTGACTTGATAAGATTAAAGCTTCAGCCCCACTAAAATTAGGTGTAGCCATCGAAGTTCCTGAAAGATAACGATATTCGTTATTTGTTGTAACACCATTATTAGAAGCTGAAATACCGGCAATATTTTGCCCTGGTGCACTAATTTGTGGGTTAATATCGAGTAACTGTGAACTTCCTTCACTAGAAAAATCTGAAGTTAAACTTTTAGTAATATAAATAGCTTTTTCTTCTTGATTAAGTAATGTTTCATAGCTTTCATAAGAAATTGAATAAGTAGGAATTAAATCATCACTTCTATTTCCTTGTAAGTCATAATTTATTAAACTTCCTAAACCTTCTTGATTAGCGATAATAATTCCAATTGCTCCATGGCTTTTAGCATTTTTAATTTTACTAACTAAATCAATATCGCCTCTTTTGACTAAAGCAATTTTACCAGTTACATCAACATCATTATAATCGCTACTATCACCAACTCCTGGAACAATTACATATTCAAACTTTCCAACAGTTTCGTCATTATCGAGTAATGACCGCATCATCTTTGGTTCAGAATTATAATTTAATAATGAGCTAGTAATTTCATCATAACCATAAATCTTAATTCCGGAAACTGTTGAGATATCGGAAGTT
This sequence comes from uncultured Bacilli bacterium, assembly GCA_944350425.1. GTDB lineage: Bacteria > Bacillota_I > Bacilli_A > RFN20 > CAG-826 > Onthovivens. The sequence continues at coordinate 38,490 of CALVOX010000002.1, forward strand.
ACAAAATTATCACTAGTTAAATTAGTTGAAGCAACTGAAGTTACTCCCTCTAAAACGTTATAGCCACCTAAACTACCATTTTCAACATTGCTAACATTATCATAGCGGTAAGATTCAAAAGTATTAAAATTTCCTTTACCATTATTCCCACTAGCAAAGTTAACTTCGGTACCATTTTCTTTGAGTCTAGAAATTAATATTTGAGCATTTTCATCTTCTGTTAAAGAAGATTCGTCTAAATCAGTACCAAAAGAACAAGAAACAATATCTGTGCCTAAGTAGTAAGCATCATTTAGCGCTTTAAAAATTGCATCATCACTTAAAATATTATCTCCGCTTAATCCGGGAACTTCTCCTCCTACTTTCATTAAAGCAAGTTGTGCATTTGGAGCAACCCCTTTAAAAGTACCATTAGCTCCTAAAATCGAAGCAACGTGAGATCCATGAACCCCACTAGAATACATTAAATCATCATCTTCTTTAATAGGTTCATATGTAGTTTTATTTAGTGTTCCACCATAATCATGATAATAAGGTATTTTTCTATTTAAATAATAATTTAAATTAGTTAAATCAGCTTCAAAATCACTTGATTTAACAATTGAATCAACATTACTTTTAGATACTTTAATATAAATCGAAGAATCTAAATCTTTAAAAGCTTCATGATGAATATTAAAAGAATCATCAAGTATCGCCACAAGCACTCCTTCTCCATCATTTGTAACACTTGAAGAAGGAACGTTCATATCTTTAATTGAATCATTCTCTAAAGGAGTCTTATATATTTCTTCAACATTATTTTCAACATAAAAAGAATTACTACTTATAGTGTAATAATTGTTTTCATCAACACTTAAAACCGAACTTAAACTTTTTAGCTTACTAGTATTGTTAGAATTAATATTTAATCTAACTCCATGAATAATACCTTCATAAGATTCAACAAAATCATAACTAATATTGTTATCGTTTAATTCTTTAAATAAATCTTCTTTACTTGAAGATTTATTTAATAAAACAATTGTATCTTGGTCTTTAATTAATTTTCTTCCTAATGAATTATAGTAAGAACTAGATTCATTGGTATTTGATGAATTAAATGATAGTGATATTGATGTAAGAATGGAACTTGTACCAATAAGTAATGCTGTTGGAAGTAATATATGTTTAAAAATATTTTTCATAACTAAAATCTCCTTAAAGACAGTCAATATATTTATTATTCTATGATTTTAATTTTTGTAAATATAAATGTTGATTAAAGAGATATTTTAGGTTGCAAGTAGTAATATAGTATATATTTAGTATATATTTGTTAAATAAAAAACTCTATAACTTGTTGTTAAGTTATAGAGTTAATGTTTAATTAAAATAATTAATATTATCTAAATTTTGCGTATTCAATTCTAATATCTTCATGAGATTCATGAGATCTAATAATATCAGATATCATCTTAGCAATTGAAATAACTTTAATTTTCTTTGAACCTTCAAATTCTTCATGTTCAATAGTATCAGTAACGATACATTCACTTACATAATCTGCGGCTTCAATTCTATTTTTAGCTTCTCCATTAAATAATGCATGAGATACACAAAGGAATACTTCTCTTGCTCCTTTATCTTTTAATGCTTTAGCACCTGCTAAAATAGTTCCACCAGTATCGATAATATCATCGACCATAACACAAACTTTACCATTAATATCACCAACAACATTCAAGATTTCAGCAACATTTGGTTTAGGTCTTCTTTTATCAATAACAACAATATTTGTATTTGGAATAAAACTAGCTAAATCTCTTGCTCGATGCATAGCACCATGATCTGGAGCAACAATTGCTACATTCTTACCATTAAAATTAGGGTCATTTTTAAGTTTTTCGTTTAAATATTTAGCAAAGATATAACTTGGTGTCGTATTATCAACTGGTATTCCAAAGAAACCTTGAATTTGTGGGGTATGTAAATCAACTGTAATAACTCTTTTTACTCCAGAATTAGTAAATAAATCAGCGACCATTCTAGCAGTAATTGGTTCATTTTTAGCAGCGATTCTATCTTGTCTAGCATAACCATAATAAGGCATTATTAAGGTAATTTCTCTAGCATTTGCTCTTTTAATAGCATCAATGAAAATAAGTGTTTCCATGATTCTATCATTAACTGGTTTTGAAGTTGATTGAATAATATAAACTTTTTTACCTCTTACATCACTCTTAGATAAAGCGATACATTCTCCATCAGCAAAGTGTTTTACTTCGCTTTCACCCATTTTCATATCGAGTAATTCACAAACTTTTTTAGTAAGCGATACTGATGAAGTAAGTGAGAAGATAATAATGTCTTTTAACATGGCTTTTCCCCCAAAAATAACTTTTAACTAAATGCGTAAAATATTATATCGATAATTATCATACTTTTAAAGTTTAATTATGCACACTTGATAATTTGAGTTAAATATTATTTCATAATAAAATCTAAGATATCGTTATAAACAAATGAATTATTATCTTCATTTAATATCTCATGTCTCATATTTGGATAGATAATTAATTTAGATTTAAGATTATGTGAAGTATATAATTTTTCTAATTTAATTAAACCTTTAGAAAAATTACCGACTGGGTCATCTTTACCTCCAATAATTAATATATCTAAATCTTCAGAAATATTATCAATATTTTGTGATTTTTGAATCGATGATAAACCTTTTAAGAAATATTTATAGAATCTGTTAGTAGGTATTACCCCACATAAAGGATCTTCATCATACTTTTTAACATTATCTTCATTATAAGATATCCAATCATTACTTGATTTTCTATTTTTTACACTCTTTTCATAACTTCCAATAGCTAAAGAATGGAAAAATTTAGATTTTTTATCTAAATTTTTCTTATTAATAAATAACTTAGCTAAGAAATAACCAATTTTTACAAGTGTATTAGGACCATTACTACCACAAATAATAGCTTTATCGATTGTTGTTGAATATTTTTCAATATAGCCTTGAAGAACAAAAGAACCCATTGAATGAGCAAAATTAATTAATTCGATATTATTATCATAACGATATTTTAATAACTTATTAAAATCTTTTAGTATTTCGATATATTTAAAGAAGAAATCATCAGTTGGATTCATTAATTCTCCATTTTTATCTCCTTGTCCAAAATGATTTAAACAATAAACAGAAATATTATTTGAATTTAAAAACTTTGCAAAATCATCATATCTAGCACTATGTTCAGCCATACCAGTGATAATAACTACAATTTTAGAAGGAGTTTTTACTTCCCATTTATGACCGTATAAAACTTCATTATTTTGTGATTCAAACTTTAATTCTTCCATCATAAAAATTACCTCTAAAACAATTATTAATATTATTTTACAGTAATATTTAAATAAATTGTTAAAAAATGAATTAATTTATTAAATTATTTTGCTTGTTTTATTGATAATCCAATTCTTTTTCTTTCTAAATCTAAAGAAATAACTTTAACTTTTACTACTTGGTTAATTGAAAAAACATCCGAAAGATTTTTAATAAAAGAATCGCTAGCTTCAGAAATATGGACTAAACCATCTTGATGAACATTGATATCGATAAACATGCCAAAATCCATAATATTACGAATAGTTCCATTTAAAACCATCCCAACTTTTAAATCTTTAATATCTTTAACCTTATTATCAAGAGCGACAATTTCCATCTCATCTCTTATATCTCGACCTGGATTTTTAAGTTCATTTAAAATATCTTCAAGAGTTTCTAAAATCATATCTTGATGTTCATTTAAGAATTTTGTTTTATTTAATGAATTAAGTTTAGCGATTCTTTCTTCATAAGAATCTTTCTTTAAATCGCAATTAACTTCTTTTAAGATGAGTCTTGCGTCATTATATCTTTCAGGGTGAATCATCGTATTATCTAAAATTTCTTCACTATCTTCGACTTTCAAAAAACCGGCACATTGAGTAAAAGCTTTTTCACCCATCATCTTAACTTTCTTTAAATCATTTCTTGATTTAAAATCACCGTTTTCTTTTCGATATTCATAAATATTTTTTGCTAAAGTTTTAGAAACTCCAGAAACATAATTAAGTAAAGAAATAGAAGCATTATTTACTCTAACTCCAACCTTATTAACGGAGTCTTCAACAACACTTGATAAAGCATCATTAAGCTTAGTTTGGTTCATATCATGTTGATATTGCCCTACTCCAATAGCTTTTGGTTCAATTTTTACAAGTTCAGCTAAAGGATCGATAATTCTTCTAGCTAAAGAAATCGCACTTCTTTTTTCTACACTAAGTTCAGGGAATTCTTCTTCTCCAAGTTTAGAAGCACTATAAACACTAGCTCCGCTTTCATTGACAATAAATATCTTTGTCTTAACTAAATTATATTCTTGTAACATTTTATTAAGCACTTCTTCACTTTCTCTTGAAGCTGTACCATTACCTAAAGCAATATAATCAATATCGTATTTCTTAATTAAAGTAGCGATTTCTTTCTTACCTTTTTCTACTTGTTCTTTGCTACTAGAAGTAATATAAACCGTTCCTACTTCATGAGGAATCGAAAGAGTATCAACATAAGCATATTTACAACCTGTTCTAAAACCTGGGTCAAATCCTAATACTTTCTTATTTTTTAATGGTGGGTAAAGTAATAATTCTTTTAAATTCTTTTTAAATACTTCAATTGATCGATCTTCAGCAAAAGTAAATAAATCATTTTCAATTTCGTTAGTAACAGAAGGTAAGATAGATTTATTTAAAGAATCTTTAATACATTCACTAATAATATCTTCAAAGTAGATATTATTAGTTTTTATGTAATGATAAGACATATAGTTAATTAATCTATCTTTATCATAGCTAAAAGAAAAAGAAAGTTCTTTTTCTTTATTTCCTCTAAATATAGCTAATATTTGATAAGGTTTTAACTTATTAATCTTATTTTCGAAATCTTTATAAGTATCGTATTTTGATTTAGCATTATTTTCATTATCTTTTAGTTTAACTACGATTAAACCATAGTTATAGATAGATTCTTTAATATATTTTCTAAACTTAGGATCATCACTAAATTCTTCTTTAATGATATCTTTTGCTCCTTCTAAAGCTTCTTCTTTACTCTTAACACCTTTTTCTTCGTTAATAAAAGATGCTAGATAGGAATTATAAAAATCATCAACTCTTCTATTTTTTAAAATAGTAATTTTGATAGGTTCTAACCCTTTTTCAATTGCTTTTTTAGCTTTAGAAACTCTTTTTTCTTTATAAGGACGATATAGATCTTCTAAAGTAGATAAAACAAATGTAGATTTAATTTCTTCTTCTAGTTCTTTAGTTAATTTATCTTTTAGATATATTGCATTTAAAATCGTTTCTTTTCTTTCTTCAATATTTCTTAAATACTTTAATCTTTCTTCAAAGTTTCTTAAAGTAACATCATCAGTATTATTCGTTACTTCTTTTCTATATCGAGCAATAAAAGGAACAGTATTACCTTCATCTAATAAATTGATTATTTTATTAACAATATCTTCTTTTAAAGATAGTTCACTTGATAAAGTCAAAATTATTCTATTTAATGATTCTTCTTTATTAAAATCATACTTTTTATCTAAATTATCTTCATTATTGTTATTATTAGCTATACCTAAATTAGTTTTTTCTAACATCATTATTCCTCAAAAAAATATTTTATTCTTAATGTGTTAAATTCCTCCCTTACTTAGGGAGGAATTTAAGTTTATCAAATTCTATTTTATTAACATTAATTAAAGAATGTACCTCTAGCTTCTTCTTTAGTTTCTTTAGAAATAGAGAAAGGAATTCTAGTAGTATATCCTCTTTTTGCAGCGACGATTTGTTTAGTAGGCCACTCAAAAATAGCATTATTCCATCTATTTACTGCATCATTATAAAGTTCTCTAGCAGCAGTAATTTCTCTTTGTAGATAAGAGTTTTTTTGTAAGACATCTGCAATTTCTTGATGAGCTTTTAAATCTGGATAATTTTCAAAAGCAACATTAATTTTAGCAGCAACATTATCCATTGTTTGAGCGATTTCATTTCTTGCTCTATCACCTTCTGCTGTATTCATTCCACCTCTATAAGAAGCAATCTTAGTCATTGTATCTTTATCTAAATCGATAGCTTTATCTAAAAGTTGAGCAGCATTTTTAAGTTCAACAACCCTTTGTTCCATGTAGTTATCAACAGTTGAAGCAGCTGATTGAATATTTTGTTGAAGCTGGGAAAGATATTTACCGGCATTAATTTTCATAAACAAGAAAACAATGCCTGGAATAATTCCAAGTACCCACAAAATAACTTCAAATACTGTTGAACCAACCCCTACTTTTACAGGGATTTGCTTTTCAATAACATTTACGTCTCTACCTTCTTCCTTAATAGGACCAGTTACCTCATCTAATTCATTAGCCATAGTTCTTTCTCCTTTAATAATTTTAATAATTATAACATCTACTTGTCTTTTAAGGTATATAAATTGACAAAAACTGACTTTAATTTAGATAAATTAAAAGATTTGTCTTTTATTCATATAAATTTAATTAAGTGCAATAATTAAAGAATTATTTTGTTAGGTATTTCATCAAATTTAATATTTCTTTCATTAACTAAAGTATTGATTTCTTCTTCACTAGGCATTGGTAAAGCTCCTTCTTTTAAAAGAGTTAGTCCTCCACAGATTGAACCTACTTTAGTAGCATTAATTAATTCTAAAATAGTAAAATCAAGGTTAGATGAATCAAAATCTTTTAAAGAAGAAAGATATCCAATAAAACCACCAAAAGATGCATCACCACATCCAATTGCATCTTTTATTTTATGTTTACTAAATTTTAATGGTGAAACAATATAACCTTCTTTATTTTTAGAATCTACTATCACCATATCTTTATCACTATCAGTTAAAAAGATATAAGCAAGATTTTGATATTTAGAAATTAATTCTTTTAAAGATTCAATATAATTTTCGTTATTTGTAAGAACGCTTAATTCATCTTTACCTATTTTTAAAATATGGGTAAATCTTAGAGTATTACTAACAATCTCTTTCCAACTATCTTTTGTAAACAAATCTTTACGATAATTCGGATCAAAGACTATAGTTACATTATTTTTAGAATAAATATCTAATATTTTTAATATTTCTTTTTTATTAGTTTTAGATAAGAAAGGTATTGTTCCTAAATAAAAGATTGATGGTAAATCTTTTTTTAACTTATCAAAATCCATGTTAGATGCATTTAAAAAAGAAGCTTTATCTAAATTAAAAGAAAATTCTCTATCTTTAGTTCTACTATCTATTTTAGCTAAAGAAAAACCTATATTAGTATTATCAATATATGTTAAATAATCCTTATTTACGTTTTCTTTAGCTAAAATATCGTTAATCCTATTTAAATAAACTTCGTTATTATCATTTAAAGTAGGTAAAAAAGAGGAAATATAAGAAATATTATTTCTAAACTTAGATACCATCGAGATAAAGTTAAGTGGTGCTCCACCTATTTTTTCATTTTTTATATTATTATCGATAAATAATTTATCGATGATAATTTCTCCAAAAGAAACTATTTTATTCATAATATAATTAAATTAATTTATTGAGTTCATTAATAATTTGATCATAATTTAAATTATTAAAATTATTTTCTTTAGTTAAATCACCTTTTAATGGGATCATATATAAAGAGTTAACTTCTTCTAAAGAATATACATCAAACAAGTTCTTTAAAACTCCATTAGATTCAACTATATCTTTTGAATGTAATAAATTTCTTAATCCACTAAGTTTATTACCAACAATTACTCTTCTAGTTCTATTTAATGGATGATATTCAATATAAGTAACTGGAACATCATAAGTAGCCCCATTACCAGCTCTTTTAGGAATATAAGTTATCTTTTCTTCTCCATAATAAGAAAAAGCATAAACATCAACAACATCATAATTATCATAACGTTTAATGAAATTATATTTTAAAATTGTTGGAGTAGTGTGGTCTAAAGGAGCAAACTTAGATTCACTTGATTTATTTAATAAAGGTTCGATTGCATATGAAGAGAAATTCCTTTCATAGTAATCTTTATAAATATATTCTAAAGGTTTATGTTGCTCATATAACGGAATAGTTAATAAAGGGGCAAAATCAAAATAAAGATTTGTAAAGAATTTCTCACTATATTCTAAGAATGTAGATTTAGAAATTTTATAAGAAGGAGAAGCAAATCTAGTAGGAATAACGTCATAATTAAAACTTTGGGAATGACTAGATTTAATATAGTTTCTAATTCCATCTTTAATAAAGATAAAATCATCTCCAAAAGGTGAAAATTTAATCAAATCTTCCATTTCAGTTTGAGCTAAAGGAGTAAAAAGTAATCTAAATTCAGTCTCGTTATTTCTCGAAGTAGCATTAAAATAAACTTCAAATTCTTTATTAGTTAATAAAGTTAATTTCTTACCTGATTTTAAAGAATCTTCTTCTAAATTTTCTAAACTTTTAATTCTCTTTCTTAAATCTTTTTCACTTAACTCCCCTTTAGAGCCACTATTTTTTCTTACAAAACGAAGATTAGGGGCAGCTTCATTTCCAAAAAAGAGTGTTGCTCTATTATCATAATATGGGCAAGGTAGAGTGACCGAAGCAGTTAAAGTTTCGCTTCTAGTGTGAGTATTTTTACCATCATATTCGGTATAGGTAACAGTAATACTTCCAGTATATGTTTTCTCTCCTAATTCATGATAAATGGTGTTATAAAGAATAAATGGTGAACCATAACATTCTCCAGAAAGAACCGAAATCATCGATTCATCACTACCTTGGTTATCTAAAATACCATATTTTTCTTTAAGAAAATTAAATTTTTTAAAATCTAAATATTCATCAAATCTAATTGCAGGTATAGTTAAAGTAAATACTTCTTTAAACATATGATAAGAGAAAAGATTATTTAAAGGTGCCATTTCAATATTGCACTTATTTAATAAATCATCTCTTTCCTTCTTTAATTTACTTATTTCTTCAGTTAATTTTTTAATTGCTGCATCTCTAGCTGGATCTTTTAATACTAAAAATGTAATTCCGATGCCTACTAAAATAATTCCAAGAACAATTCCAACTATTCCAAAAACAAGATTTCCTCCAATACTTAATAGAGCGAATAAAAAAAGAATAGCACCAACAATTATTGAAGTAATTGATAAACTTCGACGTAATTTCTTTTTATTTTGATGCGAATTTAAAAGATTATCTTTTAATTCAATATCTTTTATCTTTTGAAGATATAAGTCATAATCAGCAATGTTTTGACTTACATTAATATTAGATTTCTTAACTAAATCTTCATAAAACTTATCAGCTGATTCAGCTGCTTTGAATTTATATATATTATTGAAATCTTTTAAAGGAGAATAAATATACTTCGTATCATCTATTTTCTTCTTTATTTCCTTCTTTGCATCATCATCAAAATTCGAAATATTATCCTTCGAAATAAATTTGTTTAAATCAAGTTCATCCATAATTATTTAACTAAATTTTCCCTTTTTCTAGTTAAGATTCTAACATCTCTTAATATTTATATAAAGTTAATATTACGTTAATTTTAGTAATAAATTACATATTTTTCTTAATATTTTCTTCAATATTATAAATATAACATCTTCTTCTTTTATGATATATCGAATCAAATCTCTTCCAACAATTAATGATTGGAGTATTTGTTTCTAAAGTTAGATTAGTTTCACAATAGTCAAATTCATTCTCATTCATTAGTTTCATTACTTCAACTAAAAGTAAAGTTGCAATACCAGCTGAGCGATAATCTTTTCTAACTCCGATTAAACAAAAATCAATCTTTTGTGGTTTAGATAAAGCTTTTAAAAGTTTATATAAAGTTAGTAAATTAGTTAACTTACCTTTACTACCCTTTAAAGCATCACTTAAAGATGGAAGACAAAAGCCAAAAGCAATTAAATCATCGTTTTTATCAACTACTAATCTTATTAAATCAGTGTTTAAAATAGTTTTAAAATCTTTAATGATATAAGAAATTTGATTCTTAGTTAAAGGTACTGTTTGATAAAGTCCATCATAAGAATCATCGATTAAATCAAAGATTTTATCAGCATATTTATCAAGTAATTCTTTTTTAGATTTAATAGTTAATACTCTTAAATTATACTTTTTATTTAAAAAATTAATTAAATTAGAGATTTTATCTGGTATTGGTTTAGGTTTAAATAAACGGTGTTCTAACCAATCTATTTCTTTTTTAAAACCATAATTTTCAATTAATTTTTGATAATAAGAATAGTTATATTGTTCTTGATAAGTATTTAAGTAATTAAATCCACTAATTAATAAACCTTCTCTTTCTAAATCAGAATATCCTAAAGGTCCGTTAATTTCATTCATACCATAAGATAAAGCAAATTCTTTAGCTTTATCGAATAAAGCATTAGCTACTTCTTGGTCATTTATTGAATCAAAACGAGTAAATCTAACTCTTTTTTGATTCCGTTTTTCATTTGATGGATAAGATAAAATTACTTGGATTCTTCCAACAATTTTATTATCTTTATATGCTAAAAAGAATTTAGATAATGTATTTTCATTATATGGGTAATCTTTTTTAAATATTGCTTTTTCACTAGAATAAAGTGAAGGTACATAATATTTATTGTTTTTATATAATTTTAAAGGAAAGTTAATGAAATTTTTAATATCTTTTCTTGTTTTTACTTCTTTAATGTTAATCATAATTTTTAATTCCAGTTAGTAAGATTATATGCTAAAACAATGATAAATTCATCATTAAATTGATTAATGATTGACAAAAATTTAACCTAATTCATTAACTATATAAATAATCGAATCAGCAACTCTAAGATCATTATTTTTAAAATGATTACCTTCGTTTTCTTTATAACAAATTTTAATCTTAGGATCATCTAAAGAAGATAAATAATTAACTACTTCTAAAGTTAAATCTTTAATCTTGCTTAAAGTAATGTTTTTAGTTAAATGTTCTTTATTGCCTAAAGAAATATAGATATTACTAACATTTTTACTAATTTTATTTGCTTTAATAAACTTAATAAAGTTATTAAACCATAAAGAAGCAGAATTAATTAAAGCAAAAGAAAAGATATCTACTTTATATAAAGAATATAAAGCAAATAATCCAGCTAAAGAATAACCTCCTATTCCAATATTAGATAATTTTATATTATGTTTCAAAAATAAATATTCTCTTACTTTAGGTAAAATATCATTAACTATTTTATTTAAGAATATATCTCCTTTACCTTTAAAATCACATGAATATTTATTTTTAAACACATCTTCTTGATAATAAGGAGATAAATCATCATTCCACGAAAAATTAGATATAGTTAAGATTATAAAATTATCTAATTTATTATTACTACATTTAGATTTAACTAGATTAAATATATTATTTCCTTCTTCTTCATTAATAGTTGGTAGTAATAATAAATTAGATGTTAAGTTAACATTCTTCGTAAAATAAAGATTAATTTTATAATCTAATATATCTAATTTTTCATTCATAAAGTAACAATTACATCTTATCTTTTTCACTAATAAAGTTAGTATGTTCATTAGTTGATAAAGTAGGTAAAGGTAGATTGTTTGTTTTAGCAAAAGATATAGCTTTAAGTAAATAAGCCATATTTTTACCTAGATTATACATAGTTTGCCTTCCTTCTAAATCAAATTTAGCATCATCTTTATTTGAACCATAAATATTATTCCAATAACTTGAAGAAATAACATACATATTAGAAATGGTAAAATACTTATTTAATATATCAAAACTTGCAGTTGTTCCACTTCTTCTTGAAACTACAATACTTGCTCCTACCTTATTTTTAAAAATATTTTTATTTGAATAAAATACTCTATCTAAAAAGGAAAGTATTCTTCCTGTTGGATGAGCAAAATAAACAGGTGAACCAAAGATAAAACCATCAGCTTCTTTAGCTTTTTTATTAAATTCATTGACAATATCATTAAAGATACATTCATTATTATTTTTACAATAATTACAAGCAACACAATCATTAATAGGATTACTTCCTAAATCAATAATCTCTGTTTCAATGCCTTCTTCATTTAAAGATTTTTCTACTTCTTTTAAAGCAAATTTTGTTGTCCCATCAATATGGGGGCTACCATTAACTAATAATACTTTCATAATTCTTACTACCTTATATAAAATTATATATCAAAATCTTTCTATAATCAGATATAGATATTTAAATTAAAATATATTTTTTCCTAATTAATCAACACCTAATAATCAATCATTAATAACATAAGTATCATCTTTGTAGATTGAAATTATGTGATAGAACTTAAAAAAGATGATTAAGTAATATCTTATAAAAAAATAATAGCTTTCAAGATTATGTTCGAGTCAATTCAAAGATTCATAACTTTACCATTTATCTACTCAGCAATGGAATAATTTTATAACTATAAGTTAATTAAGAGTAATTCACTATTACCTTCATAATAAAAATTTTTAAAATGTAAAATGTCATTTGACCAAAAATATAGATAAATATTGTTTAATATTATTAGGCAAGAAAAAGGAGAAATATATGAATAAAGATTTACTTAATAACATGAAAACATTTATTAAAAATAAATTTAACTTTGATGATAAACAATTTGAAACTTATGCTCACTTTTCAGTATATTTATCGTTATTCATCGCTTATTATGCCCATAAAGATCAATATCGAAATAACGATGAACCTTATATTTATCATCCTTTAAGAATGCATAATAAATATAAAGATTTAGTTGGAATAGATGATACACCATTCTGTATTGATTTAGATATGATGCATAAGCTTGGTTTACCTTATGAAGGAATAATGGAACTATGTTTACTTCATGATGTAGTTGAAGATACTTCTATTACTTTAGAAGATATTGAAGAAATATTTATTTATTATGATTTTAAAAATTATTTTAATTTATATATAAAGAATAACTTAGAACTTCTAACTCATGATAAGGGAGAAAATTATTCTTTATATATATTGAAAATATCTTTTTCTAAAGAAGCATCTTTAGTTAAAATACTAGATATGTATGATAATTTATTATGTTTAACTAATGGTTTTGATGACCAAAACAATCTTAATCTAAAAGAAAAAATGGAAAATTATTTAGATTATTCATTTTTATTAAACGATAAATACAAATTTAATAAGATATTTAAAGAATATAATGACTATCGTAATAAAAATAATTTAATGAAATAATGTTAAAACTTATTAAATTTATTATTAAAAATGGCTGCCGAGATTGGGTTCGAACCAATGTATGTGAGTTTCAGAGACTCATGACTTTACCGCTTGTCTACTCGGCAATAAAATAATTATATAACTATAATTCGTTACTTTTAAAATTATTTTTATAAAAAACCTCGAACTAAGTCGAGGTTTTGATATTAATTATTTTTCTTCTTTTTTTCTTTTTGCTTCTTCTACTTGGAAATGATAGCCATCTCTACAAGCATCTAAAACAGTATAATCACAGTGGAATCCGAGTTCTTTTGCAGCTTTATCGCAGTTAGCATATGATGTAGCAATATCGCCTGCTCTTCTTGGTTTAATTACATAAGGAATTTTTACATTAGTTGCTTCTTCATAAGCATGAATCATTTCAAGAACAGATGTTCCTTTGCCTGTTCCAAGATTATAAATAACTAAACCTGGATTTTGTTCTAGTTTCTTTAAAGCTAAGACATGACCTTTTGCAAGATCAACAACATGGATATAATCTCTTACACCAGTTCCATCAGGTGTATCATAATCATTTCCAAAAACGTTAACTTCTTTTAATTCACCAGTTGCAACTTTTGCAATGTATGGGAGTAAATTATTTGGAATTCCATTAGGATCTTCGCCAAGTAAACCAGATTTATGAGCGCCAATAGGATTAAAATATCTAAGTAAAGCACAGTTGAATTCAGGTGTTACTGCAGCAATATCTTTTAAAATTCTTTCAATCATAACTTTTGTTTCTCCATAAGGTGAAGTTGCATCAGTTACAGGGTCAGTTTCATACATTGGAACTCTTTCTGGATTTCCATAAACAGTTGCACTAGAAGAAAATACAAAGTTATGGCAACCATGTTCTCTCATCTTTTTAAGTAAAGCAAAAGTAAGAGTTAAGTTATTATCGTAATATTCTAAAGGTTTTTTAACACTTTCTCCTACAGCTTTATATCCAGCAAAATTGATGACGGCATCAATTTTGTCTTTAAATATTTCATCTAAAGCTTTTTCATCTTGAACATCAGCAATAACTGTCTTAAAGTCCTTACCAGTTATTTGTTTAATACGATCTTTGACTACCAATTTAGCATTATAAAGATTATCGATTACGGTAACATCGTAGCCATTTTCAAGCAAAGCGACAACAGTATGTGAACCGATAAATCCTAAGCCGCCGGTTACTAAAACTCTCATTTTGTATAATTCCTCCAAAAACTATTTATATTATAAGATTTTAGAAATAAATATTAAACTTATAAATAATTATTTTAATGAGAAAGTAAATACACTAGAAGGATTATCAAATTCTTCATTTGATACCCAAGTAACACTTAAGTTATCTAAATCATATAAAGAAGACCAAACAGTAATTGAGTTTGAATCGCTTAAACCATGTTCTTTATCCCAACTTCTTCTTCCTAAAGTTTTAAGTAAGTTTAAAGCATCTTCTTTGCTATATTTTCCTTGAGTATTATTTCCGTCAGGATTAATCGATTCTTTAATAAAGTTATATCTATCTAAACCTTTTTTATCGCTATCATTTTCATAATAATTTGGGGTAACAATAAAATTAGTAATATATTGGAAGTTATCTCTACCTTCATCTTCTCCAAGAGCTTCATCATCATTATTATAATAGACTTTAAGTTCTCTTGTGCTTCCATCAATATCAGTTGAATCAGTTTTATCAACCCATTCTAAGATAGCACTTTTACCACTTTTATCAGCAATCATATAGTGGAATGAGGTATTTGCACTATCATGGAAATCATATTGTTTGACAAGTTCAATTGCTTCATCAACGTCATCTGCATAATCTAAAATCATTCTTAACATTGTTGTTGATGTTAAATCTGGTTTATCAGTGTTTTGATCAGTTGCTGTAACATTATCTTCTGGTCCTTGATAAGACATATAGATTCCACAAGCAACACCAGCATCATTCATTCCGTCAAGTGGGGCATAAGCTGCTGCTAAAGCAGTTGCTTTTTGAATTAAAGAAGACATTTCTCCATTAATTCCTAAAAATTGTAAGTCAACACTAGAAATGGAAGCATGTCTTCCATTTCCGGGATTAGTATGTAGAATCATTGAAGTTGTAGTAGAAAAATCATAGTTTCTACCAAATAAGTTATTATTATTTTCATCAACTACTGTAAAAGATGAGCAACCAATAGTTGGAGTGTCCATATTAATTGGAATAACTCCTTTAGTTATATTTTTAACAATAAAATTAATTAATTCTTGGTCATTACTTGCTCCACCTTGGGCTAAGAAATCATCAAAATAATAATCTCCTTGAACACTCATTTCATATACTGGACCAGCTTTATTATCTTCATGAGTAGGTATAACTTCTTTAATAGAAGCTATTGAATTAATTTCATTAAACCAAACTCCATAAATTGTTCCTACTCCAATTGCAGCTAAACCAACTATTCCTGCACATATTCCAATAGCAATTTTTGCTCCTAATTTCATAAAATATATACTCCTAAAATAATTGTCGAAATTTTATTGACAAGTAAATATAGACTTAAATTTTCTTATTTACAATACTTGATTTTTAAAGTTTATTCGTTCATTGTTTTAAAAACTAGAAGTCTTTGTTTTCATTTAAATATTGCTAGAAAACGATACTCAATATATGAAATGTATAAATAATTTAATAAATTTGCTTACCAATGAATATTTCAAATCTTGGCAATGTTAATTCTATAATTCCATACTTATCACCGTTTAAAATTCCTCTTCTAATTAACCTTTCACGATAAACTGAATATGTTTTAGAACTAAGTTTAGTTCTACTTATTATCTCATTAGTAGTCAAAGAATCTTTATCAAAACAAAATAAGATTTTTTTCTCTCCTTCAGGTAATGATTCCCAAATTTTATCATAGACATAAATACTTAAATAATCGTCTAGTTCTCCATATATTTTTCCTATATCATTATATTTTGAAAAGAGTAATCCAGTTACTTGGAAAGCGAAAGCATAACCTTTTGTTAAATTAGCAAGCTTATTTATAGTTTCAATATCGGTATTAGGAAATATTTTTTGATACTCAAGAGAAATTAACTTTAAATCTAAAGGCTTAAGATTTATTTTTGGAGATCGATATAAAAAAGTTAAGTTTTTATTATTTTGTAAGGAATAAACGTTTTCGTATAATCCAGTCATTAATAAAAATATTTGGTAATCGTCTCGTAAGAACGATTGAAAATCATGAATAAAAGCTTTAATAAAATTATTGTTAGAAACTTCATCAATAGTTAGTAAAACCTTTTTATTATTTTTTCGAGCAACTTTTAAAAGTTTTTCAACGACTGTTTTTATATTTGAAACAGGTTCTTTTCCTTTAATAGTTAATCCAAACCCTTTAAAAGATATTGAAAAAGAAGCTTCTAGAAAAAAATTCTTTAACGATTTATCTTCATATAATCCAGCTGCAATTTGTGAAAGTATTTCTCTATTTGGATTTATATCAATAATAATCCGCGATGAATTTTTTTGTATCATTTTTGATACTTTTGTTAGAAGTACTGTTTTTCCAGATCCTCTAACTCCACTAATAATATAGATATGAGATGAAGGAAAATCTAAAGAAAAGTCACTTTCAATTTTCTTAGCTATTTCGTGTCTTTCAATATAATTTGATGGCAATTGCCCAAAAGTTAAAGAGAAACCGTTGTTATCCATATCATTTTAACCCTCTTTTTTGTTAGGTTTGTTAGATTTGTTAGAATTATTGTATATTATAATTTAAAATTATTCAATTAAAAAAAGCTTAAAAATTAACGTTGAGCAAGTTTCTTAGCTTCTTTATGTTCTTTTTTGCCTTCATATTTATCGGCTTTCTTTTTAGAAGATTCATAAGCTTCTTTTGGTAAAACATCTTTACTTATTTTTTCCATAATCGAATCTGCAATAAGTTTAGAAGTTTCACTTTCAACATAAAGTCTAAGAGCAATATAGGCTAAATTAAGATTTTCTTCTTTAGTATTATTTTTAACTTGACTATTACTTTCTTCACTTCTTTCTTTATTTCTTTCTTTTCTAGCATTAACTTTTCTTTTATCTTTATCAATTGTATCAAGTCTTACTTTAACTCGATGTGTTTCGTTTTTAAGAACTTCGTCATGCATTTCTTTGAAGAAGTTATAAAGTTTTTGTTTATCTAAAGTTACTTCTTTATCTAGTTCAATTAAAGTTGCTAAATCTCTCATTGAACAAGAAGTTTTAAGTAATGAGATTGCAAGAAAATAAGCAATATGATCTTTATCATATTTCTTATTTTCTGGAGAAGCGACTATTTTAGCTTTTACATAGTTATTAACCATAAAAGGTGTAATAATTGTTTTATCTTTAGCAATAGGAGATAAAGCTCCTTCAATATAAGAAACTACTTGTTCCATATATAAAGGAATTTGTGAAAGTTCCTTATAATCTGGTAACTTAAAATTTTCTAAAATTTGTATATATTCTTTTAATTCAGTTAAACTATCTTTTTCTTCCATAACAAAAATATAATATCATAAATTTTAAGTATCTAGTATTAAATATTAATTAAGAATTAATATAAACTAGATACTTAAAATTAGTTACTAGTTAGTTTAACATCTTCTTTTTGGATTTAAATACCTTTAAATAGTAAATTGTATCTTTTAATGTATCGTATAAATCTCTTGGGTTATAATTTAAGAATTTAGTAGCTTTATCATGAGAGAATTTATCATTAACATTTAAGGTATATAAAGCATAGCTTGTAAATAAAGCTTTTTGTTTTTTCTTTTTCGCAATAAATGTCGCTAAAGGTATGAAGATTGATACGAATTTAGTTGATAAAATAGGTACTTTTCTATGTTTAGTAAGTTTATTAATCATATTAAAGAGTTCTTTAATTTCATAATGTCTATTAGAAAGAATATAAGATTCTCCTATTTTACCTAAAGTTAAAGCAGATATTGTCGCTTCAGATACATCTCTAACATCAACAAAATCATATCCACCTTTTACTCCGGCATGCATCTTATTATCAACGTAATCATTAATTAATTTTACTAAATGATTTGATTCATCTAAAAAGTATGGACCAATTATTCCACTAGGTTGAAGTATAATTGCTTTTAATCCTTCGTTTTTAATTAACGATAATATTTTATTTGACGCAATAGCTTTTGTTTTAGCATAAGCTCCAACTACTTTATTTTCATCATAAAATTCTTCTTCTTTAATTACTTCATAACGATCATTAAAACTTAAAGCATGAACACTACTTACATAAATCATTCTATCAACATTATACTTAATACAAAGTTTAGCAATATTAATTGTTCCATTAACATTTGTATCATATAAGTTAGGATCAATATCATTCGCAATTGAGACAATTGCAGCAGTATGAATTAAATAAACATTCTCATATTTAGTCTTATCTATTTTAGAAAATAAAGATTCGATTAAACTATCTTTATCTCTTACATCACCAAATACATAATGAATATTTTTAAAATCATTTAAATATTCATCACTATTTTTAAATGATGGTAAAACTAATCCATATACTTCATATTTATTTATATATTCTTCTTTAGTTGATAAATATTTAATTATCGTATTACCTAAATGACCGTTAGCACCAGTTAATAAAATTAAAGATTTTTTATTATTACTACTTGATAAAGATGATATTTTATTAAATAACTTCATATTTAATCTTACCTCCTTATACTAAAATTTTAACTAATTATTTATTTAATAAAATAATCAATTAAATACTTAAAAGTATTAATATTAAACATTGATTTACACTTTGTTGATAATTTAAATATATTAAGTAAATAATGTTAAATATTGATGAATAATTATTAATACTTTTTATTAAATTAATTATATTTATAACTATAATTATAAATACTAGACACTTAATTAAGATTCTTAATAGTATTAAAATATTGTTAAGTTATTAAACACTTTAATTACAAGTGTCTAATAATGATATAATTAATTTAATAATATAAAAATAAAGGTGAAATATATGCCAGAGATTAAAGATAAAGGAAATGAGATAAAAGTTAAAAGAAAGAAAAAAGAAGATCAAAGAAGTATTTTAACTAAAAGATTAATTAAAGAATCTTTTGCTAAACTTTTAAAAGATTATCCATCTGATAAAATAAGCGTATCCAAACTATGTGAAAAAGCTGAAATTAATCGTGGAACATTCTATCTTTATTATAAGGATATATATGATTTAAGGTATAGGATGGCTAATGATTATTTAGAAGATGTTAAAGCATCTATTTTTACATTACTAAATAAAAAGAATACTACTTCTACTTTAGCTGATCATGAAATGATACTAGAGTTATTAAATTATCTATACGAGAATAAACTTTTTACTAGTGCATTACTTGGCAATAACTTTGATAAACGATTAGTCGATGAAATATCAAATATTGGTAAATCAATCGTCTTATTAATCTATCCTAATGTCTTTAAAAATAAAGAACCAGAAGAATACGATAATTATTATCTTTATGTTTCTAGTGGTTCTATTGCATTAATTATTAGATGGGTTAGAAATAACTATAAAGAATCTATTGAATCTTTAGCTACTACATTAGAAAGATTAATCTCTTCTACTATGACTTATTTCAAATAATATATAAATATAAATACTAATAAAGAGGTACCTATATCTTCTTAGGTACCTCTTTAGTTATTTAAAAGATTTATTAATTATTATTATTTTATTTTAATTTTGGCTAGCAAATAAAGCTTCTAAATCAGAATAATTTGCATCATTTGAAAAGAACATAATTCTATCTCCAGGGAAGATAATCGTTTCACCATTTGGAACAATTAAATCTTCACCATGATAAATAGCAATCATTAAAGTTGATTTAGGGAATTTAAGTTCTTTAACTTTCTTTCCAGAAGCATTTGAATTTTCACTACAAACAAGTTGAACGATTGAATGTCCGCCTTTGGATAGTTTCATTAATGTTAAGAATGATTTCATCGACATTTCTTCAACAACAATATGGCCAATAATATCTGCTTGGTTAATAGCGGCATCAACCCCGTTACTTAAAGTAAATAACCAAGCATTAGAAGGATCGTTAACTCTTGCGACAACTCTAGGAGCTTGGAATTCAAATTTAGCAATAGTTGAACAAACTAGATTTACTTCGTCTTTACCAGAAACACAAGCTACAACATCAGCTTTTTCAATATTTTCATTTTGTAAAATATTAGGATCAGCTGCATTTCCATATCTTACGTGTTCTTCACCAAATTTTTTACCAAGTCTAACAATATTTTCTCGATTATTATCAATAATTACAAAGTCACAGTTATTTTTCTTAAGAAGGTCAGCCATGTAAGTTCCAATTTGACCTCCGCCAATAATTACTACATACATTATAAAGTTCCTCCTTCTTAATTAAACTCCAAGAGTAATCTTAAGTTTACGCTTATCACTAGTTTTGATAACAAAATATAAGATATCTCCGGTTTGAATTTCGTCCTCATCATTAGGGATAAAAGATGTATTATTTCTAACAATATCGATTAATTTAAACTCATCGCAGTTAATTTCTTTTACAAGCATTCCTTCAACATTTGGTGTAGCTAAAATTCTAACAATTTCAGTTGATGCGTCTCCACCAATTAAACTTAAAGAATCAAACATTGAGAAAGATAAAAGTTCAATTGCTCTACCTACTCCAAATCCAGTTGTAGAAATAACTTTAATTCCTAAAGATTCAAAAATCTTTGCTTTACGAGGATTATAAAGTCTAGCAACAACATGTTTAACATAATAAACATCTTTTGCAATTTTAGCAGTTAAAGCATTAATTTCATCATTTGCAGTTGCTGCTACTAAAGCATCTGCATATTCAATTTCAGCATCAAGTAAAGTTTTTTTATCAAAAGCATTACCAACAACTAAGTTGCCGTTAAAATCAACTCCAAGACGGTAGAATGCTTCTTTATTTTGGTCAATTACTGAAATTGTATGACCTTTTTTATAAAGTTCTAGAGCTAAAGCACTACCTAGTTTTCCGCATCCAACAATTATTATTTTCATTTTATAAACCAGCTCCTTCTTTTAATTTTAAATTATTTTTTCTTTTTCTTTTAATGTATTTTCTTAATTCCCCAGTGAATAAGCAAATAAATGGGAAAGTAAGCATAATTAACCAAATTTTCCAATCAAGAACCATATTAGTTTCTAAAACAACTGTATTTAAGACTGGAATAAAGATTGCACAAGCTAAGAGGACTATTTCAAAGATGATACCATAATTAATTTCTTTATTAGTAAAGAAGCCTAAAGAGAAAATCGATTCATCTTTACTTCTCATAGCAAATACAGCGCCCACTTGACATAAAACGATTGAAATTAAGGTAACACTAGTTGCGCTCATCCAAATTTCTTTATGGTCAACTTGATTAAATAAAGTAAATGGTAAGCCTAAATCAATTGAAATGAATAAGTTAAACAAGAAATAGGCCGCACAAGAAAGAATTGAAGTTTGAATACCATAGAAAATAACATCACCAAATAATGATTTATTCATTAAGTGGTCACTAAGTTTTCTAGGAGGTTCATTCATAACATTCTTTGAAGGCTTTTCACAACCTAAGCCAATAGCAGGGAGCATATCAGTACCAATATCAACAAGCAAAATCTCTAAAATAGTTAACATTTGCGGAACAAAATTTAATGTTAATAAAGGTAATAAGAATGGGACTGCTTCTGGAATATTTGAATTGAAAATATAAGTGATAAACTTACGAATATTAGCAAAGATTGCTCTACCTTCTTCGATTGCACGAACAATTGAAGCAAAATTATCATCCGTTAAAATCATATCAGCCGCATCTTTTGCAACATCAGTTCCAGCAATACCCATTGCAACACCAATATCAGCTTTCTTTAAAGCTGGAGCATCATTAACACCATCTCCAGTAACTGCGACGATTTCGCCAAGCTCTTGTAAACAAGAAACGATACGATATTTTTGTTCTGGAGCCATACGAGCAAAAATAATTTCGCCTTTAAGATAAGTTTTAAGCGTTTCATCATCGATTTGGTTTAATTCGCTACCGGAAACTATTTTTACATTATCATCTTTTACAATACCAATTTTTTTAGCAATAGCAAGAGCTGTTAAAGAGTAATCACCAGTAATCATAATAACTTTAATTCCAGCATTATGACATTTTGCAATTGCTTCTTTAATTCCATCTCTAGGTGGATCTTGCATTGCTTCTAAACCGATAAAGACTAGATTAGTTTCGATATTTTGTGGAGTATATTCACTTAAAGCAATAGGAAGATTATCGTCTTTTTTAAGTAATCTAAAAGCCATGCCTAAAACTCTAAGACCATCTTTAGCATAAGTATCGTTTTGATTCATTATTTTGTTATAGTCTTCATTAGTTAGTTCTCTAACTTTTCCGTTTTCAAAGACAAATTTAGATTTATCCAAAACTTCTTTTGGAGAACCTTTAATAAAGGCGATTCTTTGAGCACCATCATAACTTTTTTCAAGTTGATGAATAGTAGACATCATTTTTCTAACACTATCAAAAGGAAGTTCTTTAATTCTTGGAGTAATTCGAAGCTGATTAGAAGCATTAAGTAATCCTTTTTCACTAACTACACCTAAACAAGCTTCAGTTGGATCACCTAAAACGATAAATTTATTAGGTTTATGTTCGTCTTCTACTATTTTTGCATTAGAACAAAGTGCACCAGCCATGAGTAAAAATTTTAAATCTTTATTATTTAAGGCTGTTTGTTTAACGTTATTTTTATCTAAGATTTCTCCTTTAAAAGAATATCCATTTCCAGTTACGTTATAAACTCGATTAATTAGATATAAAGATTTAACAGTCATCTCGTTTTTAGTTAATGTACCGGTTTTATCGCTACAAATAACCGAAGTTGAACCAAGTGTTTCAGCACTGGATAAATTTTTAACTAAAGCTCCTTCTTTGGCTAAGCGTTGCACAGCTTTAGCTAAAGATAAAGATACAGTAGGAGAAAGTCCCTCTGGAATAAAAGCAACAATCATACCTAAAGCAATAACGAATTGGTTTAAATATAAACTTGGTTTATCAAATCCTTGATCTAAACCAGAAATAACTATGCCTAAAATAAATACTACTAAACCAATCATTGTTGCAATTAAAGCAATTGTTTTAGTAACTTTTTCAATTTCTAGTTCTAATGGTGATTTCTTTTCTTCAATGTTTTCCATTAAAGAGGCGATCTTGCCAAATTCAGTATTCATTCCTGTTCCAAAAACTACCGCTCTAGCACTTCCTGTTGCAACACTAGTTCCAGCAAAAGCAATATTTTTAGCTCTAATTGATGTTTCAGGCATTTCTTTAAGCGCCTCATATGTTTTTCTTACTGGAGTAGGTTCGCCATCTAAAGAAGATTGGTTAGTTGTAAAATCAGATGCACTAATAATTCTTGCATCAGCACTAATATTATCGCCTTCATTTAAAATGATAATATCACCTGGCACTAAATCACTAGCTTCAATTTGCTTTTCTTTTCCTTCCCTAATTACTCTAGCATATGAAGGAAGCATTTTAGATAAAGCTTCAGTTGATTTATTCGCCTTAAATTGTTGAATAAAAGAGAATACACCATTAATAATATTAATTAAAAATATTGCTATACCTAAATATAACATTCCTGGATCATGAAGTACTCCAATTGAAGAAGGTGTTTCTTCAGCAATAAAACAAGAAATAATTGAAATTGTTCCACTTATCCAAAGAAGTATTGCCATTAAAGAAACAAAGTTTTTAAAGAATAAGACTAAAGGATTAACTTTCTTCTTCTCTTTTAAAACATTTTTACCATATTTTTCTAATCTAATTTTAGCTTCTTCATCATTTAAACCATGTGAGGAAGTATTTTCTAATTCATACATCTTTCTTGAATTAGCTTTATATATTGATTCCAAATCTATTTTTTCCATAAAATAATTTTTAAAAAATAACTATTAAATTCTAACACTAAGCAAAACGTAATGGTATAAAAATCGTAGCTAAAATAGATTAACCTAGAAGCAAAGTAATGATTAAGTTAGATAAAAAATAATTTTAGAAAAATTAAATAAGCTTAATCACTAATATAATGTTTAGATAAATCTTCTGGATAATTATAAGATTCCCCATGAATAAAAAGATATCTTATAACTTCTACAAAATTTATATCACCGATATAAGTATAATAGGCGTTAGACATTCCTCCATCTGTGTAAGTTGTAAAACGATCAATATGTCCGTTAGGCCAGATAAATCTAATGTCATAATATAAACGAGAATCATTATCAATATATTCGTTAGTAAAATCTTCTTCTTTTAATTCTTCAAACTTAGATGTAAATTCCTCATAAGGTACAAGATGATAGAAATATAATGAATCATAAGGGGAAGAACAATCAACAAACCATGGTTTTCCTTCATCAGCAAAATTAAAGTCTTCAAATGGATCATTATGTTCTAAAACTGTAAGACATTCATTACATCTGCTATCTTGATTACAAGAAGTTAAAATTAATATTGATGAGAACAAAATAGTTAATACCTTTAATAATTTCATAATAAATACTCCATTACTTATCGTTTATCTAATTAAAGTATTTTTTAAAATCTTCATAGTAATGATAATGCTCACCATAATTATAAATATAATCAGATACTTCGTTAAAATCTATTTCTCCATTATATTCATAATGTTGCTTATTACCAGAAAGTAATAATAATTTATTATCACACAAAGTAAAAAGTAAACTATTATCGATATTTGGATAA
The DNA here is from genome assembly GCA_944350425.1 of uncultured Bacilli bacterium. Classification (GTDB taxonomy): domain Bacteria; phylum Bacillota_I; class Bacilli_A; order RFN20; family CAG-826; genus Onthovivens. The sequence continues at coordinate 63,716 of CALVOX010000002.1, forward strand.
AGGAATGCTATAAAACCATTAGTTAAATAGCCAAAAGAAGGTAGTTCATTACTAATAATAAAATCTTCTTCTTTTAGTTCACCAAATTCCTTAACAAAAGTCTCGTAAGTAATATTTGTTCCGCAAATAAATTATCATTACTTGATAATAAAGAAACAAACCAAGGTTCTCCTTCGTCAACAAAATTAAAATCTTCAAATGGATCATTGTGTTCAAAATATTCATCGTAAGGCTCACAGCATGTCACATCATTACTTGAACAACTAATGGCTCCAAATAAGATAAAAACTAAACTAAATATTTTCCATCTTTTTTTCATCTTGCATAAATTCCTTTATTAACTTCATCTCCCTAAATTAGACATGTAGCATATTCATTATCTTCGAAGGAACCTGCTTTCACCATTTAGAAACTTTTTTAAATTGTCATATTTATTATATATAAAATTAGCCTTAATAACCTCATTTTTATTAATTTTGGGGATAATTTAAAAATTTTAAAAGTTAAAAGGTTCATTTCCAAATAATTTCAAAGTTCTTACTTCCATTTTTTTTAAAGAATTTCATATTCCTATATTTCCTACTTCCTTAATGCTCTTACTATTATTTTCTAACCTAATTCCTTAACCATCTATAGTGCTAATTGTTGTTTTTCACTCGTAGTTAATTTATTTAATTTTTATAAAGTATAAATCTTAATCTTAAGTCTTTATATTCTTTTTAAATCATTATTTTAATCATTTGATTATCGAAAAAATAAAATAATCTAGTCAAATAATGTAATGATATATTCTTTTGTTTCACTAAAACTAAAAGAATTATCGTTATCTAAATAATATTCTTTAACATCATTATTTATCATAATAGTAAAATAAGCTTTATCATCTTCATAAATAAAGAAATCATATAATGTATAATCTTTATTTTCTTCTTCCTTAGAATGAAATGATAAATAAATAGAAGAAGAAAATGGATCATAATTATCACCTTCTTTATGAAGGTGATAATTATATGAAAATAAATATGAAGTTAATTGATTAATATTTTCATTATTAGTAATAAATCCATCAATAGATTCATCTAAATATCCATCAAAAAAAGATATTACTCCTCCCATAGGAGCTAGATTATTTTTAACTTCATTATATTCTAAACTTACTTCTTTAATATTATTGTTACAACTAGATAATAAAGTTAATAAATTTCTAATTTTATTAATAAAAATTTTTTCATATTTAACCCTCAATGTATTCTAAATAAGATATTATCTATCTTCTTTCTTACTTAAAAAACTTAATGTATGTTTCTTCTTATTTAATATATATTTTTTATGAACTTTTGCTCCCCAAGAGTTATCTCCTCCAACTCCTTTTTGTTCACTAATAATATATAAATAATTATAAGAAGATACTAGATTTTGATTTCTAGAAGCTACTTCTAGTTCAAATTCATTATATGGTAGAAACTTAAAGTTAAATGTTTTATTAAGTGATATAAATGATAAACAAATTTTATCATTTATATTTAATGATACTTTATTAGTATAGATATGATTACCACATTCTTGTGGAATACTATATTTAATATATTCTTTATCTACATTAGAATTATATTTATCATATTTTAATCCTAAATAACGATCACTATAAGAATCTTTATCTCCTAAACCAAGATAAGAAAAAGAAGATATATCTTTATTAAATCTAAATCTTAATCCGATTAAATTAGGAGAAGGTAGTAATTTAGGTGGTTTATATTCATAACTTACTTTAATTACACTAGAAGAATAAATATGATATATAACTTTAAAGTTATTAAAGAATATCCCAGTTAACATCTTATAATTAAATTCAATAATAACTTCACTTTTACTTTCTTTAATAACTTTTAAAGGTTTCTTAAATGGATTATATAAAGGATATAAAGATGCTCCTAAATAAAATGATTCATAATATTTTTCTATTTTTCTATCATTATCAGTTGTTGGTCTAAATAATGTTGGAAGCACTGGATAAGATAATATCGGATTATTATCATCATTATCATAAATTATTCCTTCTAATCCACCATTATCAATATTTAATCCATTAAAGATTACTTTAAATTTAGAATTATATATTGTTACATGTTCTGATGATTTAAATAATTTTAAATCATCATTATTATTTATATTATTTAAATCTAATTCTTTATCTTCATTATATATCGAATCATTAATAGTTTTATTAAGATAAACTTCTTTAAATCCTACTTCATCATTTTTATGATAAATTAAATCATCTTCTTTCATTTTTACTTCTATTCTTACCATATATATTGAGTTATCGTTAATTAAAGAAGTTACATCCATACTTATTTCTTTACTTGATAATGCTAATATATTAGCTTCAAAAGATTTTTGATATATAAGTTCATAATTTTTAAATAATAAGTAATTAAATTTATATTTATTAGTTGATTTAAATAAGTTTTTATTATAAATAATGATTCTTTTTTCATTTATATCAAAATCAAATGGTTGATAAAAGTATTTAACTACTTTTAATTTAGCTGTTTCTTCTCTACTAGCTAAAAGTAAACCATTCGCTGAGAAATTATCATTATTTGGATAATCTTTAAAATCTCCTCCATAGTGGATAATATTATTTACTTCTAATCCTTGATCAACATAGTCCCAAATAAATCCTCCGACATAAGAATTAGATTTATCTCTTAAAGCCATATATTCATCAAAGTTACCGGTAGAATTACCCATAGAATGAGCAAATTCACAAAGTAAAAATGGTTTAGATATTCCTTTATCTAGCATCTTAGATATTTGATCAGGAGTAAAATACATTCTAGAAATAAAATCAGAGATATCGTTATAGTTAGTATATGCAAAATTACCTTCATAATGAACTAATCTTGTATTATCAATATTTTTAAAATATTGATATAACTTTCTAAAGTTAGTTCCTACCCAAGATTCATTACCTAAAGACCAAATAATTATTGAAGGATGATTCTTATCTCTTTGATAAGTTGCTTCTCCTTTTTTTAAAGTATAATCTAAATATTTTTCATTACTTCCTGGTAAAACATCTTCTTCTTTTATCTTTTTATAGTTTTTATTCATCCATGTTCCATGAGTTTCAATAGCACATTCATCCATTACTAACATTCCTAATTTATCACATAAATCATAAAAATAAGGGTTATTAGGATAATGGGATGTTCTAATAGCATTAAAGTTATTCTTTTTAAGTAAAATAATATCGTTTAATATTTCTTCTTTTGTTAATACTCTTCCATTATCTTTATCAAATTCATGTCGATTTATCCCTTTAATAAATAAAGGTTTGTTATTTAAATATAAAGTTTTATCTTTAATTTCTATTTTACGGAAACCAACATTAAGACTTGTTTCTTCTAATATATTATCTTTATCTTTAATTCTAAGTTTTAATAGATATAAATTAGGTTCTTCATTAGACCATAATAATGGTTTATTAATAAGATAAGATAAATTAATGATGTTATTATCTTTGATATTAATAACATCATTAATTAGTTGTTTATTATTAATATTAAATAAACTTACTATTAGTTTTATATCTTTATAATTATTATTACTATTAGTTAACTCTACTTTAATGTTAAGTTTACCCTCTTTTAAATCATCATTTAAAAGAGGTTTAATATCGATATCTTTAAAATGTATTTTATTTACTTTTATTAGATTAATATCTCTAAATATTCCGGATAATCTCCACATATCTTGGTCTTTATACCAAGAAGCAAAAGAATATTTAAATAATAAGATAGTAATTCTATTTTTACCTTTTACTAAATATTTAGATAAATTAAACTTAGTATTTTCAAAGTTAAAAGAAGAATATCCTACAAACTTACCATTTATTAATAAATATAACCCGCTTTCAAATCCATTAAATTCTAAATAATAATCATATGTTAAATCATTAATCTCGATATCTTTAAAATATATAGCTAATGGATTAATACTAGGTAATTCATCATAAGATAAATTCTCATATACTTCAAAAGGATACATTGTATTTAAATATTGTGGTTTAGAGTAAATATTATTATTAATAATATTATATAACTCTATATGAGAAGGTAGTTTAATATCTTTTAAATCCTTAATATCATAATCTTTATCTAAATATTTATTATCTATTTCAGAACGAAATTTATCTAAATAGATAAATTTCCATAATCCATTTAATGATATTCTAGTATTAATATTATTACTTAAATATGATTCAAAATAAGCATTATATCTTTCATTATTTATAGCATCTAATGGTTTATTTAATAATTCTAAATCAATTACTTTATTCATATATATCTCTCTTTCTTTAAATGTTAATTAAGATAGATATATTGTATATAAAGGTTAATTAATATTAAATGATTATATATATTAATGTTAGATTTAGTTATTGTATACTCTTTCTGTTACGATATCTTGTATTTCTTTTAATAGTTTATTTGAATCAACATCCCCTAGTGAAGCATACATTTTCCCATTATAATCAAAAGCAATAATTAAGTTATATGGAAGAGGATCAAAACGAACATATTTGTCTTGATAAGTATAAGAAAAATAAATAAATGTGATATAGGTAAAATAGTTTTAGTATATAAATAGAATAATAGATAAAAATTCATAATAAAAAGCACTATGTAAATTTGAACTAAATCAAATTTTTACAATAGTGCTTTTTATTTGTTTAAAAATTTTAAATTATGCGAATAAGATATCAGCTAATTCTGGATAATCAATAAATGGGTTTCTATTACCTTGAACATTATAAACAAAATTATTTCTACCTAGTTCAAATTCAGAAACTGGGTCTTCTTTGTTCCAAGCTAATAAAGTTGATAATACACCAAATTCAGCTGGCTTATCTTTAGTTTCAGCCGTTGTACAATTAACTTCTTTTGGATTTTCAACTAACTTTAACCATGGTGAATTTTCTTCGTATTTAGAATATCTAACTGCCATATAGAATATAGCTCTAGCTAAATCTCCTCGATCACTCTTTGATGGTGGATACCATGTTGTAGAAGTAATCTTATTATCAAAGAATTTATTTCTTCTAGCCGAGTTAGTAGAAGGATCAGCAAGTCTTAAATGATGTAAATCAGTTCCAGCATAAGATTCTTCATAATCACTAAATCCTCTAGATTTTGCCCAAATATGTTCTCTATTAAATTCACTAAAATTACCATTCCATGAAGGATGATCTTCTACATATAAAGGATCAACAATTACATCTTTATCTTTCCATTTATTAGCTTCTACTTCTTCTTGAGTTAAAGGGTTTAAAGAATAATCTCTATCTGTTAAAAAGTATGCACTACTTGAAGAATAAACAGTATTGGATGCCCAATAATCAAGATGTTTAGCCCCAGTTTTTAATAGTTCAAATAAAGAAGAAGTTAATTCTTCACTATCAGCGCTAAAATCAATTGAAGAATAATAAGATTCAATATCATCTTCATTAAATTGATAGAAAGGTGATGAACCAAGTTTTAAATCAAATTCCTCATTATAAGTAACATAAGTTGATACTAATGGTTCTAAATAGTTTTGATTTCCTCCACTACTTGGTAAGATTTCGTTTCCTTCACTATCTAAGAAAATAGCACTTACTACAAATCCGTTTTTAACCATTGTAGTTTCATAAGAATAAACATTATCTTCACTTAGTTTTATTCTTTCATCATTACCATTAATGACTTCATCATTAATGGTAATTTCTTTTAATGAATTACCTTCATCTGGAATAAAGTAGAATGTAATATCTTCATTTTCAAATCTAGAACCATAACTTGGAACTATCTTTCCACCATAAGAAGGTAAGATTGATGATGAATATGCGGTTTTTCCTTCGCTTACTCCACCTATAGCATCACTACCATCGCTTCCATCTTCACCATAGATATTACTTATTTTTATCCAAGAAGCTTCTTCTTTTTTATAGATATCACCGTTTATTACGTTTAAGTAAAGATCTCCTAGTTTTCCTAAATCTAAACTTGGGATACCATTACCATTAAGTAATGTAGTTCCATCAACACCATCTTTTCCGTTTAAACCATCTTCACCATCATTACCACTACTTCCTTTATCTCCAACTTCACCTTTATCACCTTCAACATAAGTTGGTGAACAAGACGAAATTAAACTTAATGATATTGCAAGTAAAGTTAGAGGAATTATTTTTCTAATTTTCATAAAATAAACCTCCTATTTATTTAAGTTCTAAAGATGTCATATTGATTCTAGTTCTTCCATTAGTTGTTTCTAGAACTACAGCAAATCTAGCATTAACTACATCATTTAAACTTACACTAAGATTAGTATTATCTTTAGTAAAATCAACCTTATTATATGTATTTCCATCATCTAAAGAATATAAGAAATATAAGCTGTAGTTATTTTCATCAAATTCACCATCTTCACTAAAGATTAAAGTTATATCTTTAAAGCTTAGGTTATATTCACTATAAAGAGCTGAATAATATTTATTATCTACTTTAACACTGTCTTCAGTTACGTTTAGGTCTAGACCATTTAGGATATTTTTAGGAACTAATTGTTTGAATTTATTAGCGCCGTTGGAACCAATAGTTACACCAAGATTACCACTACTACTAGAGAAAGCATTAGGTAATCCGTTGGTTACAATCATAGTTCCTTTATCTGTGGTAGTTGTATATTTATTATAACTAGCCCCCTCAGTATACCAAGTCATCGAAGTAAAATCATAAAGGGTAGATTCTACTTGTCCACCTTCACTCTTCTTAATTGTAATTGTTAACTCATTTGAAGTTATTCCACCAACTTTAGCAACAACTTTAACGCTTCCTTCTTTTAGACCAGTTAAAGCATTACCATTAAGGCTAGCTTCACCATCATTATCACTAAGTTCATAAGTTACACCACTAACATCAGCATTTGCTGGGTTAGGAGTAATAGTTAAAGTAAGTGTTTCATTTTCGTTAATTTCAGTTTTTGAAGCACTTAATGTTAAAGATTCTAATTCTGGTTTAGGTGCTTCTACTTTTGAAATTAAAGATGCGTTAAGTTGATTAATACCATTAAATTTGTCTAAATAAGCTTTAATTGTGATAGTATCTCCAATATTAGCAATTGGTTCACCGTTTTGAATAAAAGATTTATTATTTTCGTAGCTCCATAAACCTGTATCTTCATGGAATGTGAATGGTTCATCATTATTTGCTAATCCATAAACTAAAATAACTTTACTAGGGTCATTAACATCTTCTAAATAGAAATTACCATATTCAGTATAAGTATCAACTTCTCCCCAACTTCCGTCAGTTTTTTTACCATACCAAGCCTTAACTTTACCAGTTACTTCAAATAATTGTTGAGGTATATCTTTAGAAGCATTATTATTATAAGCTTCTGGATCCATCTTATTTAATTCATCAATAGTTGTTTTAATTAATTCATTAGGATCGATTACAGTATCTTCAATTATCTTAATTGTTACTTCATTAGAAACAATATCATTGGATTTTGCAACAACTTTAACTTCGCCAACACCTAAAGCAGTTAAGGTATTTCCTTCAATTGATGCTAAATCACTACCGCTAGTAATTTCATAAACGATATTTAAATCAGAGGCATTACTTGGTGTAGGAACAACATCAAAAGTAACTGTTCCTCTAACTTTTACCTGAGTAGATGAAGAAGATAATTTTAGTGATTTTAATGGATTATAATCACTAAAATTAGCACTGACTACATATCCATTTTTAACCATTGTTGTTTGATAAGTATAACTTCTATTACTAGATAGAGTTAACTTATCTAAAGTAATAACTTGCTCATTTAATACTAATGATTCTACTTGAGTATCTTCTAAAGGTGTAATAGTAAAGGTAATTGTTTCTCCTTCTAATGCGCTACCTTTATCAGCTCTAACATAACCACCAGTTAAAGGTAAGAAGGTATTAGAATAAGCGTTTTTTCCATCTTCGCCTACTAAAGTTCCATCACTTCCGTCTTCTCCATCTTCACCATTGATTGAAGATAAGAATTTCCATTCTCCATTTTCCTTAAAATAAAGATCATTAGTTGAGGTGTTAAGATAATAATCACCATCTTTTCCTAAAGAATTTGTAGGTTTAGAACTTCCACTTAGCCAAGATGAACCATCTTTTCCATCTTCACCATCAATTCCGTCTTTTCCATCTTCTCCTTTATCGCCTACTGGTCCTTTGTCTCCTGTTGGACCCTTAATAGGTTCTCCACCCGAACAACTAGTAAATGTTGCTCCAAGCGAAAGAATCCCTATTATCGATAATAGAGGTAAAAGTTTTTTTCTTTTCATTATTAGTTCCTCCAAAAAAACTCACTATTTAATTATAGAAAAAGTAAAGATATAAAACTACTTATATTTTATCGTTTAACAATGTTTAATAAATTATTAATATTTAATTAAAGTAACTTATCTCTTTTACCACCATCAACTTGTTTAGTTTTTCGATATAAAGTAGCTCTTACTTCATCTACTTCTTTAATAACAAAAAGCATTGATGTAAAAGATTCTAAAGGTGCAGAAAGATTAAGTCCGACATTCATATAAAAATCACCTTTATAAATATCATTAGTTAATGAATTAAAGTAATATTTATCTTTTTTTAATCCTTTTAATTTTAAAAATCTTGCTTTTGTTTGTTCTTTACGGTAGATCATAAAATAAACTAAACAAGTTTTTTTATCTTTACTAACAACATTCCATGAAACATAGTTAGATTCATAAGGATTATATAAAGCGTAATAATCTCCATCATTAACAACATTATGGAAAGATTTAAAATAAGAATTAAATTCTTTAATCTTATTTTTATCTTCTTCACTTATTTTAGTTATATCTAGTTCATAACCATATGTTCCAAAGAAAGCTAGACAAGCTTTATCTTGTAAACTACCTAATTTACGGTTAGAAACATGTGCTCCGATACTTCTAAGTGGATAAAAGATATTTTTTGAAAATTGGATAGAACTTCTTAGAGCAATATCAGTTTCATCACTTCCCCAAATTTGAGGAGAATAAAATAGCATTCCTAGATCAAATCTTCCTCCTCCAGCCGAACAAGTTTCAAGTAAAATATTAGGATATCTACTAACAAACTTGTTAAGTAAAGAGTAAGTTCCTAGCATCATTCTATAAGGTGTTTCTTTAACTCTATCTTTAGGTAAATAAGAAGAATAACCTTCACTTAAGAAACGATTAAAATCCCATTTAACATACTTGATATCGTATTTATCAAATATTTTTGATAACTTATCAAAAATATAATCAACTACTTCTTTTCTCGTTAAATCTAATAATAATTGATGTCTAAATAAAGTAACGTTATGGTAAGAAGGAGGAATTAAAGCAAAGTCGCTATGTTCTTTAAATAAGTTAGAATTATAAGAGATCATTTCTGGTTCTACCCATAGACCAATATCGATATTTAAACTTTTAGCATAATTAATAACCTTGTCTAAATCTATTTTTGATGTATCTACTTCCCAATCTCCTAAAGAAGAAGTATCGTTATTCCTATTTTTAAACCATCCATCATCAATTACTACTAAATTAATATCTTCTTTTTTAGCTTCATCGATTAATTCTAATAATCTTTTAGTATCAAAATCAAAATAGAATGCTTCCCAAGAATTAATTAAGATATAGTTATTTTGTAATTCTTTAGTTTTAGGTAATAATCTTTCTCGAATTAAATTATGAAACTTATGAGACATATCATTTATTCCTTTAAAGGAATAAATGATTACAGTTTCAAAAGAATATAATGTTTCATTTTCTTTTAATAAATAAAAGAATGTTTCATCATTATATCCTCCAATAATTCTAGTTTGATCTATTTCATCAACCTTTATTTCATAAGAGAAATCTCCACTATAAAGATTAGAAAGCCCATATATTTCTCCATTATCAAATGTTGTATCTTTATCTAATAAAGCAATAGAAGGATTATATGTAAAGTTTCTACCATTATGATTTTCACTTATTTTAGTTAATGAATGATTTAAAGATATATACTCTAAATCTGTTTCATTAGACCAAGTACCTTTTAAGGTTAATAACTTATAATTAGATGAAGGTAAATCTAATTCAAAAGAAGACATTTTAAATACTTTAATGTCTTCTTTTGATTTATTAATAATAGAAGCATATCTAACTAAAGTATGATATTTACTAGATAATTCATAATATAGATTAAGATATATATCTCTTGTTTCATCTTTTAAGGTAATAACTAATGTTTCAATATCACTATTTTTAAATTTAATATATGGTAGAGGATAATCTTTTTTATCTATTTTACCTTTAATTATTTTATATGAATCAAATAAGAAATTAGTTAAAGGAATATTATTATCTCCTTCTAAAATATATGGTGCATTTCTTTTATCACCTTTACCAAATGGAGCTACTTCAAACATCGAACCCATCATTGAAAAGTAATAATCTTCATCTTGAGTTTCTAAGTTATCATCATTTAAAAAAGCATAACGATCAATATATCTTTCACTTACTCTTTCTTTAGATATATCACTTAAGTACTTACCGCTATAAAGATGTATTAAATAATTATATTTATTTACATGAATATAATATGAAAAATCTTTAGTAAATAAATGAAATATCTTTCTTTTCTTTTCAAATGTAATTCCCATATATTAATATCTTCCTTTAAATATTACTTTACTTAATCTTATATATAATTCCCTCATATGGTCTTAATTTATCTTTTAAAGAATCTTTATAAGTAGATAATAACACTTTGTAGTTATTATCTACTTTATTCTTAATTACTTTGCTAGATAGATTAATAACTATTTCTAATGTTTCTTTACCAGTTTTACGAATAAACTTACCTAGATTAGAATTAGATTTAACTTTAATAAATTCTCCATGTTTTAATGTATCGTTATTATTTCTAAGTTTGATCATCTCTTTATAGAAATTTAAAATAGAATCTTTATCTAGTAAGTTATCTTGAGCATTAATACCTTCTTTATATAATGAATTTACTTTTATCCATGGTTTATGACCTAAATTAAATCCACCATTAATAGTATTATCCCAAGCAATAGGAGCTCTAGCGTGATCTCTATTTACTGTTTCATTAACTAGTTTAAATGCTTTTTCTTTTGATAAATGAAGTATCTTCATAACAGTATTTACTACTTCTTTAGTCATGCAATCATTAGTATCTTCATAAGTTAAATCTGGGTAATTTAATGTTCCAAATTCTTCACCTTGATAAATAAAGATTGTTCCTTTAAGTGATAGAAGTAACATTCCTAAAGCTTTAGCGCTTTCTTTATAATATTTTGAAGTATTACCAAACCTAGAAACACTTCTAAGTTGATCATGATTTTCTAAATAAGCTCCAATAATAGGTACTACTTCTTGCCATTTAAATAAAGGTTTAAGTAAGTATTTAGCTTTAAACTTCTTTTTCTTAAATATTGGTACAAACTTATTTGACATACAAAAAGCATGGTCAAATTCAAAGAATAAATCTAAAGCTCCGGTTGATAAAAACTTATTACCCATTTTAGGAGTAATTGCACTAGTTTCACCAACTAAAAAAGTATCGTAATTATTTAATACTTCTTTTCTAAAACGAAGAAGAGTATTAAAACATCCTTCTTGGTTTTCATAATGTTCTTTACCTCGAGAAAAGAAACGGAATTTACCATTATCTAGACTAGTTTTATAAATATCATTAATAACATCACATCTAAAACCGTATACTCCTTTATCTAGATAAAACTTTAATATATTTTCTATTTCTTTAACTACTTCTTCATTATGAAAATTTAAATCAGGTTGTTCTTTAGTAAATAAATGAAGATAATACATATTTTCTTCACCATTTACTTTTTCCCAACAACTTCCAGAAAAAGCTCCATTCCAGTTATTTGGAGGTTTTTTTCCGTTTCCTTTTCTAAAATAATAATAATCTCTATATTTAGAATTTTTATCTTTTAATGCTTCTTTAAACCACTTATGTTGATCGGAAGTATGATTAATTACTAAATCCATTACTATTTTAATATCTCTTTTGTTAGCTTCTTTAATTAAATTATCAAAATCTTCCATTGTTCCTAGTAATGGATTTATAGAATAATAATCACTAATATCATATCCATTATCTTTTAAAGGTGATTCATAAATAGGAGAAAGCCAAATAATACCAATCCCTAAATCTTTTAGATAATCTAATTTAGATATAATACCATTAATATCACCATATCCATCATTATTTGAATCACAAAAAGATAATGGATATATTTGATAAATTATTCTTTCTTTAAATGCTTTTTCTTTCATATTTCTTAATTATTAGTATTGTTGTTACTATTCTCTTTCTTTCTTCTTTCAATTTCTTGAACCATCTTAATATGTTCTTCTTCACTAATTTTATATTTAAAACGAATAATTAAAAAAGAGATTAGGAATAAGGCAAAAGGTAAAATAGTAAAACCTAAATGGAATATAATAAGTTGATTTTGGCTTACTCCTTCCATCAAAGAATTTACTTCATTAATAATTGCTTCTTGATTACCCATAAATTCTCTTTCGGCAGTTGCAATACCATTAGAGATAGAGAATAATCCAGCCATAAATAAGAAAGCATATAGAGCAAGTTGTTGTAAAGAACTACCAATTTTAGCGGTAAATGCTCTTAAAGAGAATGAAGAAGATTCTCTTCTTTCATTAAATTTATATTCGTTATAATCAATTGAATCTTGAATCATGATATAAAGGATTAAACTCATTATTGTTTGACCAAAGAAAGCTAAGAATCCATAAACACAAAGTAAAGGAAATGTTGATGGGGAAGTATAAAATACATATGAAAATAATAATAAATATGCCGCTAATGTAGTTAAAGAAAAGATAGTAAATAATTTCATTTTCGATAGTTTTAACTTATTAGCGAGTAAAGGATATATCATTTGCCCAGCTAATGTTGCTACTGCATAAATAACGGTAAAGTAGAATTGATAATTTCCACCTTCAGCATAACCAAAATTAAAATAGAAGTAATTTAAACCAGCACCAACTAAAATCGATGAACCAGTATAATAAAATAAAATTGCAATAATAGTGTATCTAAGTTGATCGTTTTTAACAATAACAGTAAAAACGTCCTTAAATTTCATCTTTTCATCATTTTTCTCATTATTTTCATCAATTTTTCTTTCTTTCATAAATATTACTAAAACAAGTTGAGAAGCAAAGAAAAGAATTGAAGTAACAAGAGATACCCATCTATATGTAGGTCCTTGATTACCACTAGCAAGCATTGGAACAATTCCACCTACTGCAAAACTTCCTATAGAAACAAATATTGATAATAGAGTAGTTAAATTAGCTCTAACTTCTTCTTTTTGTGATAAAGAAGGAAGAACCGACCAAAATGCTATATCATTCATTGTATAAGTAAAATCCCATAAGAAATAGAAAACAGCAAAAAAAGCAACAAATCCCCATCCAGATGGTGTAATCCAAAACATTAATATAGTAACAATACTATTTAATAATGCTCCAATTATTATCCATGGACGATATTTACCACTTTTAAAATGACATCTTTCAATAATAAATCCCATAATAGGATCATTTAATCCGTCCCATATTCTTAAAATAATAATTATTACTGTTATAGCACTATACATTGCTACATAATCACTAATCGATATATCTTCTCCGCCTAATGCAAAAAATTGGACGAAAGATAATAAAAATAATGATACGAATTGATATGCTGCATCTCTAAACATTCCTGAAGTAGTATATAACCACTTTGTTAATTTAGGGACATCACCATCAAAAGTTCTATTTCTTAATTTAAGCATATTATCAGCTCCTTAAAATTATGACTTAATTATAAATCAAATAATTTTAAAACATAACTACATTCGACATTATCTTTGTATTTGCCATCTTTAATTAAAAAGATTTTCTAACAGTTACAATCCTAGAATTTCTCTAATTACTGACGAAAGACTTTTCTCAATTATTTTAGCAATATCATTTAAACCAATCAATCGCTCATTCCAACTTGTATATCCATTCTGTCTTTGATGGAGTTTTTTTATCTTGTAATAGAACACACCTCTTTTAAACATTTTAGTCTAGAACTATAAATAAAGAACAAGTTTAGAATAGCAAAAAAGATAGCACACTTTACTACCTTTTCATTTCGATGACATTGCTAGTTAAGTTTTTATCGATTCTGGATCAAGTAAAAACTCTTTTAATCCTAGAAATAAAACACCATAATCATCTTTCCGTTTCTTAATATTATTTTTCACAATAATGATTTTTCTAAAACTATCAGAAATATTGATTAATGGTCTTTCTTCTTGTTCTCTTTTATCGCTATCATCAATATTTAAAGCAGATTGTATATAGTATCTTTCATAGCCTAGATTACAAACAAAATCAACTTCCGTTTGTTTTCTTATATAATTATTATTTTCATTTTTCTCACTAAGCGCGACAACTCCTACATCAACATTATATCCACGAATAATTAATTCATTATAAATAATGTTTTCCATTATATGGCTTTCTTCTTGCTGTCTAAATCCAAGTCTTGCATTTCTAAGACCAATATCGCTAAAGTAATATTTTAGTGGAGTGTCTATATATTTTCTTCCTTTGACATCATATCTATATGCTTTTCTAATTAAAAATGAATCAATACAATATTCTAAATATTGGTTGATTGTATTAGGTGCAACAACCTGATTTTTAATAGATTTAAATGTTTTTGATAACTTATTAGGGTTAGTAAATGAACCAATGCTTGAAGAAATAATATTTAAAATATCCTCTAAAACATCTTCATTTTTCAAGTTGTGTCTATTAACAATATCCTTGATGTATGTTTCTTTAAATAGATTATTTAAATATGATATTTTTTGCTCTTCTCTTTTACACGATAATAAATATGGCATTCCACCAAACATAGAATATTCGTTCCATGCATCTTCATATTCTTTTTGAAATCCGTCATAAAATTCTTTAAATGCTAAAGGTGAAATATGAATTTGGTCACCTCTTCCTCTAAATTCAGTAATAATATCAGAAGAAAGAAATTTTGCATTGCTTCCAGTAACATATATATCTACATTTTTGATATGTAAAAAAGAAATTAATACTTCTTCAAAGCTTTCTACTAATTGAACTTCATCTAATAGAATAAAGTATTTTTCTGAATCAGTAATTTTATTATAAACAAAATTACATAATTCGTCTGGATCTCTATATTTTAAATTTAGTCTATCATCAAGTTGTAAAGTGATAATATGTGATCTTGGAACATTATGTTCTAACAAATAATTATAAAAAATTTCAAATAATAGGTATGATTTCCCACATCTTCTTATACCGGTTATAACTTTAATCATTCCATTGTCCATTCTATCTATTATTTTTCTTAAATATAAATCTCTTTTAATCACTTGGTTAGCTCCTAACTAAAATTTTTGCAAGTTCTTGCACTTTTATTATATAAGAAACAAATAAAATCATCAACACTAACTAAAATTTTTGCAAGTTCTTGCACTTATTTTACTTAGGCTAAAGATATTTGGGTGTGAAGAATATTTCATAATTTAAACTGAAAATAATCATTGTGTTTTATAGAATAGTTTTAAAAGACAACGCTTATAAATGTTTGCATCTTCTTTCTTACAACATAATTCTATTAAATACATTTATTGGGGCTTTAATTCTTCTTACTAAAATGTTTGCTATGAAAAACATCATAAATTTTTAGATAACAAAAAAGGTAGCACACTTTACTACCTTTTTATTGCAATGACATTGCTAATTAACGAATAATTGTTAATTAGTTTTAGTTAAGAATTCTTTTTAATTAAATCGAGTTCTTTACTTACTAAATCTAAAAAACCATCAGGAACAATATGAGTCGAAATAATTATCGTTTTATTTCCTTTTAAGTCTTTCAAAGTCTTCATAATTATTTCGATATTATCTTTATCTAAAGATTCAAATGGTTCATCTAAAATTAATAACTCAAAATTAGAGTATAAAACTCTAGCTAAAGCAACTCTTCTTTTTTCGCCTAATGATAAGTTGTCACTAGTTGATTCAATAAATGAATCCTCATTAAATCTAGAATCTAATTTTAATAATTTTAATAATGTGTTTATTTTCTCTTTATTATATTCACTACCTAAAACAATATTTTCTTTCAAACTAGATTCAATTAGTATAGGTGATTGATCCAACATCTTTATTTTCTTAAATAAAGTTTCATCACTTATATTTTTATAGTCTATAGAATTAAATAAAACTTCACCCTTATAATCATTTATTTGTTTAGTTAAGATATTAAATAATGTCGTTTTTCCACATCCAGATTCACCTTTAACCCATAAGAAATCACCATTATCAATTTCGTAATTTAATTTCTTTAAAATGACTTTATCTTCATATCCAAATTCAAGATTATTTAACTTAATATTATTCATATTTTCTACTAATAAAGAGTCTATACTCTTTTTCTTATTGATAATATTAAGTAAGTCTTTTCTTACTTCCTTAGTTGAATTAATTGAATTTAAAAACCAAGATAAATTAAAGAACGGCGTAACAATAGTTATCGAAATTTGAACAATAGAAACAATTTCGCCTGCATTTAATTCTTTAACGATAGTTAAATAAACTGCAAGAATATAAATTCCTACATAAAGAAGCAAACCTAAAACAGTTGTTATTGTTTTAACGTTTTGGGCAAACGTATTTGCTTTAGTAGAATTAGAAGCATAAGCTTCATAATATTTGTTATATTCTTTTACCATCTTTGATTGGTAGCCAAACATTTTTGATGTAATTAAAAAAGATGAAAATACATTTATTTTATTAGTTATTTTTTCAATACTATCATAGAGCAATGATTGTTTCTTAATCATTGGTTTTTTAAAGATAAAGATAGATAAAATAATTAATAAAATAACTATTACTATCAAGATAATAAAAGAGTAATGTAAGGTTGAAATATAAATAAATCCAAGTACAAAAGATACAACTAATCCAAATATAGACAAAATAATATAAAAATAATAATCACCTAATTTTTCGACTTTATTATATAAAATATTAAGAAAATAAGCTTGATTCTTATTTTTTAATGAACTTGCATCTGTAACAACAATACCATTAGTTAAATCTTCTTCTAAACCTTCTTTGATTTTCTTTAATAAATTAAAAATTAAATAGTTTGATAAAATATTGAATAATAATGTTAATGCTAAATAACCTATACCTATTAAAACTAATCCATAAATTGGAATATTATTTAATTCAAGTGCTCTATTCATAAATATCATAAAGACAATACCTTCTAAGACCTCAAGAATCGAGCAACATAAAATAATTAGTAAAGTTAAACAAGTAAGAAAGTAATATTTTCTATTTTTTGATTTATATAAATATTTAAACATAAATAATCAAGAATTAACAAACGAGCCTTCTCCGCTATTAAAATTTCTAGTTTTATCATGTGAAGTCTTATTTCTATCAAATGTAATTTGAATATCGTCAACTTTATGATCTAGCAATGATATAAAAACATTTTTCAATAAAAGTACACCATTCATATAAAATATTATAGAACGATTTAAAAGTTTGTTAATACATCGTTACTTATCAAACTCAATATTATGTTTTAGTAGAAAAAAGTCATTTTTTCTACTAAAACAGAAAATTCGTAAATAAAAACACTTAAAATTTCAGAAAAACCTGCAGCAATAACTTTATTTTTGTACATTTTTATTTTGAAATTAATAAACATAATGTATATCTAATAGAACTTTAAGTTTTAAATGTTCTTATAATAATTAATTTAAACTATAGACATATATTTCATAAGGCCCATAAATAAAATTAATAGTTTCTAAATATTTATATCCTAACTTGAGATACATCTTTTTAGCGATATAGTTAGAAGGGTGACAAAGTAATCCTAAATAAGAATAATTATTATTGTTATTTGTTATAGTCATATTTAGATTAATAACTTCTTCTTTTACTTTATTCATTAACATCTTTCCTAATCCTTTAGAGTTATATTTAGGATCGACCATTAATCTAAATATGACTATAACATTAGTGTCTTTAAAGTTATCTAGTTTTTTAAAAGGATAAGGATCTATATCCTTATTTCTTTTAGATATATCATTAATTAATTCATTATTATATTCTTCATTATAATGACTTTTAGCATCATAATAAGTTACATAACCTACTAGTTTATTATCACTAGAAGTAAATATTCCTATTGTATTTAAAGAAGTTTCTAAATCTTCTTTAAATACATCCTTATTAGGATATTCGCTTGACCAAATAGGAATATTTACTTCTTTAGATTCTAACCATATATTAGTATTATCTTTAACTTCCACTATAGATTCTAAGTAGCTATCTAGTAATTCTTTATCGTTAGTATTAAGAGATTTAAATATATATTCTAAATTTGTATTATTTTCCATACGTAAAATTATACATTACTAAGTTAAATATAATAAATGCATTTATTAAACAAGGAGTTTAAGGATTAGAACGATATTTTTACATCATCATTATATTTAAATGAGATAGAAATTTTAGATGAACTTATTAAAGAAGCATTATCATCTATCGTTTTATTAATAAAAGAATATGAAAGCAAGAAACCATCTAAGGTATAAGAATATTCATAAATATAAATAGTAGATAAAGTAAGAACATTACCATAAATACCAATATAATTATCATCTACATAAGATTCTAAATTATATAATGTTCTTACTACTTTATTACCATATTCCTTATAGGAATATGGTAATAAATCAAAATTAAAATAACCTAGAACATCAATATCACTTTCATTTATTTCTTTTATACTACTTCCATTATCTTCGTAATACTTATTATCTTTAAAATATTGTTTAACTATTGTTTCACCATTATTTTTAACTTCATGATAGGGTTTAGAAGAATCATCATAACCAATAATATAAGAAGTTTCTTTATTCATATCATTATTTAATAAGTCATATTCACTAATAGTCTTTTCATAACGATTAATTGCTGAAGTATTATAAGTAAAACTTGATATTACTTCTAAAGCTTCTTTTTCAGTAACTAAATCTTCTTCATCAAAACTAGCTAAATCAACATATTTAGCATAAATATAATTACTCTCAATCTCATAGTTAGTCTTATCACTACAAGAAGAAACTAAAATTATTGGTAAAAAAAGGAATAAATTTATTATTTTTTGTCTTTTCTTCATGAAATTATTATAATATTGGTAATTATTAAATACAACGAGATATAAATATGTTATTAACTCTACCTATACTAGTATCTCTATTATCATCTTTTGTTATACTTACTACTAATTAAAAAAAATAACCATATTGTTAAACCTTAAAAGATAATATTAACTATAAAGGAAATTAAATATGAATAAATCTATATTAAAAATAATAACTCTATTAACACTAATTACATTACCTACTACTTTATTAACATCTTGTAATAATAAACCTCAAGTTATTACTAAAACTTATGAATATTTTGATGGAAAAGGTAATGTTGATCCTAAGTATTTACCGCCAGATAAATTAGAAGTACCAACATATGCTCTTCTTTTTGATACATTTACATCTTATTCTTATATCGTAAAAGGTAAAGATTTATTTGATGAAGTAAATCTAAATAATAAAAATATTACATTTAATAAATTAAATGAGGATGAAACATCCTCATTAGATTTACTTCAATCAAATCTAGTACTTTATTTTCTATATAATGAAAATACAAGAATATCTTTAGATGTTTCAACATCTAAAGATAAACTATATTATATTAATTATGATACAAATGAAGTTTATTTATCTAACTTAGAATCAAAAGAAGTAAATTCATTATATTCTTATATTGAAACTTATGGTGCTACACTCTATTCTTCTTTGATTAAATTATTTTAATTTACAAAGGCGATATTCCTAAAATTTCATCAAAACATTTAAATAAACGAGAAAAATCTCTTTTATTAATTTCATCTTTAGTTAATACAAACGGAATTTTTGCTACTATAATCTTAGGTTTTTGAAAGTTATTCTCAATATTTAAAGTTTTAGTAACTATTTCAAAATTAGTATTATTTTTTAAAGGATAAAGCAAAATACCGATATTTGATTTATAGAATAAGACATAGTTAACAATTTGGTAAATATCATTTCTTTTAACATCGTCAAAACCATTTATATCTTTATACTTTGTATCTAAAATACATATAACATTATCGTTACTATCTTTAATCAGATTATCTGTTTTTAGTGGAAATTTATTAGAATCTAAAAATAGTTTTCCATCATTATATTGCGGATAATTACAATATATTGATTTTTCTTTATTTAAAATAGTTAAATAATCATTTATCCTATTTGTAATAAATTTTTCGAATAATATATCCATTTTAAAGATAAAGCAAAAATTAATACCATTTTGCGAATTACTTTTTATATCAATATCAATCATTCCTTTTAAAATTATCTTAGCTAACAAAATTACATTTTTATAATCTTTATTTAATGCATTAAAATGAATTGATTCTATTAATCTTTTGAATAATTTTAAGTTTATATCACTTACTTCTTCAAATATAATCGATAATCTTTTCAATTTAGATTTATTTCGAAAACTTTTAGTTTTATTTAAAAATAGTTTTATACAAAATTTTAAAATTTGATTAATATTATTATCAAAGCTAAAAACAACATATTCACAATTCAATAGATGTTTCTTTCCGTTAATATAGTTTTTAACATAATTGTTAAAAACTATTCTACCACATACTTTATTTAAATCAGCATTACGCTCAATGTATGAATAATTTGGTTTTATAGCTAATAAACGGTCGATTTCATTAATAAATTGAGTAATCAAAAACTCAAAACATGTTTCTTTATCATAATTAATCATATTTTCAGTTTTTTTGAATTTAACATTAAAGTAATCTTCTAGGTATAGATTAAAATTATCAATGAATAAATTAAAACTTTCCTTCGAGTTAATTTCATCAAAAGGAAAAGGAAAAATATGAAAAATAGTATCTTTAAATATTATCTCTCCTAAATAGTGATTAATACGAAATGTTCTAGATGATAAATTAATTGAGATAATGGAATTGTCATCTTCTTCTTTGTTTACAAATAAATTATTTTCTAGGACAATGTACTTTTTTATAAAGTTACAAAAATCTTCTATATCCTCTAGACTCCGATTTTTAGGAAATTCGATATTTTCTTTATCGAAACGATTTAATAAATGCATATTTTAATTTCTTTTAACTGTAATTCGCCCAAATGAAAAAGAATCATTACTGATATCATCGCCAGTTGCAACAGTTACACATTGGCTATACTTAATATTATTATCGTTATCATTGATTACGCTATCTAACGAATATTCTAAAATTTCCTTTACTTCATTTTTATTATCTGAGCAAATTTCATAAAGCAGAGGAATAATTTTAAAATTTAAAACAAATATTAAATGATCAATTGAATCATCAAAAGTTTTATCATCATCAGAATCATACATAAAATACGAATGACCAATAACTAAGTCATCGTTTTGATATTTTTCTTTAATTTTCTTATTTAAACGAACATAAAAGTTTTTATAATTATCATCAACAATCTCAGGATTAATTTTAATCTCAAAGAAATTAAACCTTCTTCTTAAGGCTACATCAATTAAGGAAATAGATTTATCGCTCGAATTCATTGTGCCTATAATAAAAAGGTTATTTGGAACACTGAAATCTTCGTTATTTGGTAATTTTATAGTTTCACCTCTTTTAGAAGACTCAATTAATGTTATTAGTTCACCAAAAATACGAGAGATATTTCCTCTATTAATCTCGTCAATAATTAAACAGTAATTATTATTTGGGTTTTCTGATGCTTTTTCGCAAATGTTTTTGAAAATACCATTTTTCCAAACAAATAATAAATTATTTTCAACAACTTTTGGTCTTATACCACCAATAAAATCTTCATAAGAATAACTTTGATGAAAGGTTATAAAAGAAATTCTACCTTCTTCCACTAATGCATTGTATTGCTCAATAGGATATTCGTAATCTTCGCCAATGTCAAAATCATCATTCTCTAATTTCGGATCTTCATTCATTGCAAGTTTCACAGCAAGATATACTGATGTATATGTTTTTCCAGTACCTGGTACACCATATAGAATTATATTATGATATTTTGACTTATCAACAAGTTGCACTCTACTTACATCTACTTCTTGTTTGCTGTCAATATCAGAGCTTTCTTTACGGGTTAAATCGTTAACAATCTTTTGAATAACATTATTTTCAGGAATACATAAATTAAATGAATTCAATTTCAAACTTATAAGACCATTAACAATTAATCGATCATAATCTTTTTTATCAATATTTAAAAAATTCGAAACTTTACTAATCCAGTTCCAATTATACCAACAAGAAAAAATATTTGGATAAAGTATGGAAAGATACTTAAAAATCCACATATTATATAGCTTAAAGTTAAATTTATTATTTGCCTTGTCATTCAATTCTTTTGCTTTATCGTATATTAATTGATTTAACTCAAAATAATCGGTTTCAGTTACTTTTTCCTTAACCGAAATAGATTTGGCTTTAGTTAAAATATCAAATAAAATTTGAAGAAATATTGGTGCTAATGATTTAATTTCGTCTTCACTAATTTCTCTCGTTTTTCCAGTTCTCCAAGACCCGCTGGAGCCAAACCATAAAGGAAATTTAGCAGAGCTACCTCCTTTAATTGAACCATTATTAATAAATCTTTTGTCTCTTTCTATTACATAAATCAAAGAAAATGAATCTTTATTACCGAAAAAATGCTTCATAAAATCCAATCGGTCAAAGTCATTATTTTCCTTAACTTTGTTTAAATAAGTTAAACCATATTCTTTTTCAAACCAATCTCTATTTGGTTCAAACGAATTTTTTAAACCTATAATAAATTGATCATTCATATCATTATATTTATTAAGTATCGCTTGTTTTAATTCATTTTCATTCATATTATTTCCACCAAGTTTGTCACAACTTCAAAAAGTTTATCATAATTTAAGTTAATTTTAAATATGCCCAAAATCCCAAAATAATGTTTTCAACTTTGCGTTTATCTATTGATAGAAGTTAATTGGTAATTTAAAAAAAGGAGGGGAAGTTTGTTGTTTGTCGTCCCTCCTTTTATTTTAAAAATTTTACTAATTTTGCCTTAAACCTCTAGAAACCTGTAAGGTTTAAAGGCTTTTTTTACACTTATCTTATATTTGAAATTTTTAAATTGTTTTTAATCATTCATCAATTACTACATCATAATAAGTGACTGTCGTCCCATCTTCTTCTACAACTCTACTGATGGTTTTATATCCTTCAACAAGAAAGTTTTCGGTAGGATTTTCACTTAATGAATTACTTGGATCATAGCTTTCAAATGTTCCTCCACGAACATAGAATTTACCATCACAGCCATCAATTAAATTTAAAGTATAATAGCGGTTACTATATTCGACTGGGTCTAAATATGTACCTCCATTAACATAAGCTTTAGATGAGTCATCTAATTGTATAACGGTCATATGGAAATTATATGTTCCATCTTCAACTGTAATCATTGAATTATTAGCTAATCTGAAATAGAAACCTAATGAGTTTTCATTTTCTCCCTCTAAAACTAATGAGAAATTAGGATTTCCATAAACTCTTAAAGAAGAATTATCAAATAAATCAAATACTGCTTCTTTTCCTAAAACTACATTTTTTTCATTAAAATCAATTTCAATAGCTAAATCATTTCTTAAATAAATTGATTCATTAACTTCTAAAGATGTAACACTATCATCAACTTTAAAATTTAAAGTTGATGTAAATTTATACCCACTTAATTTATTAACTAATAAAAGTTGTTCTGCACTACTAATAATTAATGGATTTTCAACACTTCCACTACCGCCATTAAACTTAACACCGTCAACTTTTACTGATTTCTCTTTAACAAAGGTATCTCCATCATAATATGCCGATGAATATAATTGTCCATCAACGAAAACATTATTTTTAAGTGTGTTAAGAGAATCATCAATTGTTAAAAGAACTTTATCACCTAAAGAATTAATATAAACTCTTCCTTCACTATCTTTAAATTGTTCATAAGAAGAAGAATCACTAATAATAGTTACATTATTTTCTTCGCTTTCACCATTTGCGTAAAGTAAATATGGTTTTTCTGGATCGGTTACAGGTGTTTCATCAGTTAATAATGATATTTCACTATTACTATCATTTATACTAGTAAGTTCATTAACTGTAACCCCACTCATTGTTAATTTGGTAGTTGTACTATATGCATTTGCTTCATTATTACCTAAAGTAACAGCAGCAACAGGAACACCATTTCCTGTAAACCATTCTCCATCATAGCAATGTGGTAAGGTTGAATAATAGTCATTACCGGTATAATTTAAAGTAGTATTTTCTAAAGTAACTTCGCCACCACGAACGACAACCGCTTGTCTGTCACCTTCAATTGTTGAATCTCTAACGACAACTTCAGCGCTAACATTAATAAATAATCCAGTATTTGTATATAAATTTTCATTAGCAGTTAAATCGCCTTCGTGCAATGTTGAAATCGTACTGTTCTCGATAGTAATGCTAATTTGATCTGTTTCAGCCGATCCCTTAGAAGCATTAGTGCCTACTCCATAATCACCTGCATGAATAACACTATCTCTAATTACAATATCACTACCAACAGATTGAGTATAAATGGCCGTACCATTAGTTTCGACTTCCATATTATCTAAAACAATATTGTTATTAGTACAATCTCCTCGAAGGGCAAATAAAGATAATCCGCCATCACGCATTTGATTAGCTTCAATTTTACCATTCTTATAAGTTAATGTTGTATCGCTTGCAACCTTAATAGGAGATACAGTTGTAGTTGGATCTTGAGCAACAAATTCAATTGTATTTCCATTTAAATCTAAGCTTAATTCTTCTAAGGTTTCGCTAGTTGATGGTAAAGCATCAACTTTATTTTCGCCAGTAAAATCAGCATTTTCACTTAATTTGAAATAGCTTTCGCCTGTATTAGTAATTTCAGTAAATTGCTCTTTACTTTCAACCAATAAAGGATCTTCACTAGTTCCACTACCGCCCTCAAAAACAACGGCATCTTTAACAACAGTTCCTTCAGTAATAATATTACCTAATCCATCAACTAAGCCACCTTCATACTTTTGACCATCTTTATAATAAGAAGTCTCTCCAGTAGCAGACACTTCTCCAAAAGTTGCTGAAACTACAAAGCCACCTTCTTGCATTGCTAAAGTATAAGAAACTTCACTATTTTCTACAGTTGCCTCAGGCAAGGTGACTTCTTCTCCATTATTAAAGATTAATAATGATGATAAAAGATAGCCGCTATCAGGAACAACAGTGAAAGTAACATCTTCTCCAACTAAAGCACTACCAGCACTTGGAATTACATATCCACCTTCACTAGGTAGAATTGTATTAGACCATGCAGTTTTTCCATCTTGACCATTACTTCCTGAAGAACCACTACTTCCATCTTCGCCTTTAATATTCATAACAAGTGACCATGTTCCATTATCTTTTTGATATAAATCACCTGTTTTAGAATCGATGTAAATATCGCTGTCTTTTCCTAGACTATCTTCTGGTTTTCCTTCGCCAGTTAAAATTAAAGAACCGTCTTGCCCGTCTTCACCATTTTCTCCGGCAGGACCTTCTGGACCTTGTGGACCTTCTGGGCCGATTGGACCTTGTTCGCCTTGATTATTACATGAAGTTATACCCATACCGACGATTGAGCATAAAGCAAATAAACTTAAAAATAATTTTCTTTTTTGCATTTTAAAAACCTCTAATTACTAAAACTCTATCTTAAAAAAAAAAAAAACGCAAGGCTTCGATATACATTTCTTGTGTGAAATAAATTTTTGTCTTTTTATAAACATCAAAAAAATGGGAAGCGATACTTTTTTTGCTTCCCATTTATTAAATAGATTAGAAATTACTTAATTGAATTAAGATTAACTGTTGAAGACATTCCAACAATTTCGCCTTCTGCGTTATATAATTCAATCATAAGTGTAATATTATTTACTGCTTTTAGAGTTAAGTTATCGCTATATCCTTCACCATTATTAAATTTGCCACTATCATGATAAACGACGTAAGCGCCATCTTCATAAGCCCATCTTGTTTCGTTAACTCCTAATGTTTCATCAACTTTAACTACTTCATTTAAAGTTGTTACATAAAGGCTAGTTGCAGTACTGCTTGTTAAATCAGAAATTGTATATTCATCAGAATATAAATCACTTAATAAAGTTCCGCTTACTTTTTCATCATTTTCATAAGCTTGTAAATATGTACTCAATCTAATTTTAAGAGTTACTGCATCTTCTGGTAAACTAGAACCGTTAACTTGTAACATCAAGGAATTATTTTCACCTTTAGTTAATGTGAAATTATTATTTAATTCGATAACTGGAAGAACTT
This sequence comes from uncultured Bacilli bacterium, assembly GCA_944350425.1. Taxonomy (GTDB): domain Bacteria; phylum Bacillota_I; class Bacilli_A; order RFN20; family CAG-826; genus Onthovivens. The sequence goes on from CALVOX010000002.1 coordinate 90,442, forward strand.
TTACAAGACTTTCGTCGATTGTATTATTTTCTAAAGTTAATTCTGAATAATATAATTCATATTTTTCTTCACTTTGACCTGGGCAAGCAATAAATGTATTTGCACCGTTATATCCGATTATACTTCCTTCGTTAACGCAGTTTTTAAATACAAACTTAGCATCAGCGTTTTGACCAGCACTATAATTTCCAACAAATGCTGCAACATCTCTACCTCTTATATTTCCATAATTTTTGCAGCCATCAAAAATTACTTCACAAGGTGTATTTGGTGTTGATGCTACGTAACCTCCTAAAATTCCAGAACCATATCCTGCCCCAAAGTCTAGATTATAATAGTTAACAATATTCTTGAAAGTAAATTGTTCGCCACTATATCCAGATCTAGCAAAAGCAACAATTGGTCCGTTATTATTAGAAGCTGTGTAATATTGACCATTTACATCTGCAGGAACTCCTGAAGTAAGATTTTCAAAATTTGAGCCTGTTTCAGCAACATAGATAAAGCTTCCAATTGATCCGTCAGCATCAGGTGTACAAATAATTGTACCGTTTTTTAAAGTTCCATAATATCCATTAATATAGGAATTATCTTCTCTAGTTAAAACTTTTGCATTTAAATCAATGCTTCCCTTAAAAGAAACACCTTCTTCTACTGTATCTAAAGAAACATCATTATTTAATTTAATACTATAATTAGAGCCGCTAACGTCAGTATTGTTAAAAACATTATGTATTTGTTCATCAGTTGAAACTTGTAAAGGATCGCTTTCACTTCCGCTACCGCCTTCAAATAATTTTTCTCCAGCAACACCTTCACTTATAACGTTTCCGGCTGCATCAAGTTCAGCACCAGTATATATAACCCCATCTTTAAAGTATGTAGTTCTTGTAGTAGTTTCATCTTTACTCACAAAGTTAGCTTGTACGACCATGCCGTTTTTAACCATTGTAGTTACAAATTCACCAACGCCATCAACATAATCGATTTCATTATAAGTTGTTCCATTAATTACTAACGAATCAAATGTATAGCCATCTTCAACATGAATATAGAAAGTAACTTCCGTTCCTTCTATTGCACTACCAACACTTGGAATAACATATCCTCCTTCGCTTGGCAAAATTGTATTAGACCATGCTGTTTTTCCATCTTGACCATTACTCCCTGAAGAACCGTTACTTCCATCTTCACCTTTAATATTCATAACAAGTGACCATGTTCCATTTTCTTTTTGATATAAATCACCTGTCTTAGAATCGATGTAAATATCGCTATCTTTCCCTAGACTATCTTCTGGTTTTCCTTCTCCAGTTAAAATTAATGAACCGTCTTGTCCGTCTTCACCATTTTCTCCGGCAGGACCTTCAGGGCCTTGTGGTCCTTCTGGACCGATTGGACCTTGTTCGCCTTGATTATTACATGAAGTAATGCCCATACCGACGATTGAGCATAAAGCAAGCAAACTTAAAAATAATTTTCTTTTTTGCATTTTTAAATACCTCGAGTGTCGAAACTCTACCTTAAAAAAAACGCAAGACTTCGGGAAAGTATTTAACCTTAAGCTAGTTTTTTTGTCTTTTTTTGATTTCGTTGAAATTATTTTTAATATGTCTATATATGATTAAGTCTTTAAATTATATTTAGAGTGCAGAGTTAAAATAATGTCCTCTAGTGTGTTTAGAAGGATTAAATGTTTTAATGTTAGAATTAGATTCTAAAATAGATTTAAAATTAGCAGGAATAGATTCTACTTCTTATTTAGATTCGTGCTAAAATAATAATTAGTGGGTAAAATTATAAACCAAGAACATATTCCTTGCTAAATTCATCTTTTGTTATTGTAAAACGCACAATATAAGGCTCGTCACTATCGTAATATAGTTTCATTATTTCTAAATCAAGCCCATCAAAATATTTAGCATTTTCATCCATATAATCGCTTATATTGAAACCATCATATAAATCTTTTGGTATATAGTAGTAATTATTATTCCTTATGTAAAATATTGTTCCATTGCTCGATATTGAATATAGTCTTCTCATTTCACCATATCTATAACAATAATATATATCACGGAAATTACCATCTAGAACAATTTCATCCTTATTCCCTAATTGATAATTATTAATATCTAAAGTAATAGGGAATAACTCTATGAATTCTGTATAAAGAATAACTCTATGAAAATATTGATCGTTTTCCCAAACTAGCGAAACAAACCAAGGTGCAGAATCATCACTTGGTACAACTACTTTTTCACCATTAAAATAACTCACCGTATAAAATGGTGGTTCTACTTTATTGACTATTTCTTCTTTTTTACAAGAGGAAATAGTTAATAATGAAATTGTTAATAATAATGTAGTTATATATTTATTCATCTTTTTCATATAGCTAGTAATACCAAAGATTTAAAATTCTTAAAATCTCTTCTGGCAAATTATGAGTATCCCAGGAATACTTATCAAAGTAATCAAATATTTCAAAACTAGTACATATCTCCTGAGGTAAATAATAGTAACTCTTCGTTTCTCCATTATAACGATACAAAAATCCATTCTTAGATAACTGACAACAATCTTTTGTAAGCCTCGTTCGACATGCTTCTGAAAGTCTTAAATCATTAACAATATCAATAGTGGAAAGATCTGTTAAAGGTAAATAGTTGTCCTCATCTAAAAATGCTTCACCAAAGTTATCTAAAAAGTAATGATATGGAACAACATCTCCTGCAGTAGAAGCAATCGGATTGTTAAGAGAGAAAAACCATGGTTCTCGATTATCGGTATAAACCTTGTATCCATCAAAAGGATAAGGGAGAATGTAGTAAAGTGGTTCTTCCTCAACTATTTCTTCTGTTTCACAAGAAGTTAGTAAGAAAAAAGAACAAGCAAATAATAATAAAAGCTTCTTACCTAACATAAATTCCTCTACTAACATAGCCATTACAATAAAGGTATGGTGCATATTCTACAGTTATTATATCAGGCCATAAAGAAAGTCTTCTATCAACATCATCATGATAATTAGATGAAGATAAAAGCAATATAGAAATCAGTAAAAAAATTAACTTTTCAAGTGCTTTTTTTACTCTCATAACCTAAAATTTTGATTGAAACTTATATTCTACTATTAGTATAACAAACTATTAGTCAATATCAATAAGTAGTTAATTTCCATATTGTGCTCTTTACGCTTTATTATGAACAACCTCTAAATTATTTATAAAGCACTTTTAAAATAATGTCCTCTAGTGTGTTTAGATGGATTAAATGTTTTAATGTTAGAATTAGATTCTAAAATAGATTTAAAATTAGTAAGAATAGATTCTACTTCTTCTTTAGATTCATCGCTAAAACATAATCTAAAATAATTGATATGGGAAGAAAAATTAGATATATCATCAATTAAGTTTAAGGCTTTAGAATTAAGGATATTCATCGTACAATCATCGTTAAACATTAAACTAAATTTCTCATATTTATCTTTAATAGAATACTTATATTTCTTACAGTTAGGACATAATCCTAAATTATTAAGAATACAATATTTAGTATGCATTAATTTGGTTTTACCATAGATTATTAATTCTACTTTAGGATATGTTTTAAATGTATTGTAGTAATTGTTAATAATATTATTTATTCGATCTTTATCTAGTTCTAAAGATAAAGTTACCCTATCTACATTCTTATATGAAAGTAAATAGGCTAAAGATAAGTAATTAGATACATTAAAAGAAGAATCTAAGATTAACTTAATATCTTTGTTTAAACGATATTTATAAATAGAAGAATAACCACCTACTAATATTTCGTTATTATATTCTTCTTTTAATGTATCATAATCTTCATAATATATTTCATTATTTCTTCTTACTATATTCTTAAAATAGATATGTTTAATATTTAGTTTCTTACATATTTTATATTGTTCGAAGTTAGATACTTCTACTACTATTTCTTTAATGTTATTAGTATTAGTATCATACTTTCTAACTCTAATGTTAGAAAGTAAGTTAAGATAATTATTATTATTAAATTTAATAGAACTAGATGTTTTAATTTCTTTATATTCTTCATTTAAAATATATTCTTCTAGTTTATTTATTACATCTCTTCTAAGTTCATTTAAGTATTTTAAAGGTATAAAGATATTAGAATCTATATCTAGATTAATATTATCTAAAATAAATGGTGTATCATTTAATTTTGATAATTGTTTAATAATGTTATCTTTACTAGTTATATTACTTATTGCTTCTTCTACTAAATAATCTTGATGAATAGAAGAACATATTTCTTTATCTTTATAATTTAAAGATAAAGAAATAGGATGATTAATCCTTGCTTTAAAAGTAAAAGTAATATGTCTTTTATAATACTCTTTTACTTTTAAAGCATGTTCTTCTATTTCTTTAATATAACTTACATCTTTAGTTACATATACTTTAGAATTAAGTTTAATATATGATTTATTTTTAGAATTATTCTTAACTAGAATTATATTATTCTTAGTTTCTTTAGAACTTAGTATTTCTTTTTTATTAATATCAAATAGTTTTTCGATAAAGATAGATAAATCACTTGTTAGATTAATATTAGATTCATCTTCAATACGGATTTGATCACCTTTAGCAATATCGTTATCTTTACTATATAGTTTTATTTTGATGAAGTTATTAAAGACGTTAATAACTTCACCTACTAGATATCCTTTATTATTTGGTCTAAAGATATTAGCGATATCTTTAGAACTTTCATTAAACATAAAACCTTTAGTAAAGCCACGATTAAATAATTTATTTAAGTTGTTTATTAGTAGTTTATTAGTACTAATGTTATTTTTATTATTTAAATTATCTAATAATTTACGATAAATTGATGATATTCCCCCAACATAGGTAGGTTCTTTCATTCTTCCTTCTATTTTTAAAGATGAGACAAAAGATATATCTTTTAAATATGAAGATATATTTAAATCTTTTAAAGATAATAAATAACCACTATTAAGTAGTTTAGAGTTAGTTTCATCGATTAATGTATATATTTGTCTACAACAAGCTGCACATCTTCCTCTATTTCCACTTCTTTCTCCTATAAAAGAAGAAAATAAACAGTTACCGGAATAAGAAACGCAAAGCGCTCCATGAGCAAATACTTCTAATTCAATATCTACCTTATTATATATATCCTTAATAGTATCTAAAGGAGTTTCTCTTGCTAAAACTACTTGACTTACTCCTTCTTCTTTCATTAATTTTGCTCCATAAATATCATCTATTCCCATTTGAGTAGAGGCATGAGCTTTAAGAGAAACATAATTAGTAGTGACATATTTAAGTAATATTAAATCATTAACGATAATCGCATCTACTTTCATTTTTGCTAATTCATCTACTACTTTAAATGCTTCAATTAATTCTTCATCATAAAGCATAATATTTAACGTAACGTTAATCTTAACGTTACGTAAATGAGCATAATCAACATATTCTTTAAGTTCTTCTAATTTAAAATTAGAAGCATATGCTCTAGCATTAAACTTATTTATTCCTAAATAAACTGCATTAGCTCCATTACTAATGGCATAAAAGAAAGATTCTTTAGATCCAGCAGGAAGAAGTAATTCCATCATATAAATTGATTTTATCATAGTTAGATTTAAGAATTAACATTTAAAATATTCATCTAATATTGTTCTTCCAAAGTTTCTACTTTTAATATCAACTTCTTTATAGTTTCTAGAATAAGAAGGATAATTTTCACTAATAAATTCTGAAATATAGATTATATCTGATGTATCATTTCCTTTTGATTCATGAAAATTGCAATATAAATTTCGACTTTTTTAGATATGGACTCGAAAAATAAAGCTGTTTTGATAATTTGTGGTTTGCCAAATTAAAAGCAAATACTTGAGCTAAACATTCATGAACCATTAAATCAAAGAATAACTGCTAAAGTGAATTTGAAGAGTTGACTAAAGAGGAGAAAAAATTACATTGAATCAAAAATTATAAGTGCAGGATTAAATTTAAACTTTTTTGACCTAATGCTATCCAGGCAGTTATAAATGGTTCAGAAAGTATTCCTCGAATAATCGATAAAATTCTTGATATGCCAATTATATTAGGAGATAAACTAAATTTAACGATTTTCTTTCAAGATTTAGTTAAAAAGGTAACTAAGAGTATTTAAATAAATTGAATAAAAAAGCATCAAATAAAAGAAAAATTTCTCATCATTTTAAATGACGAGCATTTCCTCATTTTCTTTGAATATTATTTCTTTATTTAATTTGGAAAGTAACAAAATATCTTCATTTCGAATAATTAAAAATTCTTCAAAATCTAATGGATGCCTTTTAATATGTTCTTCTTCACTAGGGATAAGAATATCTTTTACATTTCTATTTATACTAATTAAACTTCCAATTTCAATATAGTCGTATCTTCCATCTTCAACTAATTCTTTAATTGCTTATCTAGCTCTAGGAAAAAGTTGAATTTCATCGAAAATAATTAACAAATTCTTTTATATAATCTTTTACCTGAAATTGTCATTAATGTTTGAAAAAAACAATCTAAATTAGGAAGTTCATTAAAAGCACTACTTGCATTAAAAAAATCTTTCTCAAAATTTAAAATAATATAGGATTTTATTCTTTCCTTCCAAATTCTTCAACAATTGTTGATATGCCAATTCTTCAAGCACCTTCAATTAATAAAGCACTACCTCCATTTCTTGGCTTGAATTCTAATAGTTTTTTATAGATTTTTCTTTAAAAAATAGTCTGTATAGTTAAATTATATCGATATTTATCGTTATTTTCAATTTATGAATATAGGAAAAAAATAAATTCCGACAACTAAAATATTGCAAAAACTTTAAATCCCGATAACTAAAATCGAGTTAAAACTATAAGTTCCGACAGTTTCAAAACAGCTATTTAACTAAATTTTGACAAGTATTTGAGTTATATTAAACCTAGTACTAGTGAAAGATTTTTCATATTTAAGTAAAATCTTTCAGTATAGTGAATAATTTTAGTTGATTTTGTAAAATCTTTCACTAAAATAATAATAGAGGTTATTTATGATACTTAGAGAACATTATTTATCTAAAATAAGGGGATTCTATGATTCTGATTTAATTAAGATTATTGTGGGAATTAGAAGATGTGGGAAATCTATAATTTTAGAGCAAATTAGAGATGAACTTAAAAAGAAAACCGACAAAATATTATATTTAAATCTAGAAGATTATGATTTAGAAGAAAAGATTAAAGATGCTCGTTCATTATTAGATTATATCAACGAACATAAAAAAGAAGGAAGAAACTACATCTTTTTAGATGAAGTTCAAAACATTAATGATTGGGCTAAAGCATGTAGATCTTTAAGACTTGAACATTCTTTATTTATTACTGGATCTAATTCTAAACTTCTATCTAGAGAATTTACTAAAGAATTAAGTGGAAGATATGTTTCTTTTCGTATTAAACCTTTTGTATATAAAGAAATTAAAGAATACGCTAAAGAATTAAATAAAGAAGTAAGTATCGAAGATTATTTAACATATGGTGGTTTCCCAGCAATGTTTAACTATAACACTAAAGAAGAACAAAAAGAATATTTAATTAATTTAAATGAAACCATCATTTTTAATGACCTTATTAATCGATACCGTATTAGAAAAGTAGATATCTTTAAAAGAATAGCTAATTTTATTTTTAGGTCTAATGCTAGAATCTATTCTGTTTCTTCCATTCATAAATTTTTAAACAATCAAGATATAACTTGTTCGGTTAATACCATAATGAAATATCTATCCTATTTAGAAGAAGCTTATGCTATTAATTCAATTAGTCCATATGATACAAAAATAAAAAGAGAATTACTTTATTATAAGAAAATATATGATGAAGATGTTTCTTTTAATACCATTAGAGCTAGTGTAGATTCAATAGATGTAACTCATAATCTAGAAAATATTGTCTATAACGAACTAATTTATATGAGCTATGAACTTTATGTTTATACTAATAAAAACGGTAATGAAGTAGACTTTTTTGCATATAAAGATAATAAAAAGTATTACATTCAAGTTTGTTATACTTTAGTTGATGAAAAAACTAGAGAAAGAGAGTTTAAACCGTTTAAAGAATTAGATAATGATTGTGGAAAAATAATTATCACTTATAATGATCCAATAAATTGGTCGAACGTTAATGTTAGACACCTTAATTTAAAAGAATTCTTACTTTTAGAAGATTTATAAGATATATTTAATAAGGACATTAGCCCTATAAAATGTAAAAATAACAATTTATTCGGTATAAAAATTGTAATTATATTGATAAATGTTATTAATTTATTAGATTTTATTAAGTTTTAAAGTTTATTAACTTCTACTTTTCCATTTAATATTACAAGTAAAACATGCGAATCATAACTTAATGGATCTTTAGAATAAATAACAATATCGGCATCTTTACCTTCTTTAATAGAACCTACAATATGATCTAAGCCAACAATTTTAGCAGCATTAATTGTATTTGCTTTTAAAGCTTCTAAATAGTCTAATCCAGCTTTAACAAATAAACCTGTTTGAGCTAAAGTTGTATCTAAAGTAATAACTGGATGATCTGACATAAAGGCAAAAGGAATATTAAATTCATGTAATACTTTTGCAGAAAGAAAAGATTTTGCTTTTAATTCATATTTAGATTTTTCGCCTAATGTCGGTCCTAAAATACATTTAACTTTATGTTCTTTTAAAAATTCTGGTATTAAATAACCTTCTGTAGCATGTTCAATTGTATAATCTAGATTAAATTCTTCGCTAATTTTAACAGCAGTAACTATATCATCAGCTTGATGAGCATGAATTTTAACTTTAAGCCCTTCAAATACTCTTTTAAGTGATTCCCATTTTTGATTATAAGTAGGTTTACTTACATCTTTTCCTTCAGCAATATCTTTATAATATTTATCCTATGTTTCTTTATATATTTTTGCTTCTTTTAAAGCATTTCTTAAAATAGCAGCATTAGCCATTCTAGTTGAAGGACCTTTATCTTTATAACATCTTTTAGGATTTTCTCCTAAAGCCATTTTCATGGCTAGTTCTTCTTTTATTAACAAATCAAAAACAGTTTTACCTTTAGTTTTTAAGGCACAAAAAGTTCCTCCAATAATATTAGCACTTCCTGGACCAGTACAAACTGTAGTAACACCATTTTCTAAAGCTTCTTTAAAACTTTCATCATGAGGTTTAATTGATTCAATACCTTTTAGTTCTGGAGTTATAGGGTTAGTAATTTCATTAGTATCTTCTCCTGCCCAGCCATAAACTTGTTCCATCATACCAATATGGCAGTGTGGATCAACAATTCCTGGCATTACAAATAAGTTTTTAGCATATATAACACTAGCTTCACTATATTTTAAACTTAAATCTTCTTTACTTACTTCTACTATCTTTTTTCCTTCAATTGCAATAGAACCAAGTTCATTATTTATTTCTTCCATTGTCCATAAATTAGCATTTTTAATTACAATCATATTTATTTATCCTCTTTTTTTAAATTAACTTAAATTATACTAGGCATATTTATTCTTTGTTCTATAAATAATATGAAATACTAATTTCATATTAATAAAAAAGAAATAAATAATATTATAAAACTATAGCAATAAATATATCTTATTCATGAGTTAATGATACTTTTTTAATGTTTTACTTAAAAAAGTATCATTAACTAATATATTTCCTTTAATATAAATTAATTATTTTTATTCTTTAGTTAAGTTAAAAGAATAACTTAATAGCTACTATAAAAGTCTACCATATTTCTTTTTATATACGTATTTAGCAACAAAAGTAAGTAAAGAATAAATTAAGATAAATAGAACTAAGAAAGCAATAAATAAAGGATCAATAGAGATTAAATCAAAGAATGTATTAACTTTAGGAATAAAGATTACAAGTATTCCAATTAAACAAGAAATTATAATACCTAAAGTTAATGTTAATGATGGAAATGATTTAATAAATGGTAATTTTTCAGTTCTAAGGAATCCATATACAACGTTTTGAGTAATTAATGATTCTAAGAAGAATCCTGTTTGAAAAATCATCATAAATTTAAGATAACTTGGATCAGTTAGACTCCAATTAAAGTTAAATTGACTTCCAACCATCATTGGACAAATTAAATACATAAGTAAAGCAAAAGTCATCATATCAACTAAAGATGATATTGGACCAAAAGTAAACATAAAGTCTCTAATTTGCTTAGTATCAAAGTTTAATGGTTTTTTAAGTTGTTCTTCATCTACTTTATCAAAAGGAATTAATGAACAAGATACATCAGTAATTAAATCAAGCATAATAATATGTAATGCTTTCATTGGAATAAAAGGAATCCAAATAGCTCCAATACATTGAGAGATCATATTACCAAAATTAGAAGAAGTTTGCCCTTTTAAATATTTCATCATATTAATATATGATTTTCTTCCTTCAATAATTCCATCTTTAAGTACTTCTAAATTTTCTTCAGTTAAAATAACATCTGAGGCTTCTTTTGCAATATCTGTTCCTTCTTTAAAAGAAATACCTACATCTGCTAACTTAAGAGAAGGGGCATCATTAATACCATCTCCCATAAATCCAACAGTATGATTATATTTATTTTCTTTTAAAGCTTTAATAATTCGATATTTATCATCTGGAGTTAATTTGTAGAATAAGTTATATTTTTCAACTTCTTCTTTTAATAATTCATCATCTATTTTAGAAAGTTCTTCACTACTTAAAGTTTTAACGTTTTTTAATAATTTAGAAGCTACATTATATGAAGCTTCTAAATTATCACCAGTTAAAACTTTAATGTTTACTCCATATTCTAGTAAAGATGATATTGCTTCTTTAGCATTCTTTTTAATTTTATCTTCAAAAGATAGATATCCAATAAATGTAAGATTAGATTCATCGTTTAGACTAATAGTAGTCATATCTTTATTATCGTATTCTTTTATTCCTAATAAGATTACTCTTTTACCTTTAGATTCTTCTTCTTTTACTTTAGTTAAGATCTTCTCTTTTAAATCATCATTAATATCAATAATCTTATTATCATCTATTTTAACTTTAGTAATTACTTCCGTCATCTTAGATGATTGACCTTTAGTAATTAAAATAACTTTATTAGTATTATTTTCTTTTACTAATATTGATAACCTTTTTCTTATAAAATCAAATGGTATTTCATCTAACTTAAAGTAGTTAGATGAAATATCTAAGATGTTATCTAAATGAATATTATTTTCATTTACATAACTAATTAAGGCTTTATCAATTGATGATTTAATTCCACTTTGAAAGTAAGAATTTAAATAACACATTTTAAGTATATCTAAATTATCAAAGTTATTATTAATATCAAAATATTCATCTAGTTTAGATTCTAGTTCAGTTAATGTACCAGTTTTATCAGTACATAATATATCCATTGCTCCAAAGTTTTGAATAGTATTAATATCTTTTACAATTACTTTCTTTTTCGACATATTATATGCCCCTTTAGCAAGATTAGAAGCTACTTGCATTGGAAGAAGAGAAGGTACTAAACCAATTGCAACACTTAAAGCAAAGACTAAACCTTCAATCCATCTTGATAAATCTAAAGGATTAGAAGTAGTTAACCCACTACTTGTAAAACGTATTCCAAATCCATCAAGTAAAAATACTAAAGGAAACATAATAAGTAAGAAAGATAAAAGCATCTTTGATACACTACTAATTCCTTTTTCAAATGCAGTTTTTTCTTTTTTAGTAACTACTTTTTTAGCTAAACTACCAAAGACTGTATTTTCTCCAACGCTAATAACTATTCCTAAAGCATATCCACTAATAACGCTACTTCCACGATAAACAATATTTTTTAAATCAAAGATTGATTTCTTACTTAAATCACCTTCTTCTTTACTTGCATGTTTTTCTTTAGCTTCATTTTCTCCGGTTAAAGCTACTTGGTTAACAAATAAATCTTTTGATTCAATTATTTTAATATCACTTGGAAGCATATCACCAGCACTAAGATAAACTAGATCATTTTTAACAATATCTTTGTTTGATACTTCTACTTTCTTAGAGTCTCTAAGCAAAGTAGAAGTATTCTCACTTAATTTATTTAAAGCTTTAGCACTTCTTTTTGATTTAATACTTTGATAAAAAGATACTCCTCCACTAAGTAAGATGATAATAAGTAAGATTAATGGAGTAAAATACCAAGTATTTTTTTCTTCAATTGATGAAGGAAAAAAGTAAGAAACTACTCCTGATATACTTCCTACTACTAATAAAATTAAAGTAAATGGGGTAAAGAAAGATTTAAGTAAAGTTAACATTAAAGAATCTTCTTTAACTTTACTTAATTCATTACTACCATATTTAATTCTTAAATCTAAGAGATTTGATTCATCTAATCCTTTAGATGAATCAATGTTAACTTTTCTTAAATACTCTTTGGGAGTTAACTTAGCGCAATCAAGAATATAAGTATTTCGTTCATTATTTATTTTTGACTCCAATAAGTTAACTTCTTTATTTCTTTCATTTCTTTTAATCTTTTTATCATTATTCATATGATTAGTTAATGATAAATCATCATATCTTTTATTTCTTTTGATTTTCATTTAATATGACCTCCTATAAATTAAACATATAAAAGTAACAATATAAATATATTTAATAATACTTATCTAAACTATGTTAATTTTTATCTCGTTAATAATACTAGATTAATATTAAAATGCAAAGAAAAAGATAATAATATATTCTAAAAAGAGATTACTACTGATTAGTAATCTCTTTTGTAGATAAATAATTAATATAATAGTATTAATATTAATAATTATAGAATGTCTTATGAATAGAATTAATTAGTAGTAAATCAAAACTATTAATGATATAAGCATCATATAGTTCTTTTAATGATAATATATCGTTATTTTCTATGTTATAACCATATATCTCACGATATTCATCATTAAAAGTAAAGGTAAAGGTAGAAACTTTATATTTACTAGCTACTTCATTATTTAACCTTAAATCATTATAACTAGTAATATATTCATTATTTACTAGTTCTACTAATAAATAAGAATTATATGTACCATAATAATTAATAAATAATGTATCTTCTTTCTTAACATTAAATTCATTATCATAGATTGAAATAATATCATCTAAATTAGGTCTAGATATGAAACCATAATTTAAAATGTTATCTTTAGAAGTAGGTGTTTTAATATTATCAAGTAAATATTCATCAATATAATCTTGGTAATAGATATTAAACAAATTATTTATTTGTTTAATATCTTCTTTAGTTAATATCCCTTCTCCAAATGCTTCTTTTAAACTTAAAGTTAATCCATCAGCATTAACTTTAGGTAAGGGATTAACATTAGCTGAAGTGATAAAACTAATCTCATTATCAAAAAAACTAACTACTTCATAATCTTCATATGATGGTCTAGGGAATTCATCATTACTATTATAAGTTACATCATAAACAGTAACATTATTATATAGATAAGAATTAAAATAACCATAGATATGATTAATTCCATAAGTTATTTTATAACTTGTTCCTTTATCATTATTTGAACTAACTTCTTTATCTTTAATACCGATTAATGTATCGAATTTATTAGAATCTAATCCAAAATAAATCTTATTATTAGTATCGTTTGAACATGATACTAATAATAAACCTAAAGATAGAAATGATAGTAGTTTAGTATTAAAATTCATATAACTCTCCATTATTTAAATATGCTTTATAATCATTATAAGATAGATTAATAATTCCATTAATTACTTGCGTTTCTTTTACGTAATATAAACCATCAATTAGTTCATAACCTTCATAAATTGGAACATTTCTTGATAAAGTGTTAGGTCCAACAACAAATCCCATCTCTGCTCTTCCTTCACAAAGTAAGCATGTGGCATATCTATTTCCATCATCAAAAGCTCCACCAGCAACAACATGTCCTGACTTCATTTTTGCACCACATTCGCAAATCGAATAATGGTATTTCGTATCAATATATTCATAAGAATCGCTATAATCGTGTTTATAATGAATGATTTTAGAAGCATCTAAAATTCCTCCGGTTGAACAATAATTTGTAAGTGAAGAAACTTTAGAAGCAGAAGAAAGGATAATGTTTTTTACTTCTTTAGTCGTTAAATCTGGATATTCAGAAAGTAATGAAGCAGCTACACCAACAACATGAGGTACTGCAAATGAAGTTCCTTCGTAAACATAATAAGAAGAATAATCATACGAACAAATAGATGGGACGTCACATCCTGGAGCAAAAATATCTACAACATTTTTTCCATAATTTGAATCAACCCATTTTGATTTACTACTTGTTGTTGCTCCAACAACAATCATATTATCAGTATTATATTCAGCAGGATAATAATTAATACTTGAACTATCTAAATCGAGTCCATAATTACCTGCAGAGGTTACAAATAGGCCTGGAAAATTCTCGATTGCTTCTTTTTCTGCTTCGTTATAAGTATTAAGCCCGCCAATACTATAATTTATAATGTCCACTTTATTTGAGGAACAATAATTAATCGCATCAACCAACTCATCACTATTAAAAGCTATATCCCCTTCACTATTATAGTGCCCACAAGCGACTGAAATAATCTCAACATTAGGGGATATTCCTGAGATTAATTTCGAGTTATTTGTTTTTGCTGCAATTATTCCACTAATTGCTGTCCCATGATAAGTATCAATTCCTGAATTGAATGGTTTAAAAAAATCTGAAAAACTTATTGAAGTAGTTAAATTAATTCCGACTGGAGAATCAGGATTTTTATTATCTATTCCTGCATCAATAATTGCTACTTTAATGTCCACATCACTTTTATTTAAATCAAAAACTTCTTTATAATTAATTTGATCTAAATTCCATTGCAATGAATAGTAGGGATCATTCGGTTTAGCCTCGCTCAAGACATTTAAATTATTTACTGCTCTACCTATTTCATTTTTATCTTGAACGCGAAAAGCATCTTTTTCATTTACCGTTTTTACAGTTAATGATGTCAATAATGGTAAAATTGATAATCCACTTAATAAATTCATTTTTTGCCTCCTATATTTTTCTTTATTCTAGAAAAAAAGAAAAAATATCGGCAAGAAACGAATCATGTCATATGTCTCTATTTCGTAGCAATCTTAAAAATTTGAAACAAAAGATGAAAAATTAAATTTTTCATAGTTAAGTTTTGGTAAATCGTGTTCGAATTTATTAATCGATAAAGTTGTTTCGCATTTAAAAATCGTTGGAATTTCTTCTCCTAAAAGATAACCGAATCTTGAAAAAGAAGCTTGAAAACTCATTCCGCTTGCATAATCGGCATAAATTCCAGACTCATCATTTGACCTAAAATAATCAAATTTAAAGGATGGACAAAAATTAGGATTTAATTTGGTTTTTATGCTTGGTGAGTTAATTAATGCCTTGTATGATAAGCTGAATTGATTACATTCAATACTTTCGTTCATTGAATTTCCTTCAATATAAATTTTATTATCTTTTCTAGTAACTACTTCAGTTGGTAAATAACCAACTAGCGGGATAAATTCATTATTTTTATCAATCGTAAAAGATAGATAATCTATTCTAGAATTTTCGTTTGCTGCAATTGTTGCAAAGTTAGCAAATAAATATTCCCCGCCAATATTTGAAACATTGGATTTAAATAGGTAATTTTGAAGAAAAAGATAACCATAGTTGTTGTTATACCCATCGAGTGAAATGCAATTAGCTCTTGTTTGAGCTAAGTCCCGATTTGAACCAATGTTAAATTGATGTTCAAGATCTCTTAAACCATATGGAGGATTTTCAGCTGTAATGATTAAATTAATCAACAATTCATGAACTTTGCGAGGTGTGGAAAAATTAGTTGCAAAAATATCGCCCAATATTTCTTCATCTTCATTAACCCATCTAAAATCACCGAATTTAATTAGAGTTACCTCATCACTCTTTGAAGCGTTATTATTTTGATTTTCTTCAAGAAAATCAAAATAATATATATTTATATTTAAGTCTACATGTCTACTATTATAGCCATATGTTCCATCTTCTCGTAAAAGCATTTCTTTTAAATCAGAAACGTCAAACTTTAAACCGTTTTTCCTAGAATCTTCATTTTGACAACTACAAAGAGAAAATAGCGTAATAGCAAACAAACAAAGAACTCTATTTCTTTTCATAGAAGACCTCTTTGATAACTAAATAAACTAAAAAGATAATTAACAATATATCAAAATAAAATAAGCAATTAAATAAAATTTGACCAAAGGTTGAAAAATCAATAAACCGCCATGCCCATGAGCTTCTTTTATAAAAAATTAATGGATTTAAATTAGCGTAAAGAAAAACATACCAAAAGAAATTTCTGCTAATATCAAAAAAATACATATGAGTAATATTTTAAAAGATCTCTTATCTAATTTAATATAATAGCATTCCATTCCATATATTAAATAATCAAGACTAACATTATATTTAGAAACAATTGCATCTAAAAGGTCAAGGCTAACTCCGCCATTACCATTTTCTACTTTTGAAATAACTTGCCTAGATATATTTAAACTTTCCGCAAATGTTACTTGGGTTAAATTATTTTTTACTCTAATATCTTTAATTCTTTTTCCGATTTCTTCTTCATTAATCATAAAGTTAAAACTCTATAATAATTATAAAACAGAAGATATTTTTAATATACTATAATTAAAAATTATATAATGATTACTCAAATATTTATTGAAAATCTTTAAAACATAATAATATTAGTGTAATAAAAGGGGCTGTTAGAAAAATAAATTTCTAACAGCCTCTAATAATAGTAATAATAATTTAAATAATATAACTAATGTACATTAATAGTAGAAAGTTCAGAACCTTCTTTTACATAGATCTTAGTAGTATGATCAAACATAGCATAACTTGCTTCATCAATATTTAATGTAGCTTTATATGTTCCATCATCATAAACATAAATTTGATAATAAAATCTACCTTCAACTTGTTCTCCGTTATCAACAAATTTAACGTTAGTTAATGTTAATGTTGCATCATAGTTATATGAAGTTGTACTTGTATCACCTACAACAATTGCACTATAAGGAACAGCATTACCTGAACCCCAGTCTCCATCTAAATAAAGTTCATCTCCACTATAAGTATGACTATGAGCAATAGTTGAATCGCTAATAGTAACATTACCACCTCTTACAATAAGACTTTGTTTTGTTCCTTCAATATAAGAGTTATTTTTAATATTAACATTAGCATTAACGGTTACTAACATTGCCATTGAATCTTTTGTACCTGCTGTATCTGAACTTCCATCGGTAATAATCTTACTATTATCGATGTTGATATTAACATTAGTAACTTTTTCGCCTAAAGTTGCATTTGTACCAATAGCAGTTGAACCAGCTTTTATAGTTGAATCAATAATGTTTAAAATTGAATCTTTGCTGCTAATACCAATTGCTGTGGTTTTTGCTTCAAGAGTTATATTCTCGAGTGTTAATTCTCCACCTGTAAAACTTTCATCTGTATTCTTACCCATATAAGCAAAGCCAAGATCACTTTTCGAGATAATTGTTCCGTTTTTAAAAGTAACTTTGCTTCCTTGACTTACAAATAATCCAAAACTATTGGCGTTACTAATTGTCAAAGTATTACCATCTAAATCGATAACTTTTTCGCAAGCTAACAATTTGTTATCAGGGGTTAAAGTGGTGAGTGAAAAATTTCCGTTTAACTTAAAATACTTACCTGTACTGCTAGTAAACATATTTTGAGGTTGTGAAGTCCATCCTTTTGTATTAACAATTAACGGATCTTCAGCAGTATTAGAACCTCCGGCAAATGTGATATTTGAACCTTTTACAGATGATAAATTATTAACTTCTCCATTATCATTTAAATATAATTTTGAATAATATACCCCATTATGATATACGTTTTCTTGTGGCTCTTTATCTAAAATATTAATAATTGAATGATCATTTTTACAAATATTTGTTTCGTCAAATTGACTTAATGTTGTTGAATCAATATTTAATGTAGCGTTATATTCATCACTTTCGCCAAACATATAAATATCATATGGTTCAGTTCTAGCGGCTCTAGTAGTTGTTTCTCCTTCACCTTCACTAGGTTTAATATCTGTTCTTACATAACTGACATTTTTCATTGTTAAAGATGCAGGACCTGGGTAAGCGCTTGTTGATTTATCGCCAATAACAATGCCAGCTGTTGCGACTCTATTTCCGTCACCATATTTATTACCATAATGATGAGGATCATCATTAAATGTTGGATCGGTATCATCTGTTGGATTATAGAAATAACCAGCTTCATATTCTAATTTAACATTATCTAATGTAACATCACCTGCTCTAACTATTAAAGCTTGTCTTTGACCTTTAATAGTTGAATTAGAAATATTAACTGTCGCAGGAATATTAACCATAAATCCTGCGTTATCATGAAGAGCTGCCTCAGCAATAAAAGATGAATTAGTAATATCTATATTGACGTTTTCGATTTGATCATCTTTAAATAATGATGCATTAGTTGAAAATGGCATGACGCTATCTTTAATATTAACACCATCCATCTTAATGTTAATATTTTTAACTTCATCAACACCTTGATTTGCTCCTGGACCAACAACTATTCCAAAAGAATTAATATCGATGTTTTCAAGTGTTAAATCTGCATCATTATAAACAAATAATCCACCATTAGAACCAATTGTTCCATTCTTTATAGAAACAGAAGAACCATCTAAAGCGGTTAATGCTTCGCTAGAATTTAAAGTTTTTTCACTTAAATCAAGAACAATATTTTTATCTTTATTGTTAGTTCCAACTAATAGAGTAGAAACTGTTAAACTATCTCCTTCAACACCACTCAATGAGAAATACATTGTTTCTTCATCTTGCTGAGCAGAAGCAATTTGTGATAATTGATCAGCAGTTTTAATAATTAAAGGATCATTTTCTTCACCAGTACCATCTTCAAATTTAGGAGCATCTTCTACTTTGCTATTTAAATCAGGAACAAATTCACCTACTGCGTTAAAAGTACCTAAATATCTAGTACCATCGACATAAGCACTATCGCCTAATTCACTTAAATTTTTGAAAGAAGCTGCAATTACATATCCTCCTTCTTTCATGGTAATAGATTCTGAAACAACAACGTTTGTTGTTTCATCTAAAGTAAATGTTAAAGATGAAGTATTACCATCTTTATCAACTACTTCTAATTTATCTAAATAATATCCGCTATTTGGATATGCATTAACTGTAAATGTAGTACCAACTACTCCACTACCAATAGATGTCGTTAAATATCCGCCTTCAGTTGGTAGAACTGTATTTGACCAGGCAGTGTGTCCGTTTGAACCAGAACTACCAGATGAACCATCTTCTCCATCTTCGCCTTTAATATTCATTACTAAAGTCCAAGTACCATTTTCTTTTTGATAAAGATCACCTGTTTTAGAATCGATATAAATATCAGAATCTTTTCCTAAAGTATCTTCTGGTTTACCTTCTCCAGTTAAAATTAATGAGCCATCTTGTCCATCTTCACCATTTTCTCCAGCAGGACCTTGAGGACCTTCTGGACCAATTGGACCTTGTTCACCTTGATTATTACAAGAAGTTATGCCCATACCGACGATTGAGCATAAAGCAAATAAACTTAAAAATAATTTCTTTTTTTGCATAAGTAAAACCCCTTTTCGATGCTTTAATTCTAATCATAAAAAAAAAAAAAAAAACAAGGGTGGTAGCTAGTTTGGAAGATAAATGATACTTTTTTGAGACAATATAATGAGATATTTATTTACTTATTTAATTAATGAATCAAGTACCTTAATCATATTTAAAGCATCTTCTTTAGCTCTAACTTTGTCATTAGCATAAATAATAATACCTTCTTCATTAATTAAATAAGTAGTTCTTACTATTCCCATATATTTTTTACCATACATTGATTTTTCTTTATAGACATCGTAATCTTTTAACATATTAGTTGATTCATCACTTAAAAGAGTAAATGGAAGATTATATTTAGATTTAAAATTAATATGAGATTTAACTCCATCTTTACTTACTCCAATAACTATAACGTTATAGTTATTAACTAATGTATCATAATTATCTTTATAATTAAGTGCTTCTAAGGTGCATCCACTAGTATTATCTTTTGGATAAAAATAAAGAATTATCTTTTTATTTAATTTTAATAATGAAGAAAGTGAAACTTCTTCATTATTATCATTTAATAACTTAAATTCTTTAGCTTTACTACCTACTTCTAACATATCTAATTATTATTACCTTTCTTATTATTTAATATTATTAATTATAAATTATTCTCCTTTATTATCTTATTAACTACATTAATTAATTCACTAAGTGAATTAATTCTATATCTAGTATTATCTATATTACCAAACCCATAAGAAGCATATATAAAGTAAGATGAATCTACTTTTAATGTTTCTATTTCATCTTTTTTAGTATCACCAATATAAATAATATGTTTAATATTATATTTATCTTTTAATATTTTTAAATTTTCATGCTTATCTTTTAAAGTATCTCCTGCACATAAATGATCTAAAAATATATTATTTAGATTAAATAAATATAAATAATTTTCAATATAACCTTTTTCAGCATTTGATACTAAAAATAGATTAAAGTATTTATTTAACTCTTTTAATACATCTATTTCATTATCATATAGTTTAGGTATAAGATGTTCGTTATTATTTTTAATATAATCTATTTCATCTTTTACCATCTCTTTAAAGATATTTAATCCTTCTATTTCATTAAATTTATCATTAAATAATAGTTTTACTGTCTCTAGTGGTGTTAACCCCATAAATGATTTAACTTCATTTAAATCTACATATTTTGCTATATTTAATCTTTTAAAAGTAAGATTATATGATTTAGTAAGTAAAGTCGTAGCATCCCATAAAGTACCATCTAAATCAAAAAATAATGCTACTTCATTACTTTCTTTATAATTTTTAGTTATATTATTCTTATTATTAATATTATCTAATTCCATCTTTATTATTCTTCCTTACAACTACCTTAGTTTTATAAGTATATCAATTTTTTTATATTTAATGCACCAAAACAATTTATAAGTAATCTTATTAAACATATATACTTTATAAACTCCTAAAAATATAAAGTGTATTCTCTATATATAAATAAATAGGACTAGATAATTCTAGTCCTATTTATATTTGTTACTTAATTGTTTTATTAATACTATTTAGATAAATATGTTATTTCACAATCAAATGGATATTTAGAATCATCGGTTTTAATTATTTCTTTAATCTTTCCATTATTCATAATTATCTTACCACTTCTTACATTTTTAATTGATTCAATATCTCCATTAATACTTGCATCTACATCGCTATATTCAAAAGATAAATCAGTATCAATCATCTCTGAATTAATAAGTTTTAAGTTATTAGCATAACATAATGGTTGAGTACCAATAATCTTACAATTAATAAATGTAAGATTATTTGAATACCATCCTAAATATTCTCCTTTAATAACACTATTTCTTACAATAACATTATTTGTATGCCAAAAAGCATCTTTCGTGTCTAAAATAGAATTATTTATTTCTAAATTATTGATATATTGAAAAGAATATTTACCTTTAAAGTTAATATTGTCTAACTTTATATTATTTCCTTCAAAGAAGAGATATTCTCCTTCAATCGTTAAATTAGTTCCTTTTATATTGGAAGATTTCCATCCAAATTCATTTGAAGATATTTCTAGATTTTCTAAAACAATATCTTCACATTCTCTAATTCCTTTAATTCCAAGTAATTTAGAATCTTTAATTACTATATTTTTAGAGTACCATAAAGAAGCTCTAGTATTTACACTCAAAGTAGTATCTTTTATTAATAAATCTTCATCATGCCATAAAGGATAACGAAGATCTAAAAAAGAAGATAAAAGAATAATCTTTTTACATTCTTTTAAAGCACTTTCTCCATCTTCATCTCCTTCAATACGAATATTATTTAAAATGGTTTTATTTAAACCATAAAGAGCTCTTTCTTCGCCATATCTTTTATTTTCGATCAAATTAAATTCTTTTTTATATTTTTCTAAATCTTTTATATCTAGCATCATAATTTACTTTTCGAAAACATATTAATACCTAAACTTAAGTTTAGGTCAAGATGTTATTTTAATTTATTTTTATCTTACTCTTAATCCTTAACAAAATAAATTAATATACATAAGACTTTTCCTTTACTTTATGCTAATATTTTTAACATGAATAAGACAAAATTAAAAATAAATATGTACGCTAAAGGCTTAAACATTAAAGGCCAAGGTGTAGGTTCAAATTTCTTTGAACAAGTTGATTTAGTTAAAAAAATTGATAGTTTAGAAGTAAGTATTAATGGGAATAATCCTTCTAAATATGATATTAATCATTTTCATACGGTTAATCCTTCTTTATATTTAAAATATCGTAAAAAGAATATCAATATATGTTATGTTCATTTTATTCCTGATCCTAATGATGGTAGTTTAAAAATGCCTAAATGGATGTTTAATATCTATTCTAAATATGTAAGAAAGTTTTATTCTAAAGCTGATGAAGTAATTGTAGTTAATCCTTATTATATTAATGATTTAGTAAATAAACTTAATTTAAATAGAGATAATATCACTTACATACCTAACTATGTAAGTGATAAGAAATTCTTTAAAATAGAAGATAAAGAATTACTTAATAAGATAAAAGATGAATTTAATATACCTAAAGATAAATTTATTGTTTTAGGAGTAGGACAAACTCAAACTAGAAAAGGGGTATTAGATTTTGTTGAAGTAGCAAAAAGGAATAAAGATAAATTCTTTATCTGGGCTGGTGGATTTTCTTTTGGAAAAATAACTAGTGGATATGAAGAAATTAAAAAGGTAATGGATAATCCTCCTAGTAATGTTAAGTTTTTAGGAATTATCTCTCGAGAAAGAATGAATGAAATATTTAATATTTCAGACATATTATTTCTACCATCATATCAAGAATTATTCCCAGTTACTTTATTAGAATGTATTAATGTTACTAAACCATTCTTAGTAAGAGATTTAACTTTATATAAAGATATCTTCTTCTCTCCTTACTTAGTAGGACATAATAATGATGAATTTAGTGATATCATCACTAAATTAAGTATTGATAAAGATTATTACTTAAAAGGAGAATCTTACTCTAAAGAAATAAAAGAATTTTATAGTGAAAAGAATGTTAAGAAGTTATGGGAAGATTATTACTTTAGAATCTATAATAAATATCCTAATAAACATCATTCTAAATAGAATTAAATATATAAGTTAAATAATTAAAATAGGTCAACCTTATAAAAGTGGTTGACCTATTTTATTAAATATAAAGTGAATAAGATGATTGATAATCTAATTAATAAATATCTTCTTCATCATTACTTTCTTTAGCCTTTACTTCTTTCTTTTCACTTACTCCAGCTTCAGTAGTAATAAATAATGCACTAATAGAAGAAGAATTTAAGATTGCACTTCTTGTAACTTTTGTAGGATCTACAATGCCTTCTTTAAACATATCGACCCATTTACCAGATTTAGCATCAAAACCAATATTTTCTAAAGCTTCTTTTTGTTTTTCAACAATTTCATCACCGTTAAATCCAGCATTTTCAGCAATTTGATAAAGTGGTGCACTTAAAGATTCTAAGACGACATTATATCCTTTTTGAACATCTGGATTTTCATCTTTAAGTTTAGATTTTAAAGCTTTTTGAGCATTCATTAAAGCAGCTCCACCACCTACTAATATACCTTCACTAACTGCAGCTTTAGTAGCATTTAAGGCATCTTCAATTCTAAGTTTCTTTTCTTTTAGTTCACTTTCAGTTGTTGCTCCGACTTTAATAACTGCAACTCCTCCCGAAAGTTTAGCAGCTCTTTCATTATATTTTTTCTTATCGAATTCAGATTTAGAATTATCAGCTTGAGCTTTAAGTTCTTCAATTCTTTCTTCAATCTTATCTTTATCGCCTTCACCTTCAACAATTGTTGTATTATCTTTTGTTACATTAATCTTTTTAGCACGACCTAAATCTTCAATTGTTAAGTTTTTAAGTTCCATATTTAAATCTTTAGAATAGAACTTAGCACCAGTTAAGATTGCAATATCTTCAAGAATATTCTTTTGGTTATCGCCAAATTCAGGAGCTTTTGTTGCAACAACATTAAATGTACCTCTAAGTTTATTTAAGATTAATGTTGAAGAAACTTCATTATCTAAATCGTCAGCAATAATTAAAAGAGGTTTATGTTCTTCAACAACTGCTTGTAAAACAGGTAATAAATCTTGAATAGTATTAATCTTTTGATCTGTTACTAAAATATAAACATCTTCAAGTTCGGCTGTCATCTTATCTCTATTTGTAACCATATAAGGTGAGATATAACCTTTATCAAATTGAAGACCTTTAACTACTTCAAGTTCGGTATCAAAACCTTTAGATTCATCAACTGTAATTACACCGTTTTTACCAACTAAATCCATTGCTTTAGCAATTTCAGAACCAATTTCATTTGAACCAGAAGAAATAGTAGCAACAGATTCAATATCTTTAGAAGTTTCGATTAATTTAGTATGTTTTAATAAATAATCAGCAACTTCTTTACCAGCTTTTTCAATACCTTCTCTTAAAAATACTGGATTAGAACCTTTATTTACATATTCAATTCCTTTATGAATCATTGCTTGAGCTAAAACTGTAGCAGTTGTTGTTCCATCTCCGGCAATATCATTAGTTTTATTAGCGACTTCATAAACAAGCTTAGCACCCATATTCATGAAGTTATCTTCAAGTTCAATTTCTTTAGCAATAGTTACACCATCATTAGTAATTAAAGGTGAACCATAGCCTTTATCTAAAACAACATTTCTTCCTTTTGGACCTAAAGTAATTTTAACAGTATTTGCTAAAACATCGACTCCTTCTTCCATTCTTGTTCTAGCATCTTTTCCATATCTTACTATTTTTGCCATAATAATTTTTCCTCCTATAAAGATAAATTATTTAATAACCGCGATAATATCTTCATCTTTAATTAAAAGATATTCATCATCGTTATCTTTATATTTAGTAGTTGAATACTCTTTAAAAATAACTTTTACTCCTTTAACGAGTTCTTTATTTTTAACTTCACTTCCTACTTCAACAATATTTGCAACATTTCCTTCATCTTTTTTAGTAGTTGAAATGATAATGGAACCGACCTTTTTTTCTTCTTTAATTTCGTCTTTTTTTAGTAAACAATAGTTATTTAATGGTTGAATCATATTGAATCCTCCTTTTAAAACCATAAATAATTGTAAACCACTTTTTAGCAAATGCAAGCAAAGAGTGCTAAATAATTTTATATCGATATATTCTTATATTTAATTTATACGATAAAATCGATAGTAATTTCTTTTTGGTTAACAATAAAAAATTTTTAGAAATTAATTAAAATAAACTAGACCTAAAGTAAAGTTTATGTTTTATAATTTAACAAAAATGAGGCAAAAAAATGAAATATTCAATTGGACAAATTTCTGAAAAATTTAATTTAACTATTTCACAAATAAGATATTACGATAAAGAAGGCTTACTTCCTAATCTCAAACGAGTTAATGGAGTAAGAAAATTTGATGATAACGATGTAGAAACAATCTTTTTAATCGAATGTCTTAAAAAGTGTGGACTTCAAATTAAAGAGATAAAACAATTTATTGAATGGACTAAACAAGGCGATAATACGATTGATCTAAGATTAGAATTTTTTAATAAACAAAAACAAAAAGTAGAAAAAGAAATGCAAGAACTTAATAAAGTTTTAGATATGGTTAAATATAAATGTTGGTATTATCAAAAAGCTAAAGAGTTAAATTCCATAAATAAGTTGGAAGAAAATAAGAAAGACCTTACTCCTTCATCTATTCAAAAATTATATGATAAAGCTCATTCTTAATTATTAAACTAAATAAAAATACCTTTAAATGAAAATTCATTTAAAGGTAATAAAGTTTATCTAAATGTGGCCCAAGTCGGACTCGAACCGACACAGTATCGCTACCATTGGATTTTGAGTCCAACGCGTCTACCAATTTCGCCATTAGGCCAAGTGCTATATATAATATTATTTTTTATTTAACTTTTCATTAAGTTTTTCTACAAATTCTGCATTTTGTTTACTAAGATAAATATTCTTATACTTATTAGATCTTTTTAAAAATATAACTCCAAATATTAAAAGAATTATTGCTACTCCAATTAAAACAAATAAATACCAAGAAGATGCTATATCTTGAATTGGATTAAGATAAGAAACAACAAGTAAACTTAAAATAATAATTAAAGCAATACCAACAAAAATAAATCCAATAGTCATCGTAACATTAGATTTTTTTAATATAACTTCTTTATCTAACTTTGATATTTCTTCTTCATTAAATCTAATCATAATTACCTCAATCCTTTAAAAGTAAAATAATTATACTTAAAAAGTATATTTAATCATAGTTTAATTAATTTTAAGTTTAATATTTAGCATGATAAGCATAAGGAATTAATTCTATTGCTTTTACTTTCTTTAAACCATTATTAGTATTAATAATTACATAGCAATCAGGAATATAATCAGAAAATATTTGACGGCAATTACCACATGGACTCATTATTTCATCATTTTCTCCATTAACTGCTACTATTGTATCAAATTCTCTTTTCCCATCTGTTAAAGCTTTACCTAAAGCAATTTGTTCAGCGCATGCTCCATGAACTGAATAGACATTAATTCCTAAATAAATGCTTCCATCTTTACATCTTAAAGCTGAACCAACAGTATGATTAAAATTTATTCCATCATAATTCTTTTTAATTACTTCTTTAGCTTTTTCAATTAATTCATAATCTAAACTATTTAATTCTTCCATATTGATTACCTTTCAATATTTTTAAATATTATTCTAAATGCTTATGATACATTCTTGTTTCATGAATTCCATCTTCTTCTTTTACCATAGTTAAGAATTTATAGCCATATCTTCCATATAAACTAGTATGGTCGGTTACTAAATATAAATCTAAAATTCCTTTAGATTCCATATCTACTTCTACTAGATTAAGCAAAGTTTTTGCTATACCATGGTGGCGATATTCTCCTTCAACATATAAAGCGCAGATATTTGGAGTTAAATCTTTCCTTAAATGAAAATCATTATCGATCACTCCTACTCCAGCTACTATACTTTCATGATCTAAACAAAGAAACCAACAATAGTTAGTTTTCTTGTTAATATAGTCTTCAAAACACTTGATATATTCTTCAACAGGTACATTAAATTTAGAGTTAAACCATTTAGCGGCATCAATTTTTAAATCAGGTCTGTCTCTTAAAGTAACATAGACTAGTTTATTCATTTCTTTTCCTTTCTTTTATTAAATAATTCTTAAATTAATATAACATATTAATCTTATATTTAAAGAATATACAACCTAAATTCATAAGCCTTAAAAATAAAAAAGCATAGTGACGATACTATGTTTTTCTTTTGGCATGCCTAAGAGGAATCGAACCTCTAAATCTGACTTCGGAGATCAGCGGTTTACCATTAACCTATAGGCATATAAATATATATTATTCTTTTAAAATAACTTTAATATTTTAAATTAAGTATGTAATAAATTTAAGTAAAAGTTGATTAGAATAATATATAAATATAAAAACGTGGAACTAACCACGTTTTTATATTCAAAAGGAGTAATGCCTATTTAAGTTTATTTTCTTCAATTACTTTATCTTTTAAGTTAGCAGGCACTTCTTGATATTCTTCAAACTCTCTAACGAAATATCCTCCACCTTGAGTAATTGATTTAAGTTTAGCTGAATATTCACTAATTTCAGCTTCTGGAATAGATGCAATAATCTTTTGAGATTCACTACCATCTTCTTCCATCATAATATTTTTAGCTCTTCTAGTATTTAAATCAGAGATAACATCACCAATATATTGGTTTTCAACATAGATAGTAACTTTCATGATAGGCTCTAAAATAATAGGTTTACAGTTCATATATGCTTCTTTAAAAGCTAGAATTGCAGCCATTTTAAAGGCCATTTCATTTGAATCAACTGGGTGATATTTACCATCTTTAAGTGTACCTTTTACTCCAATTACTGGGAATCCTGCTAAGAGACCACTTTGTAAAGCTTCATAGAAACCTTTTTCAACAGCAGGGAAATATTGTTTAGGAACACTTCCTCCAAAGACTGTTTCTTCAAATTTATTTTCTTCACATGGTTCAAAATCCATGACTACAACACCATAGAATCCACTACCACCTGATTGTTTAATATATCTACCTGTTGCTTCAGCTTTACCTTTAATCGATTCACGATAAACTACCTTAGGTTTAGATACTTTAGTATTAATCTTATATGTATTTTTTAATTTATCTAAGATATAGGAAACATGGAAGTTGCCAAGCCCACCAACTAAAAGTTGTTTAGTCTCTTGATTTCTTTTAACTTCAACTGTTGGATCTTCTAAGACAATCTTTTGTAAAACATTTGAGAGTTTATCTTCATCTTTCTTATTTTCAACTTCAATTCCTCTAAAATATACCGCCGTTGGATATTTAGGCTTTTTAAAAGCAATTATACGTTTAGGGTCTGATAATGTATCACCAGTTTTTATACCTTCAACTTTAGAAATAGCACAAATATCTCCAGCACCAACTTTTTCTACTGGTATTTGTTTTTTACCTAATAAATAGAATAGATTAGATACTTTAAAATCACTATTTAATTCATAAGAATGAATAGTATCACCTAAAGATAATGAACCACTATTAATCTTTAATATATTTATAGTTCCAGCATAAACATCGACCATAGTTTTAAAAACATAAGCACTAAATGGTTCTTCATTTTTACTTAATACTTCAACTTCATTTCCATTTTCATCATGAGCTTCAAAGGAATTTAAATCACTAGGTGAAGGTAAATATTCACTTGTCATATGAAGCAAAGTATGACAACCGATAGTTTTAGTAGCACAACCTACAATTAAAGGAGTAATATCACCATCTAAAACACCTTTTCTTAAACCTTGAGAAATTTCTTCTTTAGTTAAAGTTTCACCTGCAAAGAATTTATCAAGAAGTTCATCGTTACTAGTAGCAACAGCCTCTAGAACCATGTTGTTATATTCTAAGACGATACCTTTTTTATCTTCATAAATTGGTGCATCGACACATTTTTCACCATCAAATATTCTTGCATTTAAAGTAACGCAGTTAGCAAAACCATCAAATTGATCTGCATGACCTAAAGGATATGAAAATGGTGCAACTTTTTTACCTAATTTATCTCTTATTTCTTCTAATAATGCATCAAAGTCAATTCCTTCTTTATCCATTTTATTAACATAAATAATAGTTGGAATATTTTTCTTTCTTAGCATTTTAAAATGCTTGATAGTACCTTGTTGAACGCCTGAAGTTGCGTCAATAACTAAAATTGCTCCTTTTACACAAGAAGTAACACCGATAATTTCACCTACGAAATCATCGTTTCCTGGAAGGTCTATAAAATTATAACGATAGCCTTCATATTCAACTGGAACAATAGAACCTTGGATAGAAGAAAGTCTATCTTGTTCTTCTTTAAGATAATCACTGATAGTTGTTCCTTTTTCTACACTTCCTTTTGTAGGACTATCAGTAGCTACTTGATATAAGGATTCTACTAAAGTCGTCTTACCTGAGCCTTGGTGTCCAAGTATGACGACATTCCTTATTTTGTCGGGACTAAAACTCATTATTTTTCCTCCTAATTATGTGAAGAGTTTTTTGAATAACTGAATTAATGATAACACGAACTTAAGAAAATACACATATATTTTTATTATTAATTAAGATTTTTATTTTTATTAAGAAAGAAGGATAAAAATAATAAAAATAAGAATGAAAATTGCAAAAATATAATTTTAGTTTTAAATACTAGATATAATAGTTTTTGGAATCTTAAAATTTAAATATCAATGATATTTATGTTGCAATCTTCATTTTTTAGTGTAATATAATGTTAAGCGAAGTTATCGCTATTTGGTTTTGTTTATGAAAAAAAATTTACATATATTTGGTCTAAGTTTGATTCTTTCAAATTTAGTTACGTCTTGCGGCTTTAATCAAACTGCTTCAATCGATCAAAAACTTCTTCTTGATCCTTTTAAAGCATATACGATGATTAATAACTACTACCAAGATGAAGCAAGATTATATTATGTTGAAACTAGTGGTGAACTTGTTTCTTCAAGAGGAAATAAAGAGTTAATTAAAGAATACAAAGTTAAAGATGGAAAAAAATTCTATTCTTTGAAATCTACTAAGTCTGATTTATTTGATCCAATATCTTTTAAAAGATATTTTAATGAAGTAGAAAATGAATATGCAGTTTCTTTTAAGGATGAATCAGATGATATGATTTTTGTTGATACCAATAGCGAAACTCAATATTCAACTTTTTCTTTTTTAGACCATAAAAATTATTCAGATACTTATGGTTATGATTTAAAAAGTATTACTAATTTTACAGTTTTTGATGGATATGAAAATTTGTCATTTAAAGAAGCTAAAATTAGTCGTAATTCAAATAGTGAAATAGAATATTCCTATACTTTGAATTTATCATCAAAGCTAAATAATGGGGTTCAAATTAGCGAAGAAGATATTTCCTCATATTCTTCAATTAATGCTACTGTTTTAGAAGCTAGAGAAATTGATGCAATTAATGAGTTAAATGATGTAAATATTAAAGAAGCTTCTTTCAAACTTCTTTTTGATAAAATTCGTAATGAAATTAATCAAATTATCGTAAACGAAACTTTAACTATTGGAAGCGTTCCTTTTACCTATACTTATACTTCAAATTTCCATACCTATATGAAAGAAAATCCGCTTCCTGGAACGACTCTACCAAATAAATATCAAGAATTAGTTAACGATATTTCTTCATCAATAGAATCTTCAAAAGATGTTCTTGTTGAAAATCTTTATATCGCATATCTAGATTTAAACAAAAAATATAAAGAAAAGAATTACTATACTACGACTGAATCTAGTGTCGAAGCTTTAGGTGGAATATATTCTCAAACCGTTAAAGGATTTAAACTTAAAAATGATGATGATTATTTCTTCCAAACTGTAACTACTTCAGCTTTTGTTAATAAAGCCGAACAAAGATTTGAAAATCAAGTTGGAAATAAATATATGCTTGCTTCAGGAAATAATCCAAGTTCAAATTCAACTATCGGAAGTTGTGATTCACGGAACAATTTCGATGATTTGACAAAAGAGGAATATTTATTAAATATTGGGCATACAATGGATAACATTACAAATTACATTGTTGATGAAAATGATCCATCTAAATCATTTATAAATGCTACTTCTTCAACTATTGATGGTAAGAAAGTTTATAGTTTTGAAATGTCGGTTAATGAAGATGATAACCACATAGATTCAACAAAAGATTACAAAGTTGAAATGAATCATATGTCAAATATGGGACTTCCTTCATTCTCTTATTCAAATATTGAAATTCATCTTAAGGAAAATGAAGAAATTGATAAGATTGTTCAAAAGGAAAAATATAAGACTGGTGGTTTTGAATGTACTTCGACAATGACTACTTATTTCCATACCTATTCAGATATTAACGAGATTCCAAATGATATATTAAGTTTGTATAACGAAAGAATTAAAGGAGAGAATTAATGAAAAAGAATAAGATATTAACACTATTACTAAGTTTTTCTTGCGTAACTTCTCTTCTTTCTTCATGTAATCAAGAAGAGAATACTATTCCTGATATTCCAAGTGAAGAACCAGAAAAAATATATAAATATAAAGATCCTAAATGTTATGAAGGTACATTAATTTCAAATCTTGATTTACCTTTATTTAATGAAACTACTCTTCATGTTCCACTTTTAGATACAAAAATTAATTTTACCTATCAAGAAATTGATCAAGAATTAAGTGAAGATGAAAGTATGAGAAAAATTAAATTCCATCTAAATATGGATTTATATTCTTCTCAAGAAATGTATGAATCATCTATTTTAAGTGAATATGTTCTTACAAGTGTTTTCGGTGATTTCAAATATCAAAACATTTTAAATAATGTAAGTGATTTAGATTTTTATTATTATGGAGATGGTGTTTTATATACTACCATTTCACGTTTTGAAAATAATGCAAAGCCATCTAGAGTAGATGAAGAATATTTAAAAGCATATCCTCGTGAAATAATTGGTACTTCTAAAATTGATATTTCTTCTTTAATGGATATGGTCGGAACAGTTTCTAGCGATAACTCGACTGATTTTATTATTCAGCAAATATATTCAATTCTTTCAGGATTTAGTGTAAAAATAGGCGATATTACTTCATTTATTGAAGGAGTAACAATCGATGTTTTAGACGAAGGCTTTAAAGCTAGTGTCGATCAAGAAGGCTTAGATGGTCTTTCATCAATTTTAACCAACATTGTTAATTTCACTATTAACAAACTTGGAATTGATGTTAATTTAAAAGATGGGAATTTACTTGATTTAAATAAGTTTGAAATTTCTTATACACCTCTTGCAATTTCAGCTACTATTTTAAGCGAAAACTCAACTTCTTCTTTATTAAATTTATCATTAACTCGTAATGATAATAACGCTTTAAGCGTTGAAAGCAGCGTTAATCTCGAAGAAGATTATTTAATACAAGAAAAAGCTGTTAAAGCTGTTAATTCTTTCTATTCCTTATATGATAGCTACTCTTTGGATGGTTCATCACAAACCGATATTTATAACGCTATTTCGACAATTAATGGTTTAAATAGCGATGAAAAATCAAGAATTGCTAACTTTAATTCTTATCTTGGTTACGATGTTTTAACAATAGATGAAAACGGTAATTATACCGGCTTAAGCGAGGAAGAAGCTATTCAAAATTACTATCAAAATATTTTAGATGTAATTAATGGAGAAAATTCAACTGATTATGAAATAATAAACGGATTAGAAAAGGTATTCTCCTTGTTTAACGAAAATAAATATTCTGATTCATTAAAATTTAACCTTTTAACATACTTAGAAAGAAATAATGAAGAAGAATATAATGGCTATTTAGACAAAATTTCATCTTTCTTAAACCGTTTCCTTGATCAAATCCTAGAAGATGTTAACACTCTTCTTAATGAATATAACAAAGATGAAGAACATACTTTAGAAAAAACTCATGATTTAATTGAAAATATTTATAATCTCACTTTTTTTGATAATATTATCTTAAGTGATGATAAAGAAATTAAATTAGAAGATTTAAAAGAAAACGATATTATTAAAGCTCTTCCTTCCGAAATTCTTTCAAAAATAGCTTATATTTTCTCAATGAACCATCAAATATTTGACCAAACTTATGCTCAAAATATTTCTTCAATTATTATCAACTACTTAGATGAAATTTACAAAATGGTCATCGATATGGGCGAAAAGAGCGACATCAAAGAGTTTAGAGATGTTCCTTCATACTTGATTCTAAATGAAGATAACGATGAAATGTATAAAATCTTTGATTTAATTTCAAACGGCAATCTTCAATTTATCAATACAATCAAAAATAAACTTGATGATATTATCTCTGATTTACTTTACAAAGCTGATTTAATGGCTAATAAAAAGCTAGATAATACAATAACTATTGAAGAAATTAGATTAATTTTCAATAAAGAAGACTTAGCTTCAAAAAAAGAGCTTCTTGATGGAATGTATAACATGATTCATGTTTATTTATCATCGCCACTTTATGAAAAATATGAAGCAAATCTTTCCTATATTGATAAATATTACGAACTTTGTAATGAGTTTGAACTCCAAGAAGACCGCCTTTAAATTAGGCGCCAAAATTATTGACTTTTAAAGTCGCAAGTTTTATAAATAGAGAGTAAGTTTTATCGCCTTCAAGATAAGATTTGCTAAATGAAAGATTTAGGTTAAGATGATTGAAAAGTTTAATCGTAAAAAGAAAATTATTATTGCTACAATTTGCTTTTTAATTGTTGCAATAATTGGCTATATTTTAGGTACTGTAATCTACTTTTTAACGAATTCCTCAACCTTTTTAGTTTTATTTTCTATCTCTTTTCCATTTATGATTTTAACTTATATTACTTTCATACTTGGATTCTTAAAATTTAATGTTGATAGAAAAGGCAAATTAACTTTTATTCTTTTTTATTTTGCACGATTCGCATGTATTATTATTTCTTTGCTTTTATGCATTCTTTATCTTTATTTAATGGGAACACTTAAAACAAGCGAAGCATATTACATCATCGTCTCTCCAGTTTTATATACAATCGGTTATCTAGTAGGTATAGTTATTAAGTAATATGGATTTTGAAAAAGTTATTAAATGGTTAAGTTGGGATGAAATTCCACCAGAATTTATCTCCTCGATACTTGCATTATTAATAATGCTTATTTTAACTATAGTTATTAGAATAAAACTTAGAAAATATGACGCATTAGAAAAACCAAAAGGATTTTTTAACGCTTTTGAAGCTATTAACGATTGGGTTGAAAAACAAGTAATTGACTTAATGGGCCCTGCTTTTAAAGATTTTGCTGGTTACATTTTATTTACTGGTGGCTATATTCTACTCGGTTTTATCATCGGTTGGGTCGGTATTCCGAATATATTCCAACCTAGTGGAGATACTTTCGGGGAACCTCTTCCTAATCCATTCACTAATATTGCAATTCCTTTATCTATTGCTTTAATTACTTTCGTTTTAACTCACTATACTGCAATTAAATATAAACATTGGTCATATTTTGAAAGATATCTGGAGCCAATTCCAATTTTCTTACCTGTTAACTTAGTTACAATGTGGTCTTCGCTTTTATCATTAACTTTACGTTTATTTGGTAATGCTTTAGCAGGATATTGCGTTATCACGCTTATATATGTAGGTCTAGGAACTTCTCTTCCACCTGAAGGAAGTTTGGTAGGAATGGTATTTGATCCTATTCTTGCTCCAATTGGACACCTTTACTTTGATTTATTCGATGGCTTGATTCAAATGGCTGTCTTTACTATATTAACAATGATTAATATATCTAACGAATATATTAGTCCAGAAGAATATAAGCTTTCTCTTATTAATAAAAAACAAGAAAAAGAAATGAAAAAACAAAGAAAACTTGAGAAGAAAGCTAAAAAAGTTGGTATTTAATTCATATTAAATTTATATTAAAGGAGATATATTTATGAATTTTATTGGTTTAGGTATTGCTTGTATTGGACTTGGCATGTCAGCTATTGCTGAAGGCTTGGCCGTAATGAAAGCTATGGAAGCTATTGGTAGAAACCCATCTGCTACGAAAGATATTAGAACTTCCATGATCATCGGTATTGGTCTTGTTGAATCAGTTGCTATTTATATTCTTGTCGTCGCAATTTTAATGGCATTCGTTGTTCAATAAAATTTTTAAAGGAAAGAATATGAAGAAATCGAAAAAATTTACACTAACAGCTTTTCTATCTATTCTTCTTTTAGGATTAACTTCTTGCGACACTGAAGAAATTTCAGATAGAATCGTTACATTAGTCCAAAATATGCTTCCGAATATTTGGATTACTTTAATGCAACTTGCTCTTTTTATTATCGTCGTAATACTTTTTATTGTATTTGCTTATAAACCTTTAAAGAAAAAACTTTCAAAACGTAGTGATTACATTGAAAAAAATATTAAAGATAGTGAAGAAAAAGTCAAAGAAGCTAGTGCAAATCTAGAAAAAAGTAATCAACTCATTTTAGATAGCGAGAAAAAAGCCGGTGAGATTATTCAAGCAGCACAAAAAACTGCTGAAGTTAGAACTTTAGAAAGTGAAAAAGAACTTTCTACTAAAATTGAGATTGCTAAAGCTCAAGCTCATAAAGATATTGAAGCTGAACGTAATAATATGCTTAAAGATGCTCATAAAGCAATCGTGGAAAGTGCAATTACTACTTCAAAAGAAATTTTAAAAAGAGACATTACAAAAGAAGACAACGATAAGTTTGTTAACGATTTTGTTGATGAATTATTGAAGGACAAGTAAAAATGAATAACGTCGATTCCCTTATTTTAAAAACAACAGAAGGATTTTTCCAAAATGCATTGGAAAATAATCAAATAATTAAATTTCAAGAAAACTTGAAGTTTTTATTATGGAATTTAGAAAGAAATCCATCTTATTATGATTTATTAAATTCACCTTTTGTAGAAATTAAAGATAAGTATGAATCACTTGAAGATACATTTAAAGATGTTTTGATTCCTGAAGTACTTCTTTTTGCAAAGATTTTAATTGAGAAAAATATTTTTAATCATTTAAAGGAAGTAAAAGAAACTTTTGATCAACTAGTTGACCAAGAACAAAACATATTAGATGCATTTATTTATACCCCATTTGAACTAAGCGAAACTCAAATTAGCAAAATCCAAGCTGCATTTGAGAATAAATTTAATACTAAATGTAATTTTAAAATAGTTATTGACAAAGATTTAATTGCTGGAATAAGAGTTTTAATTAATGAAACTATATTTGAATACAGCGTTGAATCAAAATTAGATAATATAAAAGAAAACTTAAACCAATATTACGATAACTACTTTAAAAACAATAAGGAGGGCAAATAATGAGTAATAATAAAAACCTAAACTCCTTATCTGAAATTATTAAGGATGAAATTAATAAATACGAAAAGAAAATTAATACTACTAGTGTTGGCCAAGTAGTTAGCGTTGGTGATTGTATCGCAACCATCTATGGCCTTGACGAGGCAATGTATGGTGAGTTAATTCAATTCCCAAATGATAATTATGGTATGGTTATGAATATCGAAGAAGACTCTATTGGAGTTGCTCTTTTTGGTAACGAAATCACTATAAAAGAAGGCGATATTTGTAATAGAACAAATAAAGTTACCTCGGTTCCAGTTGGTAATGCAATGCTAGGCAGAGTTGTCAATTCTTTAGGCGAGCCTATTGATGGTTTAGGAAAAATTGAAACCACTGAAGTTAGACCTATCGAAATGCCTGCTCCTAAAATTATGGATAGACAATCAGTTAAAGAACCATTAATGACTGGTATAAAGGCAATTGACTCAATGATTCCTATCGGAAAAGGGCAAAGAGAATTAATTATCGGGAATAGACAAACCGGAAAAACTGCTTTGGCTATTGATACAATTTTAAACCAAAAAGGTAAGGATGTTATTTGTGTTTATTGTTCAATCGGACAAAAAAATTCTTCACTTGCCCAAATTGTCTCTCGTTTAAAAAGAGCTGGAGCAATGGATTATACTGTCGTTGTTTCTTCTGGCGCCGCTGATCCTTCTCCAATGCAATATATCGCACCTTATAGTGCAACATCTATTGCTGAATATTGGGAATATCAAGGAAAAGATGTTTTAATCGTCTATGATGATTTATCAAAACATGCTGTCGCTTATAGAACTTTATGTTTATTGCTTAGAAGATCTCCTGGTAGAGAAGCTTATCCTGGCGATATTTTCTATATCCACTCTCGTCTTCTTGAAAGATCGTGTAAACTTTCTAGCAAATTAGGCGGAGGTTCAATTACTGCTCTTCCTATTGTTGAAACACAAGCTGGGGATATTTCCGCTTATATTCCAACAAATATTATTTCAATTACTGACGGTCAATTATTCTTAAACGATGATATGTTTAATGCTGGACAAAGACCTGCTATTGATTCAGGTTTATCAGTCAGTCGTGTTGGTAGTTCAGCTCAATATAAAGTCATGAAAAATGTTGCTAAAGATTTAAGAATGCAACTTGCCAATTATCACGAAATGCTCGATTTTTCAAGATTTGGAAGTGACTTAGATAAAACAACTCAATCGATTTTAACTCATGGTGAAATATTGCTTGAGGTTTTAAAACAAAAACAATATATGCCTTTTTCTTTAGCACAAGAAATTGTTGATATTTTTGTTGCTCAAAGCGGATATCTAGATGATGTTCAACCTTCTAATGTTCATCATATTTTAAAACTTTTAGATAACTCTATCGTTTCAAAAGAAAATAACATTTACGAAAAAATAAATTCATCTCATGAATTTAGCGATGAGGACAAAAAATTTATCTTAGATTTACTAACAACTATTAAAAACGCAATAAAGACTAACGAAGTTAATGCTTAACAATTTATGGCTCAATCCTTACTTGAAGTAAAAAAACGTATTTCTACGGTTGAATCGATTAGAAAAATTACTAAAGCAATGAAATTAATTGCTTCTTCTCGTTCAACAAGATTAAAGAATATTTATGATACAAATTATTCTTATGTTTTAGCTTTGCATGATGCAATGAAACTTTGCTTGCAATACATCGACTTCTCTTCAAGAAGAATTCCAACATGTTTATTAAAATATCCAGGTAATAAAAAACTATATATTTTTATTACTTCAACTTTAGGTCTATGCGGTTCCTATAACTATGCATTAGAAAAATTAGCTAAAACTTTATTAACAAAAAATGATGATTGCATTTTTATAGGGGATAAAGGATTTAAACATTTTTCAAACCTAGTAGATCACGCTTATTCTGACCACTTAAATTTACTTGAAGAATTAACCTTTGAAAAAACCAATCTATTTAGACACTATGTTGACTCTTTATATAAAAAAGAAATATATTCTGAAGTTAATATTATCTATACAAAATATATCAATTCCATGGTCACAAAATCAGTTTGTGAAAGATTACTTCCTCTTATCGAACTTGATGCAATGGATACAAGCGAAATTAAAGAACCTATCTTTGAAGGCGACTCAAGTAAAGTTACTGATTTAATAGTTCCCCATTATCTAGATGCTCTTATTTATCGATATTTCTTAGAATCAAAGCTAAGTGAATATACATGTCGAAGAAATTCTATGGATAGTGCTACTTCTTCGGCCGATAACTTAATTTATTCTTTAAAACTTGATTACAACAAGATTAGACAACAAAAAATTACTCAAGAAATTACAGAAATTGTTGGTGGAAGTAAGGATTCATCTTATTAAGGAGGTTAAATATGCTTAAACAATATAAATTCAATACAAAAACAAAAGAAGCAGATTATGGATAT
The DNA here is from genome assembly GCA_944350425.1 of uncultured Bacilli bacterium. GTDB lineage: Bacteria > Bacillota_I > Bacilli_A > RFN20 > CAG-826 > Onthovivens. The sequence continues at coordinate 129,904 of CALVOX010000002.1, forward strand.
GTAGTTCAAGCTATTGGACCTGTAGTTGATGTCCGTTTTTATGATGGATTAATCCCATCAATGAGAACCGCTTTAAAAGTAAGTTTTTCTAATCGTGATGAGCAAAAAGAACTTGTGCTTGAAGTTGCACAAGATATTGGGCATGACACAGTTAGATGTATCGCCATGGGCCCAACTGAAGGAATAAGAAAACTCCTTAAAGTTACAAATACACATAAGCCAATTAACGTTCCTGTGGGAAGAAATGTTTTAGGCCGTATGTTTAATGTATTGGGTGAACCAATCGATAATTTGGGTGATTTTACTCCTACAGAAACTCATTCCATTTATAATCTACCTCCATCTTTTGAAGACCAACCAACTTCCCAAGTAGTTTTTGAAACCGGTATTAAAGTTTTAGATCTTCTTTGCCCATATTTAAAAGGTGGGAAAGTCGGTCTTTTTGGTGGTGCTGGTGTTGGCAAAACTACACTCATTCAAGAGTTAATTCATAACATTGTAGTTGAAAAGAAAGGTACTTCAATTTTTGCCGGTGTTGGCGAACGTTCAAGAGAAGGCAATGACCTTTATTTTGAAATGAAAGAATCTGGAGTTCTTGAAAATACAGCTTTAATTTTTGGGCAAATGAACGAGTCTCCTGGAGTAAGAATGAGAGCACCTCTTGCCGCCTTAACAATGGCTGAATGGTTTAGAGATGTCGGCCATCAAGATGTTCTTCTTTTTATCGATAATATTTTCAGATTCACTCAAGCAGGTTCAGAAGTTAGTGCTCTTTTAGGAAGAATGCCTTCTGCTGTTGGATATCAACCAACTCTTGCTACTGAAATGGGAGAACTTCAAGAAAGAATTGCCTCAACTAGAGATGGTTCAATCACTTCTATTCAAGCAGTTTATGTTCCAGCTGATGACTTAACGGACCCTGCACCAGCTACTACTTTTGCTCACCTAGATGCAAAAACAGTTCTTGATAGAAATACTGCTGCTTTAGGAATTTATCCAGCCGTTGACCCTTTGCAATCCACTTCAAATATTCTTGATCCAAATATTGTTGGTAAAAAACACTATGAAATAGCACGTAAAATTCAACAAATTCTTCAAAGATATAAGGACTTGCAAGATATAATAGCAATTTTAGGTATCGATGAACTTTCAGATGAAGACAAATTAACCGTTGCTAGAGCAAGAAGAATTAGAAATTTCTTATCTCAACCTTTCTCGGTTGCTGAAGCTTTCTTAGGAACACCAGGAAAATATGTTAAACTCCAAGATACAGTTGATTCTTTTGAGAGAATTTTAAATGGTGAAGGTGATAACTTATTAGAAAACGCCTTCTTATATGTAGGAACTTTTGATGAAGTTATTGAAAAAGACAAGCAGCTTAGATCTAAAGTTGAGGTAAAAGAAGAAAAAGAAATTAAAAATTTAAACATTAATAACGAAAGCAAAGCAAATAAATAGTATATGGCAGCTGAACAAAACAACTTAATCAATCTTCGTTTAGTTACACCAGATTCTCTTGAAAAAAGACATAGAATAAAATCTATTATCGTTCAAACAGATAATGGTGAAGTTGAAATACTTCCAAATCATGCTGATTATTTAGCAAATGTAGAAGTATCTATTTTAACTATACGCAGATATAATGATGAAATTGTTCATTATGCCGTTGGTGGTGGAGCGATTCATTTCAACAATAAAACTAACACTACTACTCTTATTGTGAATACTTTTATACCAGTAGAAAAAATTGATATAGAAAAAACTAAAAAAAGCCAAGAAGAAGCATTACAAAAGCTAAAAAATTCAACTTCTGCATACGAACATAAGCAAGCTGAATTGTCTTTAAAAACAGCTTTAGTCGAGGCTTTTGCTAAGAATAACTATCAAAAATAAGTTTGTTGATTACAACTAATTTATCTAGTATAATCTTATTTGCGATTGGGCCTTTGGCGCAGCTGGGAGCGCGCTTCCATGGCATGGAAGAGGTCACGGGTTCGAGCCCCGTAAGGTCCACCATGTAAAAAACTATTTAACACACCCTAATAAAAATAACGCGATTAAACTCGCGTTATTTTTGTTTTTGCAATGGTGATCACGGAGGGATTCGAACCCTCGACCTACTCCTTAGGAGGGAGTTACTCTATCCAGCTGAGCTACGTAACCAGTAATGGTTAATACATTGTACTAACCAAATAAATTAAAATCATCGAAAAGTGATAATTCATCTGTTTCATTATAGCCTTTAAAGGATCCGAGTTCTCTCAGTTGATTTACTACCTTTTCAGGAACCTTTCCTCTTTTTGAAAAATCGGTAATTGAGTCGAAAGGCCTTTCTTCTCTTGCGGCTTTGATCTGTTCTCCACCATTTTCTCCAAAACCATCTAGAACTTTAAATGGGGGAATAAGTGCATTATTTTCTTTATCGATAATAAAGTTACTAGCATCAGATTTATTAATATCTATTGTTTCGAACTTAAATCCTCTTTCATAAAATTCAAGAACTACAGTTAATGTATCTAAAATAGCTACTTCTTTATCTGATAACTTCTTTAATGGGTCATTTGATGCATTACGATTTTCAAGTTCTTCGATTTTATCATGAACTGCATCAATACCTTTTATCATTGTTGAAATATCATATTGATCACACCTTAAAGTAAAGAAAGTTGCGTAGAAAGCTAATGGAAAATAAACTTTGAAATAGCCAACACGAATAGCCATCATAACATAAGCACACGCATGCCCTTTAGGAAAAAGATATTTAATCTTTTTACAAGATTCAATGTAATAATTAGGAACATTATGGCTTTCCATATCATGAATTTGTTCATCAGAAAGTTTTTTGCCTTTTCTTACGGTTTCCATGATTGTGAAAGCTTTAGAATTGTCCAATCCTTTGCTAATTAAGAATGACATAATATCATCTCTGCAACCAATAACTCCATTAAGATCCGTTACTCCAGATTTAATTAAATCTTGAGCATTATTAGTCCAAACGTTAGTACCATGAGATAAGCCAGAAATAATAAGAAGATCTCTAAAACTCTTTGGTTTAGCCTCTCTAATTAATTGCTTAACAAAGTTGGTACCGAATTCTGGAATACCTGTAGTTCCGACATCAGCTTTTATGTATTTATGTTTCATATTTAAAGCATCGTTAGCCACAAATAATGATAAAATTTTCCTATCATTCATTGGAATTGAATGAATATCAACTCCTTCTAAATCGCACATCATTTTTAAAGCTTGCGGATCAACGTGACCTAGCATATCTAGTTTTAAAATTGTGTCATGGATTGCATGGAAATCAAAATGAGTCGTCTTCCATTTAGCTGTTGTATCATTTGCAGGGTATTGAACAGGCGTGAAATCATAAATCTCATATTTTCTTGGAACAACAACTATCCCTCCTGGGTGTTGTCCGGTTGTTCTTTTGACACTAGTACAACCAAATGCCATAGCATTGATTAATGGTCTTTTTATTGTGTTAGGATCGATTCCTTGATTTTTAAAATATTCTCTAACATAACCAATTGCAGTTTTTAATTTAGCTGTAGATATAGTACCCGCTCTAAAAACATTATCCTCACCAAGTAATGTCTTAGTAAAAAGATGTGCTTTAGATTGGAAGTCAGCAGGGAAATTTAAATCAATATCAGGGACTTTTTCAGCCTTAAATCCAAGGAATGTTTCAAAAGGAATATTTTGACCATCCTGAATCATAATTTCACCACATTCTGGGCATTTTTTTAAGGGTAAATCATAACCAGATGTACATCCATCGCTCATATCGTGGAACTCGACATGTTTACATTTTGGGCATCTATAATGCGGAGGTAGAGGGTTAACTTCTGTAATTCCAGCACAATATGCAGCAAAAGAAGAACCAACCGATCCTCTTGATCCAACGATGTAACCTGCTTCATTTGTTAATCTTACAAGCTCGTGAGCGATGTAATAAGTAACTGAATAACCATGGTTAATAATACCATCAAGTTCTCTTTTTAATCTATCCTCAATTAAAGAAGGGAGTTTATCTCCATACTCACGGTGAGCTTTTTCATAACACATATCAGTTAACATTTGCTCACAATTATCAATTTCAGGTGTATATAATTTATCATCGATTGGAATAATTTCTGAACATTGATCAGCAATGTAATTTGTGTTATAAATAACCCATTTTCTTACTTCTTCTTTATCTTCATACCAATCAAAAGCCTCTAACATTTCTCTCGTTGATAAGAAATGTTGATCAGGTGCTTGAGCCCCGTTTCTTCTAAATAAAGGGTGTAAACCACCACCAACTGCTTGGTTGTTAATCAAAATATCACGATATATTTTTTGTTCTTTATTAACATAGTGACAATCACCAGTAGCACAAATCATCTTATTTTGTCTCTTTGCTTCATTAATAATAAGACGAAGGTACTTCTTTAAAGTTTCAACATCAGGAATTTGCCTATCATTAACTAAGAACATATAATTTTCTAATGGTTGAATTTCAATATAGTCATAATAAGAAATTGATTCAGTTAATTTTTTCGAATTTCTAAATACACAGTTATAAAATACTTCGCCGTTAAAACAAGCGGAGCCTATAAAAAATGAATCTCTATATTGATTTAAAAGCGATCTAGGAACAAGAGGGACAGTACCAACATATTCGCAATGAGAAACTGAAATTATCTTATATAAGTTTTTAAGAGCGGCTCTATCCTTACAAATTACACAGGTGTGATAGCCGTGCATACTTTTCAAAGCTTCTTTTTCATATGGTAAATGAACAAGGTCAGAGTGTAAAAGATGCTCTTTTTTCTCTTCTAAATAACCTTTTAAAATATTCCAACAGGAAGCTAAAACACTAGCATCATAGTCTGCTCTATGAGCGCTATCTTTATCATAATCAACATCTAAACGGCTACATAACGCACCTAAAGAATGTTTTCTTTTATCTGGATATATATATCTAGAAATTGCTAAGGTATCTATGACAGGTAAAATGATATCCTCGCCATGAATTCTTTTATAAGCCTCATTAATCATTGAGTAATCGAACTCCCCGTTATGAGTAACTAAAATAGAATCTCCAACGAATTTTAAAAATTCTGGTAAAACTTCTTCTATTTTTGGACAATCTTTTACCATTTCATCAGTAATATTTGTCTTTTCTTGAATTAACTTTGGAATTGACATTCCAGGATTAATCAACATATCAAAACGGTCAATTACCATTCCACCTTTAACCTTAAAAGCGCCGATTTCCGTTAAACGGTCAAACTCGATAGATAAACCTGTTGTTTCACAGTCTACTACTACATAAGTAGCATCTTTTAATTCTCTATTGCAAGGATTTAAAGCAGCACATAAATAATCTTCAATTAAATATAATTCTGAACCATAAAGCATCTTAATCTTATATTTTTTTGCTGCTTGTTGAGCTTCTGGGAACGATTGAACTACTCCATGGTCGGTAACTGCGATTGCTTTCATACCCATATGAGAAGCTAATTCGCAATAAGAATCCATTGAGGCAATTGAATCCATTTCTGAGAATTTTGTATGAAGATGGAGTTCGACTCTTTTTTCCTCTTCTTCATCATCTCTTAAAGCATCTTTTGGCAAAATTTCATAACTATGAACAATAATATTAGGATCATTTGGGTTAAATTTAGCATTAACTTTCCCGTTAATTTTTATATTAATTCCATCAACAATTACATTAATATCTTCATCTTCGCTTTTTGGATAATAATTACAATAAATAGCTCCATTTTCTTGGAACACGCCGAAACGAAGATAGGTTCTTCCCCTTACTTCTTTCTCTTCTCTTTCAAAAACTTTACCAGTGAAAGTCACTGCATCGGAATTAGCATCTATTTGCGAAATTAGAGTATCTTTATAATTAGATGTTTTTTTATATAAACCATCATAATATTTTTTTCTTTCTACACCTTCTTTATATTCTTTCTCTTCTTTTTGAATCTTTTGTTCAGCTTGTTTTACTACTTCTTTAAACTTTTCTTTTTCAGCTTCTAGAAGAGATTTTTTTGGACTCTCTTTTGTTGCTTCTACTATAGGCGTAACCGGAGCATCAGCAAAAACATCTTCAACTTCTTGTTTTAGATTTTTAAAAGAATCAATATCTTTAGAACATTCTGCTGCTTTAATCTTATCTTCTTTGTTTTGAGTAATTTCTTGTACTTCAATAAGCTTTGATTCTTGATACCTTGAAGTAATTTCTTCATCATCTAGTTCCTCGCTATAAGATGTTTCAAGACTTTTGTTTAGACACACGAATTTAAAATATTTAAGTAAGTCATCTTTAATGGAATTAAACAAATCTAAATCTTCTTTTGATTTAAAAGTAAGTTCAATCTTACCATTAACTACGATTTTATAATCTAAAGTATCAAATAAAGTATTGTAGATAAAATCATCGATAAAAGATTTTATCGATGATAAATCATATTTCTTCTTATAAGTAAAATTAAATTCATAATCGTAAGTTGTAATATAACTTAAATGATCTAAAAAGTCACAAAGAAGCTTATATGTAAAAGGTGTATCTTTGATAACTGAATATAGATATAAAGGTTTAGTAATATGATAAGGAGATTTAGAAATGCAAATAAAATCCATATCGTAAATCGATGTATTTACGATATTAATGCTATTTAAAAATCTAACCATCTTATCCTTCATATCAACCCTCTAAAAGTATGTAAAAATATCTTTAAAGATAATAGCAAACATAAAGATAAAAAGTAAGGCTAATCCAATATAAGAAACAACATTTTTAATCTTAGAAGGAATATGCCATTCATCATCATAAGGTAGATGTTCTTTTTGACTAGAAGAATCATTTTCTCCGACAACTAAATTTGTGTCTTTATTAACGCTAGCTTTATCGTCAATAATAGTTGTTTGAATTGGTTGATTTTCCTCTAATTCTTTACTATCTTTATTCTTTTTATCATTTTTGATTTTATTTTTAGCCTTATATACAAGATTAACTCCACCTTCGATTAGCTCAACTAAAATTTGCCATCCATCAAGTCCTGGGAAAGGCAAAAGGTTAAATAAAGCAAGGTTTACCGATAAAATTCCCCATGAATTTAAATAATAATAGAAAGGATATGTATTTAAAATTTGAGTAGATTGAGCGAAAATAGCAACTGGCCCGCCAACATTATTCCATGCTTCACCAGAATAGAATAATTGTCCTAAAGCTTTAGCGATGGCTGTTGTTGAATCAACCCATTGCTCACCAGCGATTTGGAAAGCTTTTAAACCAACATATTCAAATTTAGCATACATTCCTAAACCGATTTCACTTAAACTATTTTCTTCATTTGTCTTAAAAGTAAAACTTGTTGAAACAAAATCTTCTTTATTTTGATCAAAGAAATCTAAATTACCACTTAAATAATCTCCGCTTTCTAATGTAATAGTTTTTAAAGAACCATCACTTCCTACTAAAGGTAAATTAATTTCGATGTTTTCTTGAATAGGTGTAAAGTTACCAGCATTATCTCTAATTGTAAAATTTGAATATCCTTTTGGTAAAGGATTCGAAGTATTAATTCTTTGAACTTCAAAGATTGAGCTTATGAAATTAGAGTAATCGGGATTTTTTAAATTCATTGAGCCTATAATAAATCCATAATTTGTTTCCTCATCATTAACTGTCATATTATAAGTATCGACAATATAAGGAATATCTATACTGATTGTAGTTTCTCTATTACTTAAATCAATATAAGTATAATCAAATCTTAAATAATAAACATTGAAAACAGATTGATTAGAAATGAAAGAAAGTTCCTCGTCGCTTAACTCACTTCCAGCAGAATTTTTAAAGTTTTCTTTAAATGTTACTTCATTCGTAATTGTAGCTACATTAATATTTGGTGTTGATGTAAGCTGAGGGAAAGAAACTGCAGAAATAAAGAAAATTATATAAGCTAAGATGAAATTCATGATAATTCCAGCAGCAAAAATAATTAATCTTTTCCATCTAGAAACACCTTGAAGAGATCTTTTTCTTGAAATATTAAATGTTTCCTCGCTCTTATCTTTTTCTTTACTATCTTCTTGAGCATCTTCGCCATACATCGATACATATCCACCAAGAGGAATAATTCCAATAGTAAATCTTGTTTCGCCTTTTTTTCTTTTAAATTTAGCAATTTTTGGGCCAAATCCAATTGAAAAAGTATCACAATAAACATTGCAGGATTTAGCAGCAACAAAGTGACCAAGCTCATGAATTGTAATTAAAACTCCAAGCGCTATAAAAAACAAAATAATCGACAAGATAGTCATTAAAATATCCATTAATTAAACTCCTTACGTAGAATAATTTCTTCTACTTTATCTCTAATTTGCTTATCTAAAACAAATAAATTTTCTTCATTTAATTCTAAATTTAATATATTAGATAATTCATAAAAAGTTTTGTCTATAACCTTTTTAATATCTAAATAAGAGATTACGCCTTCTTTAAAATACTTATAGCAAATTTCATCAGCGTCATTCAATATTAAACCAGAAAGGCCCTTATGTCCAATAACATAATAACCATAATCGATTAAAGGGAACTTTTCTTTATCAACTGGATAAAATTTATATTTATCAAAAGTATTGATTTCTGTATCAGGGAATTCATGTTTTTCATCAAGTTTAAATAGGTTTAAAGCATCTTTAATTTGAATTCTCATATCTGGTTTCCCAACAGAAAGTTTATAAGTACCATCTTTTAAACAAATAAAAGAGTGAACATAAGAATTTCGATCAATCAAAACTCTAATTTTACTAGGATCGACACCAAAAATATAATATGCCTCTATTATTTCGAAAGCTTTATTCATTAATGTTGAAGAATCAATTGTAATTTTGCTCCCCATTGAGTATGTTGGATGTTTTAAGGCGTCCAAATAGGTAATACCTTTAAAATCTTCTTTTTTATAATTAAAAAATGGTCCCCCCGAACAAGTTAGACAAATATAATTTAAATCTTCTTTTTTTACATTATGTAAGCACTTAGTTATAGCAGCATGTTCGCTATCAATTGGATAAATTAACTTCTTATCTCCAATTATTTTTTTAATATATTCTCCGCCTATAACTAAACTTTCTTTGTTAGCTAAAAGAAGTATTTTATTATTTTTAACAGTCCATAAAGATGGCATCAAACCACTAAAACCAACTAAAGCGTTTAATATAACATCAACGTCATCTTTAATTTCTTCAAGCATGTTTGAGATATTATTTTCGCCATGAAAGAAAATAATATTTTTATATTTTTCTTTCAAATACAAATAATGTTCTTCTTCTAAAATAAAAACATATTTTACATCAAAATAAGGTAAAATATGATTTTCTAAAAAAGAGACATTATGTCCAATTGAAACACCAACGAGGTTATATTTAGTTAAGAAAGAAGGCAAAATCTCAAGAGTTTGGTTTCCTATACTTCCGCTTGCACCAAGAATAAAAAGATTCTTTTTCATAAAGTTTATATTAAATAAATTTAGTCCAATCAAAACTCATTCCAAAAACAAGTAATCCAGTTACGATTGAACAAAAAATAATTGAATCAAAACGATCTAAAATTCCACCATGTGATTTGAGAATTGTTCCAAAATCTTTAATATTAAATTCTCTTTTAACCTTTGAGAAGAATAAATCTCCAAAAGTTCCAACAAATGGCAAAATAAGGAAAAGTATTAAAATATTCCACCAATGTTCAATATCTAAAACGCCATCTAAAATTGGATAACCAAAATTAGCCATTAACATGGCAGCAACAAAAGGAATTAAAAAACCAAAGAAAATTCCACCAACAAATCCTTCCCAAGTTTTTTTAGGCGAAATAGTTGGGCACATCTTATGTTTGCCGAATAATACTCCTACTAAATATGCAAAAACATCGGTTAAACAAGCTGATGCAAAGACGAAAAATAAAGGCATAGCCGATAATAAATATTTGTAAAGTAATGTTTGCTCTGCATCAGGATTTATATTAAATGGTAAATATCTTAAATAAAGCATATTTTGGATTCCTAAAGATACTAGAAATAACATTGTGATGAAATAAAAAGCATCTTTAAGCGAGAATTTTTTATCAAAAACAGCTTCAATAAGGAAAAAACCTATACATATAACAAAACAACCAATATTAATATAAGGAGATTTAAAGGCTTTATTTAAATCAAAGATGAAATTTTGAATAGCCGGATCGGTCGTATATTGATAAATGCTTACGAACAAATCAATGAAGAAATTCAAAAAGATCAAAAGGAACATCATTAAATAAGAAAACAAATAAATGATTGACCTATAAGGATGCTCAATTGATTGTGGAGCTTTTGCAATTTCGTGAGTAGTAATTAAGGATAATAATAAGGTGAGAGCAAACAAAAAATAATCACCTAATAAAATACAAGGCAATATTAAAACTACAATACAAACTGCAATAATGATTCGAGAAACTAAATTGTTTTTAGTTTCTTTACTTAATTCATTAACTCGTAGTTCTCTTCTTAAATCTTGTTCAAGTTTTGAATGATTCTCTTCTTTAGACTCAACTTCTTTCTTATTCATAATTAAAGAGTCATGATTTCTTCAGTTTTTGTTTTTAAAGCAGCATCTACTTTTTTGCAATATTCATCAGTAACTTTTTGAATGTCTTCTTCAGCTTTTTTTGAAGTATCTTCTGTATATGAATCGTCTTTCTTTATTTTATCGATAAAGTCTCTTCTAACGTTTCTTACAGCAACTTTTGCTTCTTCGCAATAAACTTTAGCTTTTTTAGTTAATTCTTTTCTTCTATCTTCAGTTAAAGCAGGCATATTTAATCTAATTTGTTTGCCATCAACAATTGGATTGATTCCAATATCAGAAGCATTAATTGCAGCAACAATTGATTTAATATCGCCTTGATCATAAGGGGTAATTAATAATTGTTTTGGTTCAGGAACCTTAATAGCAGCAATTTGAGAAACTGGTGTTGGTTCACCATAATAATCAACTTTTAAATTATTTAATAAACTAGCATTTGCTCTACCAGTTCTTAAAGTATTTAAAGAATCGGTTAATGATGTGAGACATTTTTCCATTTTTTCTTTGCATTGATTTGTTAATTCAGACATAAAACTCTCCTTTTATTTTGAAATAATTGATCCAATAGAATCATCTCCATCGATAACTTTATAAAAATTATCGAAATTATCCATTGAGAAGACTCTAGTTACAATATTTTTATCTAATAATAACTCTGCAGCTTGCTTATCCATAACTTTTAAGTCAGAATCTAAGACTTCCTTATAAGTTAATTTATGAAGGAATTTAGCATCCGAACATTTATTAGGATCTTTATCATAAACTCCGTCAACACCGTTTTTTGCTGCTAGAATTAATTCTGCATCCATTTCTAAAGCTCTAGTTGAAGCTGCTGTATCAGTCGTATGTTTAACTTTACCTATACCACCAGCAAGTAAAACCACTTTCCCCTCTTCATAAGCTTTTTTTGCTTCGCTTATGTTATATCCTTTTGCAACTTTTTCAATTGCTAGAGCGCTAAAAAGTTCGTTTGGAACATTGTTTTGTTTTAATAAATCGGCGATGCATTTACAGTTAATAACTGTTCCAACCATTCCAAGATAATCACCATCTTCCTCTTTTAGACCAACTTCGCTAGCAATTCTTCCTCTAAAAATATTTCCAGCTCCAACAATAACTCCAACCTTAATTCCGTTAGCATTAAGTGTTTTTAATAAAGTAACTATATTATCGAGCTTATCTTTAGAAAAAATAAGATGAGAGGTATTATCAAGCAAGGCTTCACCAGATAATTTAATAATAACTCTTGTATATTTTTTATTTAATTCAGTCATGCGTTTATTATAGCAAAATCTTGTAATTTTAGTATCATTAATTTTGCAAAAAGAAGGTCTCAATTAGAGAACCTTCTTTTATAGTAGAAATTTTAATAATTATTTTCCGGAAGCTTGGGCCATAACTTCTTCTGCAAAGTTATCAACTCTTTTTTCTAAGCCTTCTCCGACTTGGTATCTGATAAAAGCAACAACTTCGTTATCGTTTTCTTTTAATAATTGGCCGACAGTTTTTGTGTTATCAATTAAATATTCTTGATCAACTAAAGTAATTTCAGCAAATACTTTATGAACTTTACCTTCGATAATTTTTTCTAAAGCTTGAGCTGGTTTGTTCTTTAATTTTTCATCGTTTTTAACTGCTTCAGCTTGAATTTCTTTTTCTTTAGCTAAAGCTTCTGGTTCGATTTCAGCTTCTGTGATATATTTTGGTGAATTTGCAGCGATATGAACAGCAATGTTGAAAGCTAATTCAGGATTATCTTTCTTTAAGATAACTACTGTAGTAATTTTTCCGCCCATATGAACATATGAACCCATACATTCACCATCTTTTGCTTCGATTGTTGTAAATCTTCTTAATGATAATTTTTCGCCAAGTTTTAAACCTGCATCAGTAAATAAATTTTCTGTAAGTTCTTTTGCTTCTTCAAGAGTTGTGCAACCTTTTTCTAAAAGAATTGAATCAACATTTTGAACTAATTCTTTGAAAGCATCTGAATGTGCAACGAAGTCTGTTTCACAGTTAACTTCACTGATTAATGCTTTATGGCATTTTTCACAAACTTTAATTGAAGTTAAGCCTTCAGCTGCAATTCTATCAGCTTTTTTAGCTTGTTTTGCAATACCTTTTTCTCTTAACCAGTCGCAAGCTTTATCGACATCATCACCACATGCTTCTAAAGCATTTTTGCAATCCATCATACCTGCACCAGTTCTTTCTCTAAGAGCTTTAATTGCTGCAATATTTGCCATTTAAATAAATCTCCTTTTATTTAGTTTCAGCATTTGCAGTTGTAACTGCTTCAGCTGGTTTGTTTTCTTCTTTATTTTCAACTTTTTGTTGTTTGTTTTGGAATCTTTGAGCGAATCTTGCTTTTTCTCTTTCTGCTCTTTCTCTTTGAAGTTCTTTTCTAGCGGCAAGTCTTAAAGCATTTTCTCTATCTGCTTGTCTTAACGCATCTTTCATAGTTGCATCTTCGCCATCTTCTTTAGTATAAGCAACTTCTGGTAAACCACCTTTTGCTTCAACGATAGCATCAGCAAGAACAGAGATTAATAATTTAACGCTCTTTTGTAAATCATCATTACCTGGAATAACATAATCAATACCATCTGGATCACAATTTGTATCACAAATTGCAAATGTAGGAATATGTAATCTCATTGCTTCTTTAATAGCAATTCTTTCTTCCATTGGGTCAACGATAACAATAGCATTTGGAACTTTTCTCATTTCTTTAATGCCTTCTAAGTTTTTAGAAAGTTTTTCTTTCTCTTTTCTTAAAATAGCAACTTCTTTCTTAGGTAAATTTTCCCAAACACCATCTGCTTCTTGTTGTTCTAATTCTTTAAGTTTTTTAATTCTTAATTGAATTGTTTTGAAGTTAGTTAATGTACCACCTAACCATCTATTTGTAATGTAGAAGCTACCACTTCTTTCTGCTTCTTCTTTGATTAAATCTTTAGCAATTTGTTTTGTTCCAACAAGTAAAACTTTTCCACCTTCGCTAACGATTTCTTTTAATTTAGCATATGCATTAACAACAGCTTCTTTAGTTTTTGCTAAATCAATTAAATAAATACCATTTCTTGCGCAGAAGATATATTTTTTCATTTTTGGATTCCATCTTTTTGTTTGATGGCCATAATGAACACCTGCTTCGATTAAATTTTTAATAGTGATAATTGGAGCATTAGGATCGAAAACAGCTTTTTCCATTTCAGCATTATCTGCCAAAGCTTCTTCTTCCTTTGCTTCTTCAACTACACTTTCTTCTACAGCTTTTGCTGCTTCTTCTAAACTTACACTCTTTTCTTCAGACATTTTCGTCCCTCCTATTTGTTAAGCCTCCACTACTTCGAACATTAACCCTATAAAATAAATTTATAGACTAGGCGAATGAATTCATAGTGTGTGTAAAAATTAATGCTTTTAAACAAAGCCTTAATATTATACAGAAAACGAACTATAAAGTGCAAGGAAAAATGCGAGTAATTTCGATAGTTTTCACTTCTTTGATCCTTTAGGAAAAAAAGCATTATATTCTTCTTGAATCTTTTTCTTAGAAACGTGAGCATAGATAGAAGTTGTTTCAATTGATTCATGACCCATAAGTTCTTGAATCATCCTTAAATCAGCCCCTTTGTTATATAATTGAGTTGCAAACGTATGCCTTAAAACATGAGGGTGAAGATTAAAGCCAAGGTTAAGTCCTGTTTTTTTAATAATTTCACTCATAATGTATTCTAAACCCCTAGAAGTTAACTTTCCTCCTTTTGAATTAATAAAGAAATATTGTTGCTCCCTTGGATTAATTTCGTTTTTAGTTAAAATTTCTTTTCTTAGATTTTTTGCATAGTCAATCATTGCTTTTCTTGCTTCATCAGAAAAAGGAACTAGTCTTTCTTTTTTGCCTTTACCAAAAACTCTCATAAATCTGCCGCTAAAATCAATATTTGAGATTGTTAGGTTAACAACTTCAGAACATCTAAGTCCACTTGAATACATAAGCTCTAAAAGCGCTTGATCTCTTGAAGCTAAATAATCATCTCTTTTAGAATTTTCTAAAAGTAATTTCTTTATTTGAGATTCATATAAAACTTCAGGAAGTTTATTATGTTTTTTCGGAGTAACTATTAATAAAAAAGGGTTAGTATTTACCATTTTTTGTTCATATAAGAAAGTATAATATTTTTTTAAAGCCGAAACCCTTCTTCTAATAGACCTTGGTGATTCATTTTTGCCTCTATAAGTTCTGCTTTTTAGCCTACTGGCCATAAATTTACGAACATCTTCTCTTGTTATATTTCTAAAATCGATATTATTTTTAAGCAAAAAAGACTCAAATAAGGATATATCTTGAGAATAGGACTTAATTGTATTTTCACTATAATTCAAATTATTCTTTAAATAATCGAGAAATAATAATTGTTCATTAGTCATTTATATAATTTTTAAAAGCCTCAATATCTTTAAGTGATCTATCAATGACTTTTGATTTGTCACCTCTATTTGCACCATATATTATACCAAAATTAGCATTCATTGGTTGAAAATTATTTTTTCCGGTATGAGTAATATATCTAACTAATGCACCTAAAACCGTATTAAAAGATAATGGTTTGAAAGTTTTATTTCTAATCCTTAAATCTAAATATATAGCCGATAAAAGACCTGTTGCAGCACTTTCAACATATCCTTCGACACCTGAAAGTTGACCAGCAATAAAGATATTACTATTGACCTTTAAAGATAGATCATCGTTTAAAACAATTGGCGAAAATAGATAGGAATTTCGATGCATTAAACCATATCTAGCAAACTTAGCATTTTCTAAGCCCGGTATTAATGAAAAGACTCTTTTTTGTTCTCCGTAAGTAAGATTAGTTTGAAATCCAACCATATTATAAAATTCTCCAATTAAATCATCTTGTCTTAATTGGACAACTGCATAATAATTCTTATCTTCATTCGTTAAGCCAACTGGTTTTAAAGGTCCAAATCTTAATGTATCAATACCTCTAGAAGCAATGACTTCAATTGGTAAACATCCTTCAAAATATTCTTTATCAATTTCGTGAAGATGAGCTTTTTTTGCATTTATTAAATTGTTATAAAAATTAAGGTATTCTTCTTTATTCATTCCACAATTGATATAAGAACCATCATTTTGGTGCGAATAACGATCTTTAGCAAATACTTTAGAAAAATCTATTGAATCTTTATAAATAATTGGGGCAGATGCATCATAAAAACCATAGACATCTTTCCCGGTTATATCGCTAATTTTATCTAATAAAGATTTTGAAGTTAAAGGTCCGGTAGCAATAATAGTATAACCATCTAAAATATCATTAACATCTTGATTAATTACTTCAATATTAGGATTGTTTCTTATTTTCTTATCTATATAATCAGCAAAAACGTTTCTATCAACAGCTAAAGCATCTCCAGAAGGTACTTCGCTAACTCTTGAAGCTTCCATAATTAAAGAACCTAAACGGTTAATTTCTTCTTTTAATAGGCCGCATGCATTATCTAAATTTTTGTTTTTTAAAGAATTAGAACAAACAAGTTCTCCCATTTTAGAAGTTACATGAGCCTTATCATCTATTAAAGGTCTTCTTTCATAAAGTTTAACTTTATAACCTTTATTAGCTAAATAATTAGCTGCTTCACTTCCAGCAAGGCCGCCGCCAATAATATTGATATTAATTTCCTGATTTTTCATTTTTTTCGTTAACTGATTCGGTATATCTACATTTAGGATAATTTGAACAACCTATAAATGTTGAACCTTTCTTATTTTTACGATAAACAAGAGGCGAACCACAATTCGGACAAGCTCTTCCAACCTCTTTCAAAGGTTCCTTTTCTTCTTTCTTTATGTATTTACAACTTGGATAATTTGAACAAGCAATAAATTTACCGTATTTTCCAATCTTTTCGACTAGTGGAGAGCCACAATTAGGGCATACTTCTCCTGTCTCTTTTGGAGGTTCTTTATACATTCTTTCCTTAACATCATTAAATTCTTCAATAAAAGGATAATAGAAATCAGCAATGACTTTCTTTTCCTCAGCATTACCATTTTGAATCTCATCAAGGAGATTTTCCATATCGGCCGTATATTGAGTATTGATTAAGTTTGGAAAATATTTATCTAAAACTTTGGAAGTTAATTTTCCTTGTTCGGTTGGAGTTATTACTCCTTTAGTTGAAGTTATATATTTTCTAGCTTTCAAAGTTGCAATGGTTGAAGCATAAGTCGAAGGTCTACCAATACCTTTTTCTTCCATTAAATTAACTAATTTTCCTTCACTATATCTAGCTGGAGGTTTAGTTTCGTCTTCTTTTATTTCTTTTGATGCAATTTTATAAGAATCATTTACTTTTAAAGATTTATCAAAAGTTAAATTAGATAGTATTCCTTCATCTGCAGTTTTTTCATCAACTTTTAAAATATCATAACCTTTAAATAATGTTTCGCTTCCAGTTAATTTAAAAGTGCAATCATTATCAACAAAATAAAAAGCTCTGGTTAAAATCTTTTTATCGCTCATTAAAGAAGCAAGGGTACGATTGTAAATAAGTTTATAAAGCTTATATGCATTATTTGAAAGATATTTTTTCATTAATTTTGGAGTTCTTGCTAAAGAAGTTGGGCGAATTGCTTCATGGGCATCTTGGGCGTTTTTAACTTCTTTTAATTTTCCTTGGCCTTTATAATATTCTTCCCCATAATTAGAGATAATATAGTCTTTAGCACTACTAATAAAAGTATCCGATAATTTAGTAGAATCAGTTCTAATATAAGTAATCAAGCCAACCAAGCCTTCATCAGTTTCAATACCTTCATAAAGTTCTTGAGCTAAAAAAGTAGTTTCTTTAGTTGAAAAACCATAAGAAGAGAAGGCACTTTGTTGCATTGTTGAAGTTCTAAAAGGTTCTTTTGATTTAATGCTTTTTTCTTTCTCTTCGATTTTATCTAGTATTAAGTTATCACTTAATGAATTTAAGGCTTTTAAAGCTTCTTCTTTATCCTTAAAGTTTTCTAGTTTGTCGTTTTTATATTTCACTAAAGTTAATGGATAGATTTGATTATCAATAAATGAAGAAACTTCTAAAATATAGAATTTTTCTATTTTAAAATCTTCTATCTCTTTTTCGTGATCAACAATAAGTTTTAGAGCAGCCGATTGGACCCTACCAGCACTTTTAGATTTAATTTTTTGATTTAATAAAGAAGATAATTTAAATCCCATGATACGATCAATAATTCTTCTGGTTTCTTGAGCATGAACTAAGTTCATATCAATTGTACGTGGATTTGATATAGCCTCTAAAATCGATGATTTTGTAATTTCATGAAATTCTAAACGCTTTGTTTTATCAATATCTAAATCTAAAACTTTAGCTAAAGAGTAGGCAATAGCTTCTCCTTCTCTATCAGGGTCGGTTGCAAGAATTACTTCATCACTTTTACTTGCGAGTTTTCTTAATTCAGAAACAATTTTTTTCTTATCTTTCGAAATAACATACTTTGGTTCAAAGTTATTTTCTACATCAACCCCAAGACCTCCTTTTCCTGAGATCGCTAAATCTTTTACGTGACCTTTTGATGCTTCGACAACATAGTCTTCCCCAAGATAATGGGCGATAGTTTTAGATTTGGTAGGTGACTCAACAATAACTAATTTCATATCTCTCTCTTTTCGATTTTAAAATATATAAATAAAAGATAAGTTTGTAAAGTAAAAATTATTGTTAAATTCTCTTATTAATTAATATTAATTAATAAAAAGAGAGTTGATATCTTGACTATCTTCAACTAAATAAGCTCCATCTTTAATTAAAGCATTACAATTTGATGCTTCGTTTGCATGATAAGGAAGGCAAGCAACATTTTTTCCAATACTTAAAGCATATCTTGCAGTATAGTAAGCTCCACTTCTAGGTCCATTTGATTCAACTAAAAATAATGTTTTAGATAAACCAGCAATAATTCTATTTCTCACTAAAAAAGAACTTTTAGTTGGTTCCGTATTTAATGGATATTCACTTATAATTAATCCTCCATTTTCAATAATTTTGTTATAAATATCTTCGTTTTGTTTAGGATAAATATGATTAATTCCTGATCCTAATATAGCTACAGTTTTAATACCATTTTTAATTGCATATTCATGGGCCAAACGGTCAATTCCTTTAGCCATACCCGATATTACTACTAAATCTTTCGATAAATTCGTAAAAATATCGTTTAAGGCAGACTTTGCATATTGGCTATATTCTCGGCTTCCTACTATTCCTAAACCGTATTTATCCAACCTTTCGAGTAAAGAAATATCTCCTTTATAAAAAAGGGTAAATGGGGGACAAGCTACATACCTTAAACATACTGGATATCTTGGATCAATCAATGTTACACAATTAAATTTACCAAGGTCTCCTTCTTCGACAACATTTGGGGCTTTTTCACGTTTTAAAACCATGTGATATATATCTCCCCAATCACCATTTTTATATAAAGATAAATTAATCAAAACTTCTCTTGCAGTCATTTTAACTCTCCTTTATATACAAGAATGTTTTGATTAATAAAATTTATCCCTCTATTTTATTAAAAAGTGGTAAATCTAATCCAAGTAACTCTTTAATCGGGCCATAAGATTCTCGATAAAAACCTTTAATTATTCCTTTTTCTTTTAATATCTCTAAATGCCTTTTAGTAGGATAACCTTTATGCTTATCAAATTCATATTCTGGATATTTTTTATTATATTCTTCCATTATTTTATCTCTTGTTACTTTGGCCAAAATTGAAGCCGCAGCAATACATCTTGCTTTAGCATCTCCTTTTACTAAAGGTATAACAGGAATATCATTGAATTTTAAAGGCATATAATCAGTTAAAATTAAATCAACTTGATGATTTAATTTTGCTAAGGCTAATTCCATAGCAAGTCTTGAAGCATTATAAATATTGATTTCATCTATTTTTGAAGGAGAAACTATTCCTATTCCATATGCAATAGCATTTGATGTAATCTCAATATATAGTTGTTCTCTTTTTTTAGCACTAAGTTTTTTTGAATCGTTGATATCATTATTAAAATAAGTGGATGGTAATATAACAGCCCCAGCAACTACTGGTCCACATAATGGCCCTCTGCCTGCTTCATCAGAGCCGGCTATAAAACTAATCTTTTTGTTTTTGTATCCGTTAAGATAAAAATCATCCTCAAAAGTTAACATCTTCAACTCTTTCTATACTAATTTGTCCTAATTTTCCATTTCTAAATTCGTTGAGTATAATTTTAATCGTTTTGTCTTTATCAACTACATTTCCTTTAGAAAAATATCCACGTTTTTTTGCAATTTGATTGATTATTTCATCGTTTTCAGTATCTTTAGTAATATTAACATTAAATCTACTATTAAAATTAGAGATATAATAACTTTTGATAAAACTAATAAGATATTCGAATACTTCTTCTAATGGTAGAATATCTTCTTTGATAGTTCCAATTAACGCAAGATTTAAAGCAACCTTATGGTTTTCAAATTTAGGAAGCAATATACCAGGAGTATCCATTAATTCTAAATATTTATCAATTTTAATCCAGTTAACATTTTTAGTAGCTCCAGGCATATTTTTAGATATAACAACATTTTTCTTATTAAGTAAATTAATTAAGGTAGATTTTCCGACATTAGGAATACCCAAAATCATCCCTCTAAGAGAGACATTTTTAATACCTTTTTTTAAATATTTTTCATCTTTAATCTTCTTAAAATAAGAAATTTCATTAAGAATATTATTAATTTCTTTTTGTTCTTTAAGATTAACTAAAATAGCTCTTGTATCTTCTTTTGAATTAAAATAGTTAAGCCACTTTTCGTTTTCTTTTTGGTCAGACATATCTTTTTTTGATAGAAGAAATAACTTCTGTTTATTGCTTACTAATTTCAATAAATCATGATTTATTGATGAAATAGGGATTCTTGAATCAAGCAAAATAATTACAAAATCAATAAGTTTTAGTTTTTCTTCTATCTTTATTAGGCCTTTTTTCATATGACCTGGAAAATAATGTATTTGTTTCTCTTTTTGATTAGCCATAAATTACTTTAATATTATACCTTGTTTAATAAAAAGAGGCGAACAATAAGTCCGTCTCTTTTAATAACTCTAAATTAGAATTAGCCAAGAATTTGTTTAATTCTTGCAGATTTACCACTTCTATTTCTAAGATAAGTGATTTTATTTCTTCTAACTTTACCTCTTTTAACTACTTCGATTTTAGCAACGTTTGGTGAATGTAAAGGGAATACTCTTTCTACACCGATTCCTGAAGAAATTTTTCTAACTGTGAAAGTTTCAGCAACTCCACCGCCTCTTCTCATTAAGACAACGCCTTCAAAGACTTGGATTCTGCTCTTTCCATTTTCTGTAATTCTTACAGAAACTCTTACAGTATCACCACTTGAAAATTGAGGAATATCATCTCTTAATTGGCTAGCTGTAACTTCTTTTACTAAATTTTTGTTCATGTTACTCTACTCTCCTTTGTTTCGTATCTTTCTCTTGATGTTCATATAAATTCTTTTTATTTTTACTCTAACTATTTAAAATAGATAAAGATTTTTTATAGCGGACCATCCGTAGCATTTCTCTTAAAAATGCTTAAATATTTTATCGAAAAAGAATGCTTATGTAAAGTAAAATTATATCTGTTAAGTAAAAATACTTGACACACATCTTTTTAATGTATATCATTATAACGTTTTAAGGAGTTATTATTTATGGCAGTTAAAATTAGATTAACAAGAATTGGTAGACATAAAGATCCAATTTATAGAATTGTTGTTGCTGAAAGCAAATATGCAAGAGATGGTAGATTTATCGAACAAATCGGTTTCTATAACCCATCAAAACCATTAAACGAAGCAACTATTGAAGAAGAAATCGCATTAAAATGGTTAGGACAAGGTGCTCAATATAGCGATACAATTAAAGCTATTTTAAGTGAAAAAGGAATTTTAGCAAAAGCAAAAGATATTAAATCAACTTTACCAGCAAAAGAAAAAGTTGCTAAAACTTCTTGCCCAAAAGATGAAGAAGCTTTAAAGAAAGCAAAACAAGAAAAATCACTTGCAAATAAAGAAGCAAAAGCTCAAAAAGCAGAAAGATTAAAAAAACAAGCTGAAGCTAAGGCACAAAAAGAAGCTGAAGAAGCTGCAAATGCTTCTAACGAAGAAACACCAGTTGAATCTCAAGGAGAATAATCCTAACTATGGATTATAGTAAATTAATTCATTTAATCATTGATTCATTTGTTGAAAATTCAGAATCAATCTTGATCAGAACAATTGATAGCGAAAAACCAAATGATGTTACTATCTTAATCTGTTCTGAAAATAATGACACAGCAAAACTTATTGGAAAAAAAGGCTGTGTTGCTAATGCAATTAGAGAAATAGTTGCAATTACTGGAAAATTAGAAAATAAAAAAGTTCACGTTAAATTTGAATCATTTGATGATGAAGGAAAATAAATAAAAGGAGCATTGCTCCTTTTATTTTTGTATAATATAAAAATGGAAATTACATATTTAAAGGTTGGAAAAATTATTGATGCTTTTGGTCTAAAAGGTGAAGTTAAAGTATACACTACTTCTACTTTAAAAGATTTAAGATACTCAAAAAATTACGAACTATATATTGATTTAGGCGATGAAAAGCTTAAAGTAACTATTAAAAATCATAAAGAGAAAGATAAAAATATCGACATTTTATCATTTAATGAATTTAATGATATCAATGATATAGAAAAGTTTGTCGGTAAAGAATTATTAGCTATCAAAGATAATAACGATTTATATGAAGATGAATATTTTTATTCAGACTTAGAAAATTGTATAGTTTTTGATGAAGAACATAAAGAACTTGGCAAAGTTATTCAAGTCAATGATTTTAATAACGTTATAAATTTAGAGGTTAAATTAAATTCAAAAGATAAAAGTATATTTATCCCATTTAATGATTTTTTTGTAAAAGATGTTGATATAAATAATAAAACTATCATAATTCATGTTATAGAAGGGCTCCTAGAAATATGAAAATAACAATTTTGACTACATTCCCAAATATGTTTGATTCATTTTTGAATTATTCGATTATTGCTAGAGCCATTGCAAATAACCATTTAACAGTAAAAATTGTTAATTTTAGAGATTATACAAAAGATAAAAATCATCGAACAGACTCTAGGCCAATTGGTGGAGGAGCTGGACTTATTTTAAAGTGTCAGCCAATTTACGATGCTTTAAAGGCTAATTCAAATGAGAAAACATTAAAAATAATATTAACTCCTAGAGGAAAAACTTTTAACCAAAAAATGGCTAAAGAAATGGCAGCTAATTACGATGATATATTAATAATGTGTGGTCATTATGAAGGTATTGACGAAAGAATATATAAATATTTTGATTTAGAACTTTCTATTGGAGATTATATTCTAACCGGAGGAGAAACAGCCTGTTTTGTCTTAATCGATGCCCTTTCAAGGCTAAAAAAAGGTGTTATAAATGAAGAGTCTTTGGAAAACGAGACTTTTAATAATAATTTAGTCGAATATCCTCAATATACTGATCCTTATTCGTTTAATGGAGATGAGGTTCCGAAAATTTTATATTGTGGTGACCACAACATAATTAAAAAATACAATTTAAAAAAATCATTAGAATATACAAAAAAATATCGCCCTGATTTACTTAAAAATTATAATTTAAGCAAAGAGGAAATGATATTATTAAAAGAACTTGATGATAACATCACTCCAAAATGGGAACTAGACGCTATCGAAAAAGCTAAAAAATTTACTAATAAAGATTAAAATTTAAAATTTGGTGGAAACATTCCTTTCTTATTTTTCATTTGTTTCATCATCATTTTCATTTGTTCGTATTTCTTTAATACTCTATTAATATCTGCATTAGTTTTTCCGCTGCCTTTAGCAATTCTTACTTTTCTTGAATTTTTTAAAATGTCAGGATTAGCTCTTTCTTCTTTTGTCATAGAATTAATGATGACTTCAAAGTTTTTCATCTCTTTATCTAATAATTCCTGTTGTTCATCACTAATTTTTGGCATTCCTGGTAAAAATTTCAATAATGATTGCATTGAACCTAGTTTATTTATTTGCTTCATTTGCTTTAGCATATCATCTAAAGTAAACGAACCTTCATAAAGCTTTTTTGCAGCTTTTGATGCTTCTTCTTTATCAATATTACTTTCAACTTTTTCAACGAAAGTTAAAATATCTCCCATTCCTAAGATTCTTTCGGCCATTCTATCAGAATGGAATGCTTCTAAATCGGTAATTTTTTCGCCTACACCAGCAAATTTGATACCTAAATTTGTTGCTGAAGCAATTGAAAGAGCAGCACCACCTCTAGTATCGGAATCTAATTTAGTCATAATTACGCCAGTTAAACCAATGACATTATCAAATTCTTGAGTAACATTCAATGATTCTTGACCACTAAGTGCATCTATAACAATAAGTTTTTCATCTGAATGAACAATATTATCAATATTTTTTAATTCATCCATCATTGCCTCATCAATTGATAAACGTCCAGCAGTATCGATAATTAATACATCGAAGAAATTTTTAGTCGCTTTATCTAAAGCAAGTCTAGAAATATCTAGCGCGTTATTTGAAGAATCATAAAAACATTCAACACCAATTGATTTAGCTAATTCTTGGAGTTGATCAACAGCAGCTAGTCGATATGTATCACATGCTGCTAAAAGAACTTTTTTGTGATATTTTGTTTTAAATAAATTGGCAAGTTTAGCGGCGGTTGTTGTTTTACCAGAACCTTGTAATCCTACTAGCATAATTACGGTAGGTCTATTCTTTTGAAAAACTAATTCTTCTTTTCCTTGACCTAATAATTTAGTTAAATTATCTCTAACTATCTTTGTAACCATCTCAGATGGATTGAGCTTAGCTTCAACTTCTAAACCTATGCATTCGTTTTTGACATTTTCAATAAAGCTTTTAACAACTTTAAAATTAACATCTGCTTCTAATAAAGCAAATTTAATTTCTTTCAATATATCGGAAATATTACTTTCTGTTAATTTTGATTGTCCTTTTAGCTTTTTTAATATTTTAGAAAATTTCTCACTAAGTGCTTCAAATGCCATAAATTACTTTAATACCTCCAATATTTTTTCTTTTATATGATTAGGAATATCAAGCTCCTCAACTTTTTTTATTTTTCTATAAAAGGATAAATTGTCCTCGAAAGATAATAATTTAGCTTTAGT
This sequence comes from uncultured Bacilli bacterium, assembly GCA_944350425.1. Classification (GTDB taxonomy): domain Bacteria; phylum Bacillota_I; class Bacilli_A; order RFN20; family CAG-826; genus Onthovivens. The sequence goes on from CALVOX010000002.1 coordinate 154,873, forward strand.
ATGTTCTAAACTATCTAAGACACCATTTCTTGAAATATTTAATTCTTCGCTTATTTCTTTTAAAGAAAGATTATAAAAGTAATACTTTTCAAAAATATTTTTTTGTTTTTCTGTAAGCAAGGAACCATAAATATCATACAAGTTCGTCAATAATGCGATCTCACTTATATTACTCATTTTCAATCAAACCATGGATATATTTTTCAATAGAAAAAAGCTCTAAATCATCCATTTTTTCTCCAAGTCCGATAAATTTAACAGGTATTTTCAATTCGCTATTTATCGCTAAAATTATTCCGCCCTTAGATGTTCCGTCCATTTTAGTAAGAATAATTCCGCTAATCGGGAGTAAATCTTTAAAAGCTCTTGCTTGTAAAACTCCGTTTTGGCCTGTCGTAGCATCTAAAACTAATAAAGTTTCATCGAGAATAAAACCTTCTTTAGAAATAACTTTATTCATTTTAGCTAACTCAGCCATAAGATTGCTTTTGTTTTGAAGTCTACCTGCAGTATCAATAATAATTAAATCATAATTCTCTTTTTTTGCTTTTTCTAAGCCATCATAAATAACGCTAGAAGGGTCACTGCCTTCTTTATTTGAACTTACTACATCGGAATTTACTTTCTCACTCCAATAAGTTAATTGTTCTTTAGCACCTGCTCTAAAAGTATCAGCCGCAATTAAAAGAGTTTTTTTACCTTCTTTTATATATCGATTTGCTAATTTGGCGATACTTGTAGTCTTGCCAACACCGTTAACGCCAACAATTAAAATAAGAGTAGGTCTATCTTCATAGAACTTAATTTCGTTACTCTTCTCATCGGTTGAAGTTGAAACATAATCTTCTAAAATAGTATCAAAAAGAATTTCGGTAATTTCTTCAGGGTTAGAAACTTTTTCTTTTTTAACTTTATCTGTAAGTTCACCGATAATTTTATAGCTATATGAAATTCCACAATCAGAACTTATAAGAATTTCTTCTAATTCCTCAAAGAATTCTTCATTTATTTTGCTATATTTTTTTGCAAGTTTATTTATACGATTGGTAAAAGCCTTACGACTTTCTTTCAAACCTGAATCGTAAGTCTCGATAGTTTTATCTTTTTTTGAAAACTTTTCTTTTAACTTTGCAAAAAATCCCATAATTAAATAATAGCCTTCTTATCAAGAGCATCCTTTGCAGCCATTTGCTCGGCTTCCTTCTTTGATTTTCCTACGCCTTTACCTAAAAGTAAGTCATTAAAATAAACTTCAACATAAAAAGTTTTTATATGAGGTGGCCCTTTTTCATCAACAACTTTATATTGAACAGACTCGCGGTACTCAGCTTGCATAGCTTCTTGTAAAATCGATTTATAATCAGTAACTAAACTAAAATCAAAATTTTCTATTTCTTCTTTAAATATTTTTTTGATAAAATCGGAAACAAAACTGATGCCTTGATCAAGATATATTGCTCCGACTACTGCTTCAAATACGTCTTCTAAAATAGAATTATTTTGAAGCACATCTTTTTCATTTAAAGAGTGCCCAATTTTAATGTATTTAATAAAGCCTTCTTTTCTTGCAATAGATGCTAAGGTTTTCGATTGAACTAAGAAAGATTTAGTTTTGGTTAAATCTCCTTCTCTTAAATCCGGAAAGGCAATATAAAGCATTTTAGCAATGACAAAATCTAAAACAGAATCACCTAAAAATTCTAGCCTTTCATAGTCATGATGCGATGTTTTGGCTTCAGAGTTAAAGGAAGAATGAGTAAAAGCCAAATCATAGATATTAGAATTATTAGGCTTAATCTTATATTTTTCAAAAAAAGAGGAAAGACTCTCAGCCATTATTTAGCAATCTCCTCTTTAATTTTTTCTACTATATTATTTTCAGCTAATGTTTTAGTTAATTTTAAAGCACTATAAAAAGCCTTTTCATCACTACTACCATGAGCTTTAACAACTACTTTGTTAACCCCTAAAAGAATAGCTCCGCCAACAGATTTATAATTCATTTTTTCTTTCATTTCTTTTAAAGATTTTCTAACTCCAAGATAAGAAATCTTTGATAGTAAATTTTTCTTAAAAGAAGCTTTTAAAAGTGAAGACATAGCTTTGATTGCACCCTCAGTCGATTTAAGGAAAATATTTCCACTATAGCCATCGCAAATAACAACATCGGCTAAACCATTTAAAACTTCGCGTGATTCGATATTGCCAATAAAATTAATATTCTCATTATTCTTCAAACTTGCAAATACTTCTTTATTAACTGAAGTTCCTTTTTCTTCTTCTGTACCAATATTTAGTTGAGCAACACTAGGATTATTTTTATTATATACAATCGAATAATAAATAGATCCAAGCATAGCAAATTGTTCAAGTTCAGTAGCTGAGCATTCTGTATTAGCTCCTAAATCAAGAACAACAGTTTTTTTATCACCTTTTGTTGTAGGTAAAGATGTTGTTAAGGCAGGTCTTTTAATGCCAGAAATTCTTTTAATTTTAAACACTGAAGCGCTTAATAAAGCTCCAGTAGAACCTGCTGAGACGATTGCATCATAATCATTATCAATTAAGATTTTAATCCCAACCATTAATGAAGAATCTAAATCCTTTAAAGCAGACATAGGATCAGCATCCATTTTGATAACTGTTTTAGAAGGAATAATAAAAAGATTAGGTAATCCAAGCCCAGTTAATTTTGTTAAATGTGTTGGAGTTCCAACGCAATATAAATTGATATCTTTATGCTCTTTAGCAAATTTTTCTACGGAAGGAACAGTTATCTTATAACTATCATCTCCACCCATCATATCTACAACAATATTAATCATAAATTATTCTACACCCACAATAAATGAATAAACTGGTTGGCCGCCATCTCTAATATCAATATCGACAAATTCGTATTTTTTCTCAAATTTATCCTTAACTTTTTCTCTAGTTTTTGAATCAACGTCTTTACCACATAAAATAGTAACAACAGATGAATCTTCGTCAATTAAAGAGTCTAAAAGAGTGAATAAAGCATCGACTTTATTTTTGCTGGAAGCAATAATATCCTTGCTTTCTCTAATAGCTAAATAGTCGTCTTTTTTAATATGAACGCCGTTAACTTCGGTATCTTTAATTGCAAAAGTTACTTGTCCAGATTTAACATTAGAAATTGCTTCTTGCATTGTTTCGGTATTCTCATCCTCATCTAGTTCAGGATTAAAATTCATTGCAACAACAGCGCCTTGCATAATAGTTTTAGTCGGAATAACGATTACTTTGACTTTTCCTTCTAAAATATCTCTTGCTTGGTTAGCAGCTAAAATAATGTTACCATTATTTGGCAAAATATAAACAATTTCTGAATTACATTTTTCTATTGCAGTTAAGAAATCATTAGTAGATGGATTCATAGTTTGACCACCGCTAACAATTTGATTAACACCAATTTCATAGAAAAGTTTATCAATACCTTCACCTGAAGAAGTTGCAATTAAAGAAAATTTAGTTTTCTTCTTTTGATTTTCATCAATTTTTGGAGCGGCAAGAGGCGCTTTTTTAAGCTCACTTGCAGCCATATGTGGTCCTTCTTTGTTTTCTTCGTTAAATAAGATTTCATGATGTTGTTCAGTCATGTTTTCACATTTTAACTTAACAAATTCTCCAAATTGTTGAGCATAATTGAAAATATCACCAGGTTTTAAAGTATGAACATGAACTTTAACAATATCTTCATCTTGAACAACAACTAATGAATTGCCTTTAGAAGAAAGAACATTAGTAAATCTATTCTTGTTAAAAACTTTCTTAACGCTATCTGGTCCAAGTCTCATAACAAATTCGGTACAATAACCAAATTCTTCATCTTCAAATTGAGTTTGAACAGCTGTAGTTGTTTCTTGGAAATCAGCTTCGTTTCTTTCAATAAAATTACCGATGACAGCTTCATACATTCCATCAATGATTTTACATAAACCAGCACCACCACTATCAACAACACCAACTTCTTTTAAAACTGGAAGTAAATTTGGGGTTCTTTCTAGCGATGCATGAGCTTCATCTTTAAGAATTTTTATAGCTTCCTCAATGGACATTTTATCGTCTACTTTATGAGATAATTGTGTACTCGATTCCCTAATAACAGTTAAAATAGTTCCTTCGACAGGTTTTAAAACTGCACTATAAGCAACTTTTGAACCATTTTCAAAAGCATCAGCTAATTCAACAGCGTTAACTATTTTTTTATCTTTAAACCCTTCAGCAATACCTCTAAAAATTTGTGAGGTAATAGCCCCACTATTTCCTCTTGCACCCATTAATAGTGCTCTAGAAAAATATTTTGCTATTTGATATATATCGTCATCGTTTTTACTAGCGATTTCTTTTGAACCACTAGTCATTGTTAAATTCATATTGAGACCAGTATCGCCATCAGGAACAGGGAAAACGTTTAAAGCGTCTATTTCTGGGTATGAATTGTATAAATTATTTGCACCTGAAGTCACAAGTCTTTTAAAAATTTGTCCATCAATAGTTTTCATACTTAAAAACTCCTAAAAAATTAGATTAAAGAATCTTTAAATCTTCAATATAAACGTTTATCTTTTTAATTTTATCACCATATTCTTTTTTCAAAAAATAGTTCAAACGTTTATTGATTTCGTTAATAATTTCAGTAACCTTTAATCCATAAGCTAAAACAAGGTGAACATCTACACTCCGTTTACCGGCAGTTTCAAATAAAATTACACCTTCTTGATAATTCTCTTTTTTTAATAATTGAATAGCTGATTTAATGGAATTTACATTAACTAAGCCAACAACACCGTAACATGATGAAACTAAATCGCCAATATACATGGCCATTTGTTTTTTCATCATACTTTCTCTTTTTGTATCTACCAATTTATCCATAACTAAATTTGCGTATGCAATATACGCTAATAAATTATAACACACTTTTCAAATTCTACATAAAGAAAAAAGTCCGGCGACTTGCTATTCTTGCTATAAAGCTACCTTCGCCATTGCAGTGCTTAACTTCTCTGTTCGGGATGGGAAGAG
>CALVOX010000003.1 GCA_944350425.1 uncultured Bacilli bacterium
AATACAGGCTTAAAAATGGTTATAATTGGTAAAAAAACGATAGCAAAAAATGGTCCAGTAAATAGGGTACCCACCATATTAAGTGAAATTACCCCCATTTTTTTGCCCAATAGGGTAAATATAAAAATGGGGTTTTTATTTATGAAATTTACACTTGAAGAAAAACTTCACTATGTCAAACTTCATTTAGAAGAAAATATATTTCTTTTAAAGGCGAAGTAGGGAAAATTGCACCAAATTTACTTAATTATGATTTTACAACAATAAAACCATATGAAAAATTAGAAACCGATATTATTGTTTTTATTGGTGAATTTGGAAAACTATATCTTTCGCCTATCATAGATTTTCATACATGAGAGATTCTTGCATACGATTTATTTGAACATCCTGATTCTAGACAGATTGTTCGAATGTTAAAAAGCTTAGAAAAAATCATAAAATTAAATATTTCGGAACGATTCTTCATAGTGATCAAGGTCGGCAATATCAAATGGAGAAATATAGAAATGAACTAAATAAATTAAATATTATTCAATCAATGTCAAGAAAAAGAAATTGTTTAGATAATTCTCCTACCGAAAATTTCTTTGGAAGAATGAAAGAAGAAATGTTCTATGGCAAAGAGAAAAAATTTAAAAATATTGAGCAATTAAAAATTGAAATAATTAATCTAAATGTTATATTTAAATATTCATAGTGTAAAAAATTTTTAAAAAAATACTTTTATGCGTAAAAAAATATTTTTATTTGCTCTTTTTTTATTATATACAAAATTATGTTTAATATGATTTAATTTTTACAGAGTTGATGAACCCCTAGGCAAAATTATGAGGGAAATATCAAAGAAAAATAAGTCGATAACCATCGGCTTTTTTGTTTTGTAAAATTAATAAATTATTTATAAATTACAAAACCATCTCTTTTTAAAATATGTGATTCTAAATTGTTTTGAAGTAACTCTTCTTTATTTAAAAGATAACTTGAAACATCAACTTCATCAAACTTTGTATTTATTAGTTCGTTAAGTATTGTTTCGTTAGTATAACGATTATAAATTGTGACTTTTAATAAATTTAATACATATTCAATTTTAAATTCATATTCATTTAAGCTATAAGTTTTATGTAAATCAATCAATGATTTAATTATATTAAATCTTTTTTTATCCCATGTATCTTCATTCCACTTAAACATCTTTCGGCAATCAGGGTCATTATATCCATCGAGTCCAGTTTCATCGCCATAAAAAATCATTGGGATTCCGGTATATAAATAAAGAAGAGAGAAGGCAATTAAAGTTCTATCTTCATTAAAAGAAGCAAGATTAATAAATCTAGCAGTATCATGAGAATCAAGAAGATTAACCATATTGTGATTAACTGCATCTTTATATTTAATTTTAAGCATATTAATTCTTGATACAAACTCTTCTTCATTAATTTCTTGGTAAGCTAAAAGGTCTAAAACGCATGAAGTAAAAGGATAATTCATTAAAGAATCAAATTCACTTCCGTCTTCAACAAAGGCATGTCCATCATGCCAGTTCTCACCAATTAAAAATATACTTGGATCGATTTTTTCTAACTCAAATTTTAACTTTTTCCGGAATTTATGAGGAATTTCATCACTAACGTCCATTCTATATGCATCAATATGATAATTTATTAAGTAATGCTTACAAACATCAATAACATAGTTAATAACTTCTTCATTATTTAAATTTAGTTTTGGCATGAATTTTCCAAATCCGAAAGATTCAAAATTAACTTTATCTAAATCTACTTTATCATCGTTATTATGAATTATAAACCAATAGTAATACTTAGAATTCTTTCCGTTTTTTACTACATCTTCAAAGATTGGATTATAAAAAGCAACATGATTAAAAACACCATCTAAAACAATTAAAATATCTCTTTTATGTGCTTCTTCTACTAATTCTTTAAAAGTAGTTTCATCACCAAAATCTTTTGCAATCTTATAATAATCATATGTTTCGTATTTATGATTAGAATAACTTTCAAAAATAGGTGTTAAATATAGCGCGTTGACTCCTAGTTTTTGAAGGTAATCAAGTTTTTTAGTAATCCCTTTTAAATTACCACCCGCAAAACACAAGCGGTCAATCAAATCGTTACATCCCCATCTAATGTTGATTTTATTATTAACAACATTTTCCTCACCATTAAAAAATCTATCGACAAAAATCTGATAGAAACATCTATTTTTAAATTTAGAATTAACTCTAACTATATCACTTGAATTTATATATGGTAGTTGGAAATAATCATAGACAGCATTATCAAAGTTATATGTTCCTTCACTAATAAGTTTCCCTTCGCTATAATAATAAACTTTGTCATCATTAGTAATAATTTTAAAAATATAGCCGACTCTAACATCATCAACTGTTAAATAAATATAATAAAAATCAAAATACTTCGTTTCTAATTTTGAAGTTATTTCAACTTCATTTTGTTCGCTTAATATTTTATATTTTGAATTATAAATTAGAAAAACTTTTTTAATATCATCGTTATGTTTTGTTCTTAAAGTAATTTTTAGTTCTTTTAAGTCAGTAGCATAAGAATATATGCTCTCATTTCTATGATATAAGCTTGAAAAATCCATAAAAGTTTTCTCCATTTTAGATTTAATTTTTAAAACGTAGTAAATATTTAATTATTTAGTATCATTTTCATCTTTAATAATATTCATTTTGTATCCCATACCAACGGCAGTTTCGATTAACTTTTTAGCATTTTTATCTTTTTCAATTTTTCTTCTAATTCCAGCTAAGAATACTCTTAAACCATTTTGATCTTGCCCATTATTTCCCCGAACAGAAGAGATTAATTCATTATAAGAAACAACTTTTCCTATGTTTGTAGCTAAAATGAGCAAAATTTTATATTCAAAATTTGTTAAATGAATTTCTTTTCCATTAACAAAAATCAATTTTCCACCATAATCAATTGTTAAAGGACCGTTGATTAAAAGGTGTTCTTCTTCACTTTTTCTATATCTAAATTCTTTATTAATTCTAGCAAGTAACTCCAAAAAATAATAAGGTTTAACTAAGTAGTCATTAGCTCCAGCATTAAGGGCTAAAATTTTATCATCAATTCCTGCTCTTTTACTAACAACAATAATTGGAATAATATTATTAAAACTTCTTAATGATTCGATAAAAAACAAGCCGTCACGATCTGGTAAATTAAGCTCCAAAAGAACTAAATCTATAATATCTTTAATACAATAATCAATTCCTTCCTGACAAGAAGCAACAACTATGGTGTTAAATCCTTTTTCTTTTAGCTCATTTTTAAGAGTATTTGTGCTAAAACGATCATTATCAATAATTAAAATCCTTTTTTGTTTTTTTTCAGCCATGTTTAAATTATATATTAAAATTAAGATTATATTAAGAAAAAACTAAAAGTTAACTGCACGTGGATTTTTAGGCAAACCAGGCATAGTTAAAACATTACCAGTTAAAACAACGATAAATTTCGCACCATTAGAAACATAAATATCTTTAACATTTAAAGTAAAATCTTTTGGTACATTTAGAAGCTTTGGATCATCACTTAACGAATTTGGTGTTTTAGCCATGCAAATGTAGTAATTCGATGCATTTAACTTTTTAATTTCTTCAATTTTTTCTAAAGCTAAATCACTAAATTTAACATCTTTTGCACCATAAATTTCTTTAGCAATATTATTAATTTTATTTTCAATAGAATCATTCAAATCATAGATATATTCAATGTCTTTTTCTTTCGTATCTAAAACTTCTAATACTTTATTAGCTAGATCAATCGCACCAGCTCCACCTTTAATAAAGCCATCTAAAAAAGCGAATTTAATATTTCTTTCTCTAAGCAACTTTTCAAGTGTTCTAATTTCTTCTTCATCATCGCTATCAAAATGATTTATAGCAATAACAATAGGGAGATTAAATTTAGATAAAGATTCATAGTGTTTAAATAAATTAGCGCTACCTTTTTCTAAAGCTTCAACATTTTTAATATTTAAGTCATCAAATTCTTGTCCACCATGAAGTTTTAAAGCTCTTATTGTTGCAACTAAAACAACCATTTTTGGTTTTAAGTTACCTTCTCGACATTTAATATCTAAAAATTTTTCAGCTCCTAGGTCACTTCCAAATCCTGCTTCTTCAATTAAAATATCTCCAAGTTTTGAAGCATATCTTGTTCCGATTAACGAGGCACAACCATGAGCAATATTAGCAAAAGGCCCTCCATGAACTAAGACTGGATTTCCTTCTAAAGTTTGAACTATATTTGGTAATAATGCATCTTTCATTAACATAAAAATAGCATTATCAATATTAAATTCTTTTAAATAAATAGGTCTTCCATCAAGACTATAGGCAACTAAAATATCACCTACTCTTTTCATAAAATCATCTTCATCTTTTGCAATACATAAAATCGCCATTAGTTCACTTGCCACAGTTATTACAAAGTGTTCTTTTCTTTGAATTCCATTTATTTTAGAACCTAAACCTATTTGAACTTCTCTTAATTCTCTATCATTTACATCTAAAGCTCTTTGCCATAAAATACGGTCTTTATCGATGTTTAAAGGATTACCTTGATAAATTGAATTATCAATAACTGCGCTAATTAAATTAATCGATGAAGTTAAAGCGTGCATATCCCCAGTAAAATGAAGATTAATATCAGTTTCAGGTTCTATTTTTACTTTGCCTCCACCACAAGCTCCACCTTTTAAGCCAAAAGTTGGCCCCATAGAAGGTTCTCTAAGTAAAGCAATTGCTTTCTTGTGCAATAAATTTAATCCATCGACTAAAGCAATAGAGGTTGTTGTTTTTCCTTCTCCGGCCTTAGTTGGAGTAATAGCACTTACTAAGACTAATGAAGCATCTTTTTTTGATTTAAATTTAGTAAGTACTTCTTCTTTAATCTTCGCTTTATATTCGCCATAAAATATTAAGTCATCTTCATTTAATCCAATTTTTTTAGCAATATCTTTTATCTTAATTAAATTATCATATTCATTATAACTATATTTTTTGTTTTCCATTATTCTTACTCCTTTCTTATTTTAATAAATCATTAATTACATAATTTGCAATAGATAATCCTGCAACATTAGGTACAAAAACACTTGAAGCAATTACATTGTTATCGATAAATTTTGACTTATCTATAACTTCGAAAGAAAATGCACACATTATTTTATTTAATTCGTTTGTTCCTTCTTTTTTTAATAAATATCTTAATTTTTTTGCTAAAGGGTCATCATGAGTTTTGTTTAAAGAAGTTATTTCTATTTTAGAAGTATCAATTCTTTTACCCATACCTAAGGAAGAAATTATTTTTTTATTATTAGTTAAAGCATATTTAATTAGTTTAATTTTTGCTTTAATATCATCAATCGCATCAATTATATAATCTGAATCATCTAATATATTTAAATTAAAATCATCGTCGATTTTACTAGGATAAATACTTATATCTAAACTATTTTCTTCTCTTAATTTCACTAACTTTTCTTTTAATGCATCGACTTTAAGTTTATTTACATCATTAATATCATATGCTATTTGACGGTTTAAATTAGATAATTCCACTTTATCTTTATCAATTAATACTAGTTTTTTAATTCCGACTCTTACTAAAGATAAAGGAATGATTGAACCGACTCCTCCTAGTCCTATTATTGTTATTTTATACTTAGATAAATCTTCAAATTTATCTAAGTATAATGCTTTATTTCTTAAATCTATTTCTTCAAAATTCATAAACATATTATATAGTTTAAGTAATTACTTTGATATTACTTTTATAAAGATGTTTAAACTAGTAAAATAATTTTTAGTTTAAAGGAGTAATTATGATTGATATTGTTTTAGCAAGTAATAATAAAGGTAAGATGAAAGAATATGAGGAGCTATTTGAAGGATATCCTATTTCTTTACATCTATTAAACGAATTAAATATAGTAAGTGACCCAAAAGAAGATGGTAAAACTTATATCGAAAATGCTTTAATTAAAGCGGAAGCTATTAAAGATAAAACTTCCTTTTATATTTTAGCTGATGATAGTGGAGTTGAATTTGAGGCCTTAGGAGACCACTTTCCAGGAATTAATACCCATCGTTACGCTTTAGAAAACGGCGGAAATGAAAAACTTAATCCTAAATTAGCTAAAGAAATAGGAGGAACAAAAGCTACATTTTATTGTGCTTTAGCTTTAATTACACCTAGTAAAGAAACACATACTTTTTTAGGTGAAGTAAAAGGAAAAGTATCAAACAAAGTCGAAGGAACTAATGGTTTTGGTTATGACCCAATATTTATTATAGATGGAAACGAACATCCTAATGCTTATTATAGTGACGAAGTAAAAAATAAAATGTCCCATCGAGCAAAAGCTACTTTTAAATTAATTGAGTGGTTTAAAGACAATAAGATATTTTAAATTAATAAAAAGGTTAACTTTATGTTAACCCTAAATATTCAATAAAATTAAATAAATCTTATTTATTTATTAATTCTTTTGAAGAAAATAATAAAATAAATAATTAATGCTCCTAAAGGAACAAAAGTAAGATACTTCAAAACATCATTATTTAAAGTAAAACCTAAAATAATGAAGATTAATCCAATCGCAATTAAACTTCCAGAAAGAATATAGAAAAGTCTCATTTCTTTTTGGAATTTTTTTGATGGACGTATAACTCTTTCATCTTCATAAGTAACTTCTTCTAACTTAACAATATTTTCACTAGGAGTATCGATAAATTCAAGAGTATTGCTATCTTTATTAAACTTAAATTCACCTTTATTAACTAAGTTATGATAAGACTTAAGTTCTTCTTCACATTTAGCAAGATATTTTTCTAGTCTTGGCAAAACATTTGAATTCGATTCATCTTCAAAAAATACTTCTTTTTCTCCTTCTTTTAAAAGAGGCATAGTATCTTTTAAATAAATTAAAACATTTAAAATATCTTTTACAGTTTTGAAGTATATTAAAGTATATTTTTCATTTAAAAATACATTATTCTCATTTACTAAATGCTTAGCAGTAAAGGAAAAATAGACATGGACATTTTGCAATAAATCTTTCAAAAATGCTAAGAATAAATATGTATTAGTTGAATCTAAAGTTATCGTATTTTCTTCAAGTAAAGGTATAACTTGATCATAATTTGTAGATGATAATGTATTTAAATATAAAATATTTAAAATATATTTACTTCTTATATCAAAATCATCCGGATTCATCTTAAGTAAAGTTTCATAACATTCATTAGATTCAACAAATTTTAATCTAGAATATAATCTAAAACCTTTCTTTTTTAGCATTTGATAGTTTCTATCAAATGCTCTAATTCCATCAACTATTGTAAAAGTTGTATTACATTCATCACATTTGATTTCGTAATCTTTATTTTCATCAGCTTCTAAAATTTTACCGCAATAAGGACAAACAATTTTTCTCATAACGAAAATTATACATTAATTATTCTTATTTTAAATGAAATTTATAAATAATCTTCAATAACCATTCTATTTCTTTAAGCTAATTTATTAACACTATATCCAATAAAAACGATTTCACTATTTTTAACCTTATTATTTATATCGTTAATTTCGTTTATTGAATATAAATTATTTACTAACTCAAAATGGTATATATGATTAGAAGCTTTGATATTTCCTTTACATCTAATTATATTTCCATAAAATCCTCTTGTAATATCTTCAAGAAGGGATATTAATTCATATAAAGAATTAAATTTAATAAATTGTTTAATTGAAAAGTTAATTAAATCAGGATTTTAAAAACAATAACTTTTTTTAAAATAAAAGGACTATTCAATCCTCAATTGATATTTAAGTTTTGAATAGTCCTTCGATTTCAATATTATTCAATATTTAATAAGAATACTTTATATGCTTGATATGCTTCAAAAACATCTACTTTTGAAACAACTTCCATTGGAGCATGCATATTTAATACTGCAATTCCTGCGTCGATAACATTCATGTTAAGGTTAGCCAAGATATAAGCAATAGTTCCGCCGCCACCTTGGTCAACTCTACCAAGCTCAGCAGTTTGATAATTAATATTTTCTTTATCTAAAATATTTCTAAGTTTAGCTATATATTCTGGCATTGCATCATTACATCCGCCTTTACCTCTACTACCTGTATATTTATTAAAGACGATACCTTTACCTAAGAAAGCACTATTTTTAAGTTCGTTTACTCCTAAATATAAAGGGTCAACCCCAGCACTAACATCACTAGAAAGCATATAAGATTCAGTTAAAGCACTTCTAAGTTTTAAATCGTTATAATCTTCTTGTTTTGAAATTAAAGTTGCAATAATGTTTTCAAAGAAACGAGATTGAGCACCAGTTGCACCAACTGAACCAATTTCTTCTTTATCAACTAAAATTGTACAAGCAGTTCTTTTTGGAGTATCAATATCTAAGATAGCTTTTAAAGAAGTATAGGCACAAACTCTATCATCGTGTCCATAACCAGCAACCATTGATCTATCTAAACCATAGTCTCTAGATTTTCCAGCAGGAACGATTTCAAGTTCGGCGCTTAAAAAATCTTCTTCTTCAACATCATATTTATCTTTTAATAATTTTAAGATATTGCCTTTAACTGCTTCTTTATCTTTGCCTTTTAAAGGAATTGAACCAATAGTTAAATCTAAATCTTCACCTTCAATTACTTTAGCAGCATTTTTTTGCATTTGGTCAGCACTTAAATGAATTAATAAATCAGAAATACCAAAGACTGGATCATCTTCTTTGTCACCAATATTAACTTCAATTACGCTCCCATCTTTTTTACAAATTACACCAACTAAACAAAGTGGTATAGTAACCCATTGATATTTTTTAATACCACCATAATAATGAGTATCAAGCAAAGCAAAATTTTGTGCTTCATAAAGAGGATTTTGTTTGACATCAATTCTAGGCGAATCAATATGAGCCCCTAAAATATTTAATCCTTTAGATACTTTCTCTTCACCAATAATAAATAAAGCAATATTTTTATTTTTATTAGTTACATATACTTTATCCCCAGGTTTTAAAGTTTCAAATTCACTTAATTCTTTAAATCCATGTTTTTTAGCAAGTTCAACACTTTCTTTTACGACTAATCTTTCGTTTTTACCATTAGATAAAAATTCTTTATAACCTTCATTAAAAGACATGATAGGTTCTAAATCATCGTATTTTTCCCATGCATATTTAGAATACATATTTATTATTAACCTCCACTAACCTTAAAATTGTATAACATTTAAAATATTTTAAAAGTATTAGTTAATAATTATTTTGATTTATCATTGAATTGATAGATCATTTTTTTAATATAGATAATCTTTCATTACTAATTTATTTATCTCTTATTAATATATTTTCTTATATACGTTAAACACTAGATATAAATCATTTTTAATAAATGTATAATAGGTTAATCAGAATAGAATATAGTTAAAAAACTAAATTAAAAGTCTAGATTTTATAATTAATTTTTCTATATTATTAGAAATTCTTGCAAATATTTTTAATACTTTCTTTAGATAATAAAGAAATAACATCGTTAAACGAAGTATAAGTTAAAGTTTTTAAATAAAAGTATAATTTATTAATAAAATTATTCAGATAATCATCATTATCAATGTAATCTTTATCATCATATGATGATAAAGCTTCTTCAAATATAGAAATAATTATTCTTCTTATATAACAAATAATTGAATCTTCTATCCAATAAAGATAAGTAATATTACTATTTGTAGATTCATTTCTAATAAATCTTATATAAGAAGATAAAGCATCGAGAGGATTGTGATAAATATCGATATAACAATAATTAATTAACATATTATTAGCTATATATTTATTATTAACTAATTTAGTTTCATTAAAACTAAATGCATCATCATTTAAGATAATTATCTTATCTCTTGATTTATTATTAAATAATGGTAAGAGATATTTATTAAAAATATTTATTATTTCGATATCTTTTTCAATAACAATTATCTTATTTACATCTTCTTTTAAAGATGCTAGATAAATAAAATAACCTAATCCTAAACCATAAACTACTATATTGCCTTTAATTTTACTTATATCTTCTTTCATCGTATTAATTTCATGAGGTATTATTGACATCCATGTCTCATCGTTTTTATCTAAAACTAAATACTTAAAAGGAGTATTAAAATAACCTAAAGAATTAATTTCTTTATAATCTTTGTCTTTAACTTTTATTTCATCATAAAGAAAATAATTAAATGGTTTATAGTATTTATAATATAAATGATAAGAATTATCATTCATCTTTATTTTTACTTCTTTTGGTTTAATATCAAGATAATATCTATCATTTATATAATCTTTTATATCTAATTCTTTGATATTAGAAACTTCATAATCGTTTAATTTAGTTAAGGTATATTCATCATTTAAATCTAACTCTAATGAATTTAAAAATATATCTTTTGATTCGTTAAAATTACTTATTTCATCATTATCGAGATATGTAAGATAATCAAAATAAGTATTATATAATGAATTAACAAAGATATTATCGTTTTTTGTTTCTATCAACTTATTTAGTAATTCTAAATCTTCTTTATTTAATTTAGATAAATCAATCATACTTCTTCCCTTTTATTTAACTAATAACATAATAATACTAAAAAAATTAATGCATATTAATTTATTTTAATATTTAACTTAGTTATACTTAATTTATGAAATTTGAACTTGAAAATAATACATTAAATGCGATTGAAGAAGAAAATATTGTTGGTTACATCGATTTTGAGTTAGAGAATAATATTTTAAACGTAACTCATACATTTGTTGATCCATCTCAAAGAGGTAAAGGACTTGCTAAACTTATGATGGATGAAATATATGATTATTCAAAGAAGAATAATTATCAAATTAAGGCTAGTTGTTCTTACGCCATTAAATATTTAGAAAATTTGAATTAACTCGATAACTATCAATAAATATCTCTTTAAATAAGCAAGAATCTGCTATATAATAATACTCATTTATAAAGGAGATTTTTTTAAGTGGACCCGCGATGTATTAGTTTTTCTACTTTTTTAAATGAAAACCAAGCAATTACTGTTCTTGGAATGCCAGATTATGTAATTTGGATTCTGATTGCAATAATGCTAATTATAAGTGGACTTTTTAGTGCAAGTGAAAATGCATATACAAATTGCAATAAATATCATTTTCAAACATTAGCTGATAAAGGAAATTTTACTGCTAAAATAATCGTTAAATTAATTAACAAATTCGATTCTACTTTAGTAAATGTTTTAATAGGTAATAATATTGTTCAAACATTAATGTCTTATTTTTCAGCGACTTTATTTTTAAATATGTCTATTGCCTATGGCTGGGCGGATGGTGTTGAAGCTATTTTATCAACTGTCGTAATGGCTTTTTTAGTTTATGTTATTTCTGATACTTGTCCAAAAATATTATCAAAAGCTATTCCAAATAAAATGGCGATAATATTAGCTTATCCAGTTTTAATTACTTCTTATATTCTTCTTCCAATCTCATGGATTTTTAAAGGAATATTATTTATTGTCCATAAATTATTTAAAATTAAAGATACTCCCCTTCTTTCAAAAGACGATTTAATTCATAGTGCTTCTTTAGCAATTAACGATGAAAAAGAAGACGAAGGCGAAACTGATGATGAAGATGAGGAAAAATTGTTTGAAAATGACGAAAAAGATCTTTTAAATAACGTCTTTAATTTTGATGAATTAAAGGTAAAAGATGTTTATACCAAGAAAGAAAAAGTTTTTTCAATTAATATTCAAGGATTAACTGTATCTAAATTAAATGAAATTTTGGTTGATGTGAAGTATTCACGTATTCCAATTTATGAAGGAAATAAAGAAAATGTTATTGGTATATTAGTTCTTAAAACTTATTTTGAAGAATATGTTAAAGATAAGCACTTAGATATTCGCTCTATTTTAGAAGATATTGTAAAAATCGATATTAATATGAATATTGACGATGCTTTTAATGAATTAAATAAAGAAAAAGTTCATCTTGGCATTGTTTATAATAACTTAGAAATGGTTGGAATTATATCAATGGAAGATATTTTAGAAGAATTAATTGATGATATTGATGAAACTCCATTAGGACAACAAACTCCAACTAAAGTATTAACTCTAGCTTCTTCAAAGGAGGATAAAAAACATGAATAATCCTTCTTTGATGATAATTGTTTATTCAATTGCTTTAATTTTATTACTATTTTTATCTTTCTTTTTCTCATCTAGCGATATGGCTTATGGCTCTATTGATATGGTTAGATTTGATAGAGAAAAAGAAAATAACAAATCTAAACGTTTTAGATGGGCTTATAAACTCGAATCTAATTACGATAAAACAATTTCAACAATTTTACTTTTGAATGATACTGTTAATGCAGGTTTAGATTCTGTTTCAACCCTTTTAGGTGCTTCGATTGCTTATTTAGTTTTTGCAAATAGTAACGAAGTTGATATTTTAAATCAAGCTGAAACATTTGGCTTAATTTCTTCAATGATTTGCTTAGTTGTTAAAATTATTTTTGGGGAAATTATCGCTAAATCAATCGGAAAAATTTATAACTTTAGTCTCGCTAAATTATATTCTCCTATTTTAAGAGTATTTGATATAGTTTTAACCCCAATTACTTATGTTGTTAGTGGATTTGGCAAAATTATAACTTATCCTGTAGTTCATAAAATAAACGATGTCACAATATTAGAAGAAGATCTACATAATATGGTGGATGATATTGAGGCT
This sequence comes from uncultured Bacilli bacterium, assembly GCA_944350425.1. GTDB lineage: Bacteria > Bacillota_I > Bacilli_A > RFN20 > CAG-826 > Onthovivens. The sequence continues at coordinate 12,887 of CALVOX010000003.1, forward strand.
CAAGGAAGTGTTGATGAAAAACAAGCTTCATTACTTCATGATGCAATCAAATATACAACAACAGAAGCTTATGAAATAATGACTCCAAGAGTTAATATGTTTGCAATTGATGTAGAAGATGATATCTATGAAATTATTAATAATCCTGAAATATATCATTATTCTAGGATTCCAGTATATGAAGGTACGATTGATAATATAATCGGATATGTTTCAACAAGAAGATTAATTTTAATGACTTTTAAAAAAGAAAAAATTGATTTAAGAAGAATTCTTTCTAAACCATTAAAATTCCCACGTTCAACTGAAATTAATGATATTTTAAAAACATTTAAGAAAACAAAGAAACACTTTGCCTTAATAATTGATGAATATGGTGGCGTTGAAGGTTTACTTACAATGGAAGATATCTTAGAAGAAATAGTTGGCGATATCCGGGATGAAAATGATGATCCTACAGCACAAATTGTTGAAAGAAAAGATGGTACTTATATTGTTGATGGTATGGTAAATCTTGAAGACTTCTGTGATAAATTCGACATCGATTATGATGAAATTAACACGGATTACGTTACAATTGGTGGATTCTGTATTGAATTATTAGATGATCAATTTGCTTCAATTGGAGATAGAATCGAATTCAGAAATCTAGATATGAAAGTAATTGCATTAGATAAAAACAATTCTATTGAGAAATTACTTGTTAGAGTAGAAACTAAAGAAGATGATTAAAACCTCTAAGGCGCTTTGCCTTAGAGGTTTTTTACTTATAAAGAATTTAAAATTTCATATCCTTTATCTAATAAGTCTTGAACTTCTACTTTTAACTCTTCGTATTTATTTAAAGCATCACCGACTTGAACTATCGCTTCATCTATATCGGCTTTGTTAGTATTAAATTCATCGACTAAAGAGTCAAATTTTTCTCTTAAAGTCGCAACATCACCAATGTTGTCTTCAATAGTTGTATCAATAAAGGATTGAATTTTATCAATATCTTCCTTAATAATTGCACTAATATCATTAGAGAAAATAATTAATTCTTCATCAAAGTTTTTACCATTTATAGTTGAACCGGTAAAGTTAACATTATCTAAAAGGAACGAGAACCAAGAAGAGGATGAAACTTCTTCACCTAAATATGAATTAAAGTAAGATTTAACTTTATTTGCATAATCAGCAATATCAGTTGCAATAGTGAAAGAATCTTTCATTTCTTCAAGCATTGGCTTTAATTCGTTTTGATAATCATCAAGTAATCCTCTATATTCTTCATAGTAATCAATATAAGTTTGATTTTCACTAATAACTTCAGAAATTTCAGCTTTAAAAGTATCTACTTGATCTAAACCTTCATTAACTTTAGAGATAACTTCTTTAGCCTCTGCTTGTTCACTACTTGAAAGAGAAGGCATTTTTGCATTTAACTTATTAACTAAAGATTCAGCTTCATTTACTAAAGATTCTACTTCACCTTCATAAGAATTAACTACACCACAATATTCATCTAACTTAGTTAAATATGATTGATTTTCTTCGAGAAAAGCATCTGCATCTTTTGAGATATCATCAAGTTCATTTAAAGTAGTACCATTAGTATTGACGAAAGTTGTAAGTTCATTTGAAACATTATCAACAACTATATAAGCTTTGTTATAAGTTTTTGCGGCGCTTTGATAAGGACTCAAAATAAAACAAATTAAAAAGAAAGAATAAATAAAGTTAATTCCTAAAGATATAAAACGATGAGAAATTTTGTTACAAAGAATATTCTTTTTATGTAATACCTTTTTAATACCTAAACCATAGATGAGCCAAGAAATACCATAAGCAAAAGGCAAAGCTATAATTGAACCACTTAAAAAACAAATATTAGTACCAACATTTGTAAATAAAGTATGATAATATGAATTTTCCAAATAATTTCCAGTAATTAAGCTTAAATCTATACCCAATTGATTGCCGATATTTTGTAATTCATCATTAGCTGTACTTAAAGCATTTGAGACATAAGAAGCTAAATCAGAGATTGAAGTATTAAATAATGATAAAATCGAAGGCAAACAAGCGTTAAGTATTAACATAAAAATATAGGCAAATAAAATAAAAAGAACTACATTTATCGCCGACATTACAGGGTTTCTAAAAAAGCCCACAACTAAACAAACAACAATTATAAAAATAACTATTAAATCGATTAAGAAAAGCATAAAATTACCTACCCTTCTTATTCTACCCCAAGAAAAAATCAAACTAAAAGCGAAAATTTTAAATTATCTTATTTAGTGACTATCATGGATACTTTTTAATTGATGTTTATATAAACAAAAAAAGGTACCTTTAAGTACCATTCATATTAATATTAGTGGTGGCCCAACCCAGGGTCGAACTGGGGACACAAGGATTTTCAGTCCTTTGCTCTACCTGCTGAGCTATCGGGCCAATTATTTTTAAATAATGGCGGACCAGACGAGAATCGAACTCGCGATCTCCACTGTGACAGAGTGGCATGTTAACCGCTACACCACTGGTCCAACTCATTTATTAAGCGCTTTATTTCACGCGCTTAATAAATATACCATAACAACGAATTGATGACAAGCACTTTTTTACTTAATTACAGCTAGATAATAATTCTTTTTTCCTCTTCTTAAAACAACATATTTTTCATGAAGTGTTTTAGAGGAATCAATGAGTAAATTAGGGTCAGTTTCTTTGTGTCCGTTTATAGACACTGCACCGTTATTAATGAATTCTCTAGCTTCTCTCTTTGATTTAGCAGCCTTTGTTTCAATTAATAAATCTTCAAGTTTCAAAGGAGAGACTTCTACTTTTAATGAACCAAATAATTCTTCAATACTTTCTGCACTTAAAGTATCGACTTCTCCTGAGAATAAAACTTCGCTCATCTTTTTAGCTTCACTAGCTTTTTCTTCACCATGAACAATTTTAACGACTTCATAAGCTAAAGCTTTTTGTCCAATTCTTTGGCCTAAATTAGCTAAATGTTCTTTTTCGATTTTCTCGATTTCTTCTTTAGTTAAGAAGGTGAAAACTTTTAAGTATCTAATTGCGTCTTCATCACTTTGGTTGATGAAGAATTGATATAACTTATAAGGTGATGTAAGTTTTGGATCTAAGAATAAAGCACCATCTTCGCTCTTACCAAATTTCTTACCATCGCTTCTAGTAATAAGATGAGCTGTCATACATTCAGCTTCAACATCATTTCCTTCAAGTTTTCTAATAAGTTCAAGACCAGCAGTTAAATTTCCCCATTGATCACTTCCACCAATTTGAATATGGCAATCTTGCTCTTTAAATAATTTATAAAAGTCAATTGATTGAAGTGTCATGTATGAAAATTCAGTTAAAGAAATACCATTTTCTAATCTTGAAGAAATAATATCTTTGCTTAGCATGTAGTTAATGTTAAAGAATTTTGCATAATCTCTAAGATATTCAAGTAAACTGATTTTAGATAACCAATCATAGTTATTTAATAAAATTCCTTTACTTGGATCATCAAAATTTAAAAATTTCGATAATTGATTCTTAATACATTCAGTGTTTTGCTTAATTGTTTCTGGAGTTAAGAAAGATCTTTCTTTACTTTTTCCTGAAGGATCTCCAATCATGCCCGTTGCTCCACCAGCAACAGCAATAATTCTATGACCAGCTCTTTGCAATCTCATTAAAATAGAAATCATAACGAAATTACCAATGTGCATTGATGATGCACTAGGATCAAAACCGCAATAAATTGTTTGAGGCTTTTCAAACATCTTTTTTAAATGTTCTTCATTTGAGTAATCTTTAATCAAACCTCTCCAATTTAAATCGTCAATAATATTCATATTTACCTACTTTCAATTTAAACTAATCTCTATATTTAATATAACCAATTCTACCATTCATATCTTTTTGAATAATATTAATAATCGAAGATTTATTAATAACATCTTCGCTTCCGTCTTCATAAACTACTCTAATATCTTCTTCGTCTACTTTTTCTTTATATTTACAGGTTAAGAACTTACCTTTATTAATTGATAAAGTGTCTCCTACATGGAGACCATAGTTAACAATTGAAACTACTGGAATTCCCATCTGTTTATAACCTTGTAATGATCTTAACTCAATTAAGAATAATCCCATAATAGGTATTCCACCAGCTTCTTTAACTAAATCAACCATAGCTTTAGCACTTCCGCCAGTAGCAATTAAATCATCGATAATAATAACTTTATCGCCTGGTTTAATAGCATCCTTAGGAATTTCAATAGTATTTGAACCATATTCAAGATCATAAGATACGCTATAACCAACAAGAGGTAATTTACCTTTTTTTCTTGCTAAAACTAAACCTTTATTATTCATTGAACATAAAGGAGCAGCAAAAATAAAACCTCTTGATTCAGCAGCGATAATTTTATCCCGATTTTCATAAGAAGGAAGTTCTTTATTTAAATCCATAATAACTTGGTGGAAAGCATCACCGTTAGCTAAAAGAGGGGTAATATCTCTAAATTTAATTCCTTCAATAGGGAAATCATTTATAGTTCTAATATATTGATCGTATAAATCCATGGCAATCTCCTGACTAAAACAACTAAATATTTTAATAAATTTTAGAAGCGAGTTGAATCTTTTTTTACATATCTAGATTCAAACTTATAAACTTTATCTACAAGTTGATTATTTATTAAATCAACTAACATATACATTGCTCTTTTGCCAACTTCTTGCATATCGATATATAAATTAGTAATGGTTGGACGAATAATGGATGAATATTTAGTTCCAATAATCGATAAAACTTCAATATCTTCCGGTACATTTAACCCGCTATCGGCAGCAGCATTTAAAACAGCTGCAGCAATAGAATCACGATAAGCGATAACATATTCCTTTTTAACACGTTTAAATCTCTCTAAGAAATCTTGGTATGTTCTAAGATAAGAGTCATCGCAGTTCATAATGTCATATTCTCGATCATTCTCTAGATGAGTTTGAATAAAGGCATTTTCAACTCTCGACAATAATCTACCAGCATTATGAACATGGAGGAAAGTCATTTTTTTATCGCCTTTATTAAAGTAATCTGAAATTACTTTTTTTAGAACATGTTCATAGCCAAAAGGAATAGAAGCAATTTTTGAGGCAGTAATATAATTGTTAACTGCAACAACAGGTACCCCATAGGAATTGAATAATTCAATATCTTCTTCATTTAATTCATCATCAAAGACAATAACTCCATCAACATGGGTTTTAATAATTTTTTCAATTGATTCAATCGCATCGCTTCTTGAATGAGAAGAAGTATATAAGTTAGTTGTAAAGCCTTTAGATTTACAAACTTCGATAATACCATTTAACATATTAGAAATATAAACGTAATTTGCACTAGGAATAATAATACCAATTGAAGTTGTTTTATTAGTGGCTAAGGCTTGAGCCAATCCACTAGGTTTGTAGCCAAGCTTATTAATAATAGATAAAACTTTATCTCTTGTTTCTTCTTTTACTGTTGTAGTGTTATTAATAACTCTACTTACAGTTGCAAGAGATACTCCAGCTGCTTTAGCTACTTCATATATAGTTACTCTTTCTTTGTAATCTTTATTCATACGTTAATTCGATATTTTTAATAGGTTTCAAAAAAATTTAGTGAAAATTTTTCAAAAACCTCTTACATTTTGTGATATTTTAAAAGATTTGACAAGCAAAAAATAAAATATTATGAAAAAATTTTCATAAATTTAAAAAATAAGGATTAATATCGGTAATTTTTAGATTAATCAATATGAAATTTATCCTTTATAATCAATAAAAAAATCATCGCCAACTTTTAAAGAATCATCATTAATTTCTAAAAGTCCATGTATATTTTCATATCCTTTTAAACCTAATTCTCTACCGCTACAAAGCATTCCGAAACTTTCAACTTTCATAAGTTTTCCTGGAACAATTTGTTTGCCGTCAGGCATAAAAGTATAAGGTAAAGCACAAACGCATTTTAGATCAAGTCTAGCATTAAATGCTCCACATACAATTTGAAGAGGTTCTTCTTCACCAATATCAACTTTACAAATATGTAAATGGTCGCTATCTGGATGTTCTTCAATATCGACAATCTTAGCAATTCTAAATCCTGAATCTGTTAAATAAGGAAGAGGTTTTAATCCTTTTGAAGTTAATAATAAATTTAAAACATCAGTAACTTCATTATTCAAATGATGAATAAAACCATCTGCTTTTATTTTAATAATATCGGAAATATTAAAAACATTTATACCAACTAAATCGTCGTTATCGTACAAAGCAACGACATTATCATGTTTTTCTACTCGAGTAGGATATTCATTTGGTTTAAATTCAATAAGTAAAACATCGCCTATTGTCTTATGATTGTAATAAAGTCCATATCTATTATTTTCCATATTAATACCTACTTTCCTTAAATTCATTAATTTTAGCTCTATTAAGTTCTTTTAACATATAAATTAAAGAATCTCTTGCTGAAATATAGTCCTCGACATCCATTATGCTAGATTGTGTATGAATCGATCTTGCACAAATACAATGAGTTAAAGTCATAACATTTCTTAGATGAACTTGACCCGCATTCGTTCCTCCCATTGTTTCAAAATATTGATACTTACCATTAGTTTTTGTAACTGCTTCTTTTTGCCATTTAAGTAAAGCTTTTGAGGCAATCATATTTGAATCAACGAATCTAAGCAAAACGCCTCCACCGATTTTACCAAATTCTGAATTAGAAACACTATCTTTTGCAGTCGAACAATCTAAAACAAATGCAAAATCTGGCTTAATTTCTTGATAAATTGTTTGTACTCCTCTTAAACCGACTTCTTCTTGAGTAGAACCGCCAACATATAAATCGAAAGGTAGGTCAATTTCTTTTAAAATATTTAAAATATCAAGTCCTAAAATGATTCCGTATCTATCATCAAGAGCTTTAGATAATATTCTTTTTCCACTATTTAAAAACTCGATTTCTCCTTTTAAAGAAATCATGTTTCCAATTTCGACTCCGTTAGTAATAGCATCTTCTTTAGAAATAAAGCCAAAATCCATTAATAAATTATCTCTATTAACTTCTTGGCTTTGCCCTTTTAATAAATGTGGTGGGGTTGAATCTATCGCACCTTCGAAAGTTTTTCCTTCGTCTGTAGTTAAAGTGACTCTATTTGATAATAATGTTTGGTAGTTAAATCCTCCTAAAGGATAAGGAACGATTAAGCCGTTTTCTTTAATATCTTTAACCATAAACCCAACTTCATCCATGTGAGCATCAATCATAACTTTGAGATTAGTTGGATTATTTTTACTCTTTTTTAAAGCAAAAATTGAACCTAAATTATCTTTTACAAGTTCTAAACCTAATTTTTTATACTCACTAACTAAATAATGAGCTACTTGTTTTTCATTTCCGCTAACTCCATTAAGTTGGGTTAATTCTTTAAAATATTTAATTTCTAAATCATTTAATAACCTTTCCATATTCTCTCCTTATTTAGTTAAAATGAGTTTTTTAATTTTTATATTTTGAGACTTAAACTTTTCTTCAAACTCTGTTTCTTCATCAACACTTGCATCAACTTGATAATCTAAATTCTCATAAATAATTTTAAAGCCATTCTCAATAAAAGATTCTCTTGAGTAAGTAAAGAAGTCATCATTGTCTGTTTTAAAATAAATTTTTCCATCTGGTTTTAAAATATTTTTATAAGATTCTAGAAACAACTTTGAAGTAAGTCTTCTTTTTTCATGTCTTTTTTTAGGCCAAGGGTCACTAAAGTTTAAAAAAATTCCGTCAAAGGTATCTTTATCTAGCAAAGAAGATAGTTTAAAAAAGTCGTCAGCTACCATTTTAACATTGTTAATTTCCTTATTTTCATCAATCTTTTTTAAACAAATTCCAGCAATAGTAGGAGAAATTTCGACTACCAAAAAATTATAATTAGGAAATTTTTCAGCCATTCCTAAAATAAATTTGCCTTTACCTGGGCCAATTTCTAAAAAACATGCCTTCTCATTCAAAAAAGCTTTTATAGAATCAATATCTTCTAATTTAAAGATATTTCGTGATTCATTTAAATAATCTACTGCCCATTGTTTGAATTTCGTTCTCATTATTTTAAGTTACCTAAAGCGTAAATTGCATGAGCGTAAAGTGACATGGATGTATAGAAATCTTCCAAGTCAATTTTTTCATTAGCATCATGAATATGATCGATTTTGCCAGGGAAATTTGAACCAAAAGCAACAGTGCTTTTAGCTTCTTTGGCATAAGTTCCGCCACCAATTGTTTTTGGTTTATTAATAGTATCACCAGTTTCTTCAACGTAAATATTAGCCAAGACTTTGATGAATGGGGTATTTTCTGGATCAAAATATAAAACTTCAGAACCTTTACTATAAGTAATTTCGTAAGGAGATTCGCTTCTAATCTTAGAAATTACTTCATCTATATTAACATTTTCTGGATATCTAAAATTAACATCCATCGTAAACATTGAATTTTCATAAGAAATTAAGCCAACATTATAAGTTGTTGAACCCATGTTTTTTGTTTCGTAATAGCAATACAAATTCTTTCCGAAAGGATTTTCGTATTCGTTAGCTAAAAGTGATAAATGTGGCTCATTGTAGCAATCACCCAAAACAGATAAAGCAATTACACCAGCGTTAACACCAAGTTCAGGAGTAGAACCATGAGCAGCTTTTCCAATAAACTCGAAAGTATTATCATTTAATTTTTTATATTTAATTAGCTCATGTTTCTTTAAATATTCTTCTAATTTCTCTGGTGTTTTAACTTTAACAACAGCACTATCAATAACAGAGTTGACTACTACTCCAGCTTTTATAGAAATAATATCTTCAAATTCTTCTTTGCCTTCATAGCGATAATTTGTAATACCTTTTTCGCCATAAATTAATGGGAAATCACCATCTGGTGTAAAACCATAGGTTGGTTGCTCTTTCTTTAACTCATTGAAATAATATTCTAGGCAAGATGAACCTCTTTCTTCATCTCCTCCAAAAACAAGTCTTACTCTAAAGTTTTTAATTAAGCCATTATCTTTTAAAGCTTTTAAAGCATAATAAGATGCAATGCCTGGCCCTTTGTCATCACTTGTTCCTCTACCATAAAGAGAACCATCTTTTAAGGTTGGTGTAAAAGGGTCACTGTTCCACCCAACACTTGATACAGGAACAACATCTTGGTGGGCTAAAACATAAATCAAATTTTGACCTTCACCATAAGAAATTTCTAAACATCTTCCGTCGCATCTATCAATGCTAAAACCATCTTTTAAAGCTAATTCACTTAAAAAATCGAAGCATTTTTTAACACCTTCTCCATAAGGAGCATCTTTTGAGATTGTTTTACCATCATAAACACTATCAATAGAGATATCTTTTTTTAATGTTTCTAAAGCGTCATTATAATAAGGTTTTACCAATTCTTTAAAATTAATTTCGTTCATAAAAAATCCTCGCAAGAAATATTATACTTAATTTTAAAAAACTTGCTATGCGCGAACTACTTTAAATTTATTATCATCTATCTCTTTAACGAATTTAATTTGTCTAATTGCTAAATATGCAGGTAAAACAATAACAAAAGCAATAGCACTTTCTACAAGCATATTAACTGCGGCCGCTGTAGAGATTAATGCCAAGAATGCCTCGTTATTTAAAACATTGCTTAATCCTAATGAAGCAGTAATATGGAATGGGTCTAAAACTCCAAAAACATATAGGCAAGACATTGTTAAAACTGTATGTAAGCAAGTGAAGGCAAAACATAAAAATGGTGCAACAATTGAAAACTTAACAATGTTAGTGTGTTTTTTAACTAAATCAAAAACAAGTCCAGCGATTAAACCAAATAAAGCTCTTGGGAGTACAGAAACAAAAGGATTTAAAAAAGCAAAATCAATAGTTCCTGGGTACATACTAGCTTTTATTAATGATGTTAGACCAAAAATAAAACCATAAAATAACCCTTTTTTCCATCCAAATATACATGCTCCTATTAAAACAAAAAGATGCATGATTTGAATTGAAATTGGTCCAACTTGAATATATCCTAAATAAGGAACGAATGTAAAAAGCACAAAAAGCGCAATAAATAATGCATCAATTGCGATGCTTCTCATTAAATGTAAATTTTTCATTATTATTTCTCACTTTCATTAATTTTATAAATCTTAAATAATCCATCTAAGGCTAAATTTTCTTCATAAGCAAAACAGACAATCTCATCTTTAATAATTTTAGAAAATCCACCAGTTAAAACTCTATTTAAAGTGTAACCTAATTCATTTTCCATACGTCTTGCAAATTCGCTTACCATATAAGCTTGGCCATAAATTACACCGGATTGAATACATTCTTTAGTATTTTTGCAAATAATTTTGCTTGGTTTTTCTAACAATACATCGTAAAGTTGGGCAGTATTATCAACTAAACCTTTTAAAGATACTTTCATTCCAGCAGTAATAATTCCACCAACAAAATATCCGTTTTTATCGATAACAGATAATTTAGTGGTAGTTCCTAAATCTGCAATGACAAGAGGTGCTTTATATTTTTCTAAAGCTCCTACAGCCGTAGAAATAAAATCGGTTCCAAGTTCTTTTGGATTATCGATTTTAATTGGAAGTCTAGTTTTTAAATCTTTATTTAAAACTTTGACTTTTACGTTGAATACTTTTCTAATTGAATCTTCTAATACTTTTGTTAATGATGGTACAACGCTTGAAATAATCGCTCCGTTACAGGATAAATTATCTTGAGCAACAAGAAGTTTTAAACGCATAGCAAAATCGTCGCTACTTCTAGTTTCTTTAGATAAAAACAAATAACGACTTTTCAAAAGTCCCGTTTCATCATAAAAGCCGAGATCAATTGCAGTATTCCCACAATCTAAACACAAAATCATACTTTCTCCTTTCTACAATCTAATTTCTTAGTATCGTGAAACGTACGTAATAAATAATAATCTCACTTTTAGTTAAAATCAATAAAATTAATAATTAAACATTATAAGAAAAATTAGAGCTCATCGAGCTCTAATTTAATTTTTTAACCTTTAATTACAATATTTACGATTCTTCCTTTAACGTAAATTACTTTAACAATTTCTTTACCTTCAATGAATTTCGTTACTTTTTCTGAGCCTAAGGCTTTTTCTTTAACGCTATTTTCATCTTCATCAACATTAACTTCGATTGTATCTCTTAATTTACCGTTTACTTGAACAGCAAGTTTAATAGTATTTTTCGTTAGTTTAGATTCATCGTATGTTGGCCAAGAAGTATAAGTAATCATATCGTCGTGTCCTAAAATATGCCAAATTTCTTCTCCAACAAAAGGGCAAATACAATCAAACATTTTAATGAAATTTTCCATGTAAGGCTTATAAATTGATTTAGCTTTATAAACCTCATTAATGAATATCATCATTTGTGAAATTGCAGTATTAAATTGTAATGATTCGAAGTCTTTAGTAACTTTTTTAACAGTATAATTATAGACATAATCGAGTTCATGTAAGTTTTCGTCACTAAATCTAGTTACATATTCGCTTTCGGTATAAAGACGATAAACTCTATCAATAAATTTTCTAGATCCTTCACATCCGCCATCATTCCAAGGCAAGGAATCTTCTAAAGGACCCATAAACATTTCGTAAAGTCTTAATGTATCGGCACCATATTTTTCAACAATATCATCAGGATTAATAACGTTTCCTCTAGATTTTGACATTTTTTCACCATTTGAACCTAGAATCATCCCTTGATGGAATAATTTTTTAAATGGTTCTTTACAAGAAACTACGCCTTTATCATAAAGATATTTATGCCAGAAACGAGCATAAAGTAGATGTAAAACTGCATGTTCTTGTCCACCAACATATAAGTCTACAGGTAACCAGTGGTCTAAAAGTTTTTTATCAGCAATTTCTTTATCATTATGTGGATCGATATATCTTATATAATACCAACAAGATCCAGCCCATTGAGGCATTGTGTTAGTTTCTCTAACACCTTCTTTACCGTTTTTGTTTACGTGCAACCAAGAAATAGCGTGAACTAGTGGCGATTCTCCTGTTCCTGATGGTTTATATTCATCAAGCTCTGGTAAAACTAAAGGTAAATCATCTTCGACCCCTACTGTTCCATCTTTATAGAAAATAATAGGAATAGGTTCTCCCCAATATCTTTGTCTAGAGAAAAGCCAATCTCTAAGTTTGTAGTTGACTTTAAAATTGCCTTTACCAAGTTCAATTAATTTATTAGTAATCGTTTTTTTGGCTTCATCAATCATCATTCCGTTAATAAAATCAGAATTAATATGTTTTGCATCGCCAGTAAAAGCTTCTTTAGAAATATCTCCTTCTAAGACAGGTATAATATCAATACCATACTTTTTAGCAAAAACATAATCTCTTTCATCATGAGCTGGGCAAGCCATGACAGCTCCGCTTCCATAAGAAGCTAAGACATAATCGCCAATATAAATAGGAATTTCTTTATTGTTGATTGGATTAATTGCATAAGCGCCAGTAAAAATACCGGTTTTTTCTTTATTAGTTCCTGTTCTTTCAAGATCTGATTTAGATTCGCATTCTTTAATGTATGCTTCTACTTTATCTTTTTCCTCCTTAGTAGTAATCTTCTTAACTAAAGGATGTTCTGGAGCTAAAGTAACAAAGGTTGCTCCAAATAATGTATCAGCTCTTGTTGTATATACTTTAAATGAATCAGTTGTACCTTTAACATCAAAAACTATCTCAGTTCCATAGCTTTTTCCTATCCAGTTTATTTGCATTTCAATCGTTGAATTTGGCCAATCGAGTTCATCTAAATCGCTTGCTAATCTATCGGCATAAGCAGTAATTCTTAAATTCCATTGTTTCATTGGCTTTCTAATTACAGGGTAGCCTCCTCTTTCACTTTTTCCGTCAATAACTTCTTCATTTGCTAAGACAGTACCAAGTTCAGGACAAAAATTAACAGGTTTATAATCGACATAAGCAAGATTATCTTGATACATCATTGAAAATATCTTTTGTGTCCATTTGTAATAAGAAGGCTCACAAGTTGTTACTTCACGGTCATAATCATAAGAAAAACCAAGCAACTGTAATTGTCTTCTAAAGTTATTAATATTTTTTATAGTAAATTCATATGGATGTTTATTCATTTTCATCGCATATTGTTCTGCAGGTAGGCCAAAAGAATCCCAACCAATAGGATGAAGAACATTAAAACCTTGCATCCTCTTCATTCTTGCAATAATATCAGTTGCTGTATATCCTTCTGGGTGACCTACATGTAAACCTTGGCCACTAGGGAAAGGGAACATATCAAGTACATAATATTTTGGTTTAGAAAAATCATAAACATCAGTTTTATATTCTTTGTTCTTTAACCAAATCTCTCTCCATTTCTTCTCTACTGCTAAATGGTTATAAGCCATAAAAACTCCTTTCTAATAAAAAGTCCTTATATCAAAAAGATATAAGGACGTAAAAACTTAATTTACGCGGTACCACCTTATTTCGTATAAAATAATACGCACTTAATTTGTTAAAAATAATTTAATAACGATGAGACTTTATTTTATAACTACTACCTTCCACCAAACATAGCTCTCTATAAGTTAAATAAATAAATTATTCGTCATTCATAAAGTTATCATTATTGATAACCTTTTTCAAGAGACTTAATTGTTATAGGAAAGAACTAACTCGTAAAGTTCAAGATATTTATCTGCACTCTTATCCCAAGTATGGTCTGCTTTCATTGCATTATGTACAAGTTCATTAAATACCTTTTTATGATTATAGAAAGTATCTAAAGCGACATCAACGCACCGTCTTGCACTATCTTGATTATAATCATCAAAACCGAAACCATTAGCTACATCTTGATTTTTTCTTTCTTTATCATAGCAAATAACACTATCTTTTAACCCACCTGTTCTTCTAACTAATGGTAAAGAACCATATCGATGAGCAATCATTTGTCCTAAACCGCAAGGTTCAAATGCACTTGGCATAATGAAGAAATCGCTAGAAGCATAAAGTTTATGAGCGATATCATCACTATAGCCAATATAGACAAAAGTATCATTAGGATGGCGAGAATATAAATCATTGAACATTTGTTCAGCATCATATTGTCCGCTTCCTAAAACTGCAAAAGTTCCACCATTTCCAATTAAATGTTCAGCCATAGCATAGATTAAATCTAAGCCCTTTTGATCTGTTAAACGAGAAACTACTGCAAAAAGAGGTTTATTTGGATCTAGACCATGTTCTTTAGCAAAAGTTTCTTTATTAATTTTTTTATCTGTTAAGAAATTTTTAGTATTGTATTTATGATAAATCAAATTATCTTTTGAAGGATCAAATTCTTTGTAATCCATTCCATTTAATATACCAACAAAGTCGTTTTGTCTTAAAACTAAGTCGTACCAAAGTCCTTTGCTACCTTCAACGGTTGTAAGTTCAAAAGCATGTGTTGGCGAAACAGTTGTTATTTTATCGGCATATTTAATTCCAGCTTTTAAGGTTGAAACTTGATCATCAAATCTAACACTACCGTTATCATATAACCAAAGTGGTAAATTATATAAATCACCTAAAGATTCTCTTGAAAGATATCCCTTAAATAATGGGTTATGAATTGTTAAAACTGTCCTAATCTTTCCTAAAATAGGATCGTTTTGATATAAATTCTTTAGGATACAAGGAATCATTCCTCCCTGCCAATCGTGAACATGGCAAATATCAATTCTAAATGGTAAATGTTTGATAAGTTCAATTACCGCATTAGCGAAGAATGCAAATCTTTCACCATCGTCATAAAAGCCATATAAACCGCCATCTCTACTAAAATAATAATCGTTTTCAATGAAGAAATAATCGATTCCATCATGTAAGCAATATAAAATATTAGCATTTTGTTCTCTCCAAGACATTTTTACCGGAAAAGAATAAATAAAAGTTACATGGTTTTTCTCAAAATTAAATTTACTCTTATATAAAGGTGAAACTACTAGAACATTATGCCCTTTCTTTACAAATTCTCTGCTTAAAGAATAAGCGACGTCTCCTAGACCACCTGTTTTCGAATAAGGCAAGCATTCGCTTGTGGCCATTAAGATGTTCATAGTTATAAATTCACTCCTTGTGGAACATAGATTAAAGAACCATCACTGCTTTTTACTTCTTTTTTATTTTCAAATTTGCAAAGTTTATCAGCAATGACTCCATCTAAATGTACACCAGATTTAATAACACAATCAGTAAAAATAATTGAGTTTTTAACGCTAGCACCTTCTTCAACAATAACATTTCTAGCTAAAATTGAATTTTCAACAGTACCATAAACTGTACAACCATTAGCAATTAAAGAATCTTTAACTGATGCTTTTTGGCCATATAAAACTGGTCTAGTATCATGAGTTCTTGTATATATTTTCCATTCTTTATCAAAGAAATGGCAAGAATCATGTCCAAGTAACTCTTTAAGTTCCATTGAAACGTTATAATATTTTTCTAAAGAGTTAACATAACGGACTGGTGTTTCATTTTTGATAGCATGGATATTCGTATCACCATATTTTTGAATATAGGTCATCATATCAGTGATTGAGAAAGCTTTCGATAAAGAACCTGTTTTATTTAAAAAATCTTTTAAAACTTCTTTATTGAAAACAAAAGTTTTAAGACCTAAATAAACTTCATCATCATTCGAAGTAATTTCTTCAACTTTTTGGATATTTCCTAAGGCGTTGATTGTATATTTATTTAAGCCAAGGAAATCAACCCCAGCATTTTTAACAGGAGTATAAACACAAGAAACCCCTTTTCCGCTAGCGATATGTTCATCAATTACCTTTGCATAATCGACTCTTGAAATAAATCCAACAGGGATTACGATTACATATTTTGAGCTTTCATCATAAAGGAAGTAATCGTTAGCTCTAATATTATTAATATCTGTATTGAAATAAGGATTTTTTAAGCCATCTTCATTTAACATTAAATTGAAATAACCAGTTTTAGAATTTTTTAAGTAAGTATTATTGTTGGTTAAATGTTTAACAACACTTCTAAAATGGTCTTTAATCAAAATACTAATATCATCAATACCGGAATTAGTTAAATTACTTAAAGCGAAATCAATAAAAGCATATCTACCTAAAACTGTTGTTGAAGCAACAGGTCTTTTTTCTGTTAAAACACCAAGTTCAGGAGATGCATGTAAATCAATAAGTGCAAAAACGTTCTTCATAATTATTGTAAATTCCTTTCGTAATCTAAAAGAATGATTTCTCCAGTTCCTTTATTAATTACTTCATTTTCTTTAATTATTGTATCTGGCCCTAAAATTGCATTTTCAACATAAGCGCCGCTTTTAATAACAACACCAGGCATTAAGACAGATTTAATTACTTTAGCATCTTTTTCGATTAAAACTTCGTTTGAAATAACAGACTCTTCAACATTACCATAGATGAAAGCGCCTTGATTGATTAAGCAATCTTTAACAACGGCAGATTTATCGATAAATTGAGGATAAGATGATGTATCTTCACTATAAACTTTTGGATAATCATCGAAATGAATTGTTTCTTCATTTCTTTGAGATGGTAAAAGTTCCATATTAGCTTGATGTAAAGAATCAAGAGTTCCAACATCTCTCCAATATCCTTTAAATCTATAAGCAACTAATTTTTGATTATTATTTAACATCTTAGGAATAATATTTTTTCCAAAATCATGCTCACTATCTGGATCTTTAGCATCTTCTAACAAAGCTTTTCTTAAAACTTTATATGTAAATACGTAAACACCCATAGAGGCAAGATTTGATTTAGGTACTTTTGGTTTTTCAACGAATTTTGTAATTGTATCATTAGAATCAACCTCAAGTATTCCGAATCTTGAAGCTTCTTTAATATCAACTTCAAGAACTGAAATTGTACAATCGGCCTTTGACTCGATATGAAGTTGTATCATCTTATCATAAGTAGTTTTATAAATATGATCGCCAGATAAGATTAATACGTATTTTGGATCTTCATCATCGAGAAATGCTAAGTTTTGATAAATTGCATCAGCTGTTCCTTTGTACCAATTAGCTCCATCTTCTGTTTGACGTGGGGCTAAAGCTACACAAGTTGAACCAACTCCATCAAATCCCCACTTGGCACCATTACCAATGTAGTTATTTAAAACGATACTCTCGTATTGAGTTAAAACACCAACCGAGTCAATCGAAGAATTAGCTACGTTAGATAAAGAAAAATCTATGATTCTATATTTTCCACCAAAATAAACCGCTGGTTTAGCAACTCTTTTGGTTAAAGCATGGAGTCTAGTACCCTTACCTCCAGCAAGAATCATTGCTACAACATTTCTACCCATATTTTCCTCCCTTTTTGTATTATATTTTTTAGGTAAAATATTTTTCTGATATCTATATAATAAATCAAATTTAATCTAATTTTGAGAAAATTCTAACACAAGATGAATTTTTTGTATGCAAAACAACTAATGTTTCGTCTACTAAAGGCGAAATATCTGGTATTTTATCGCTAGGACAAGAGATGATAACTTGAAGATTGAACTTTCTAAGAAGTTTAACAGCTTCTTTAATTCTTCCTCTATCCATTTTGGAAAATGCTTCATCAAAAACAATGAGTCTAGAGGTATTTGCCATCTCTCCTTCTTGATTAACATGATAAAGTTGTGCAAAAGAAGCAAGAACCGCAATATAGAATGGAGTTTGAGTTTCACCACCACTCTTCTTTTTAATCATTTTAGAAAGTCTTTGTTCTTCGCCGCTTTCTTTATTTATAACAATAAGATCGAAATCTAAATAAGAACGATAATCAGTGAATCTGGAAATATTTTGGAGAAGTTCTTCATTACTTCCTTTATCGTCATTAACATCGACAATTTGTCTAAATAAATCCTCCATAACATCTTTATATTTATTTAAGAATAAGGATTCATCTTCTCCGCCTTCGAGAATAATATCATCTTTTAGCATATCATAATATCTTCTAAAGACTAAGGATGGTTTTACTGTAAAACGATATAAGTCAACACCAAAAGAAGATTCTTTTAAAGCATTATTAAGGTTGTCGATTTGGTCTTCAACATCACTAATCGCTCCTCTAAGTTTAAAGATAAAATCATCTTTAAATTGTTGAGTTGCTTTTAAGTATGCATCATGAATTTGTTCCGTATAATCAGGGAGCTTAACGTCTCTAAATTCTTTAAGTTCCTTTTCAAAAGTCTCGTTATCTTTTGTATCAGGATCGTAAGAAAGTCGATATTCATGAACATAATCTCTTCTTAATTTACAAACTTGAGTAAAAATATTATTGAAAATATATTGAATTCTTGAAAGAGTAGCATTTGCTTCGCTTAAAATTTCAATATAAGTTTTACCTTCAGCAACTTTTTCTTTAAAATAAGGCTCAGCTTCGCTTAAAACAAATGAAACATCATAATTTTTATCTAAAGATTCCTTTCTTTCTTTAATTAGATTTTCTTCAGTGCTTACCTTATCATTTTTCAAAGATTCAATTTGCTTAATTAAATTTCCTTTTTCTAAAAGTAATGATTCTTTTTGAGCATTAACCTCTTTAATATCATCGTCAACGTCTTCTAAACGTTTATCTAAAGAAGCAATTAGAGCCGTGTCTTGTTCGCTAAGTTCATTATCAAGGTATTCTAAAGTCTCTTTGTAACCTTTTAATTCACTGCTTCTTGCAATAGATTTTAAAATATGTTCAATTTCACTATTAGATATAAGTTCAAGATTATTAGCTTCAGTTATTAAATTATTTAATTCTTTATAATAAGAAATATTTAATAAATTAGATTTAAGTTGTTTTGCTTTTTCGTCAAAGAAACGTGAGCCAATATCTCGACCGATATAACTTTCTTGATATAAACGAGGATTAATTTTAGAAAGAGTAAAATTACGATATAAATCGCATTCTCTTGTTATACCATTTTGAGAAAGTCGAGCCTCTTCAATATCATCAGCCTTAGTAAGTCTTCCAATTAAGAAATTTGTATAGGCTCTTGCACCTTCATGTTCAGTTTCAATTTCAGAAGCAAGTGAATCTTCGTTATATTCATAATTACGATCAATGATTTTTTCTTGGTCAACTAAAGCAGTTGAATAATAACGATATTCTTCAAGTAGTCTTCTTAAAATACTATAAGCATCAAGGTAATATTTTGGGGCAACAAAAAGGTTAAATTTCTGTGAATAGAGATAACCTTCAATTGCATTAGCCCACTCTTCGTCTTTAATAGAAACTAAGTCGCAATAAAGTTCGACATCGATTTTCTTGTTAAATTTTAAAGATAATTCATCTTGTAATCTTTTTTTGATTAAAGTTAAACGTTGGTCAAAAGGTTTAGTACCTTTTTTCATATTTGCTTGTTCTTCTTTTAAACTTTCGACACGTTTAGAAAGATTAGAAATAGTTCTAGCCAAAGAAATAGCTAAAGAAGAAACGTTTTCTTTAAAGTTTTTCGTAACATCTTTAAATTCACTCAAATCATCTTTGTTTATACTTAAAATATCAGTTTCAATTTTTGATTTTAATGAAGTTCCAACTTTAACAACATTCTTAGACGAAGTCAAAATTTCAGAAATTTCCTCTGCTTTATCTTCATCAAGAGCATCTTTATCAACTTTATTTAAATTTTCAAGTAAAGAATTAGCTTCATGTAAATATGAATTAACATAATAAGTTAATTCAGAATTAACGCTAGATATTTCTTCATTTATTTGATTAATTTTTTGGTTAACTTCTTTCTTTTGATTATATAAATCTTCACTAATCTTTGCGACATTATTATTCATTTTATCTTGAATTAAACGTAGTTTTCTTTTTTCGAGTTCGTTTAAATCTAATCTATATTCTTCTAGTTCGTTATCAATTTCTTTTATTCTATCTTCACTTTTAACGATTTCTTCTTTAAAAGCTTTTAATTTTTCTTCACTAGAATAAAGCTCACACCTTTCAATTAAATATTTGTTAAGTAAAAAATCTCCTTCTCTTTCTTTATAAGAAGAATAGACCCTAGAAATTTCTTCAAGTTTATCAACTCTTTGCTTAATATTTTCGCTTTCAACTTGAAGTTTACGATATTGTAAAATATTTTCTTGAAGATGCGATAAATCTAAATTTTCTTGTGGGTTACAAACATATTCGGTAATAAACGTTGTAATATCTGTAATTGGGGAGAAAGATGTCGATTTCTTTAAAAGCGAGAAATAGATATCTTTTAATCCGCCAAGACGTCTTTTTAAAAATTCTTGATATTGTTTATTTGAATCGAAAAAACGATATTTACCGTCGTATTCATTCTTCAAATATTTAACTAATGCTTTATATTCAAGCGGTACTTTATTAACAACAAATTCATTTTCAGGAATTTTATCTTCAATATTAAAGAAATGATGTTCTTCACTTCCATCTTCATAAGTATCTAAACAAATACCTAAAACAAAATCTTTATTTTCAAAATCATCATGAAATTCAATTGCTATATAAGAAGTAAATCTTCCATTTCTTAGGTATCTAAAACCACCAGAAGAATCATCGCCAATTTCACCTCTAAGATAACCTTTTAAGGTACGAGAAGATTTTCCTAAAGCGGCTTTATTGAAGTTATAACCTGTAGTATCTCCTAATAAAACAACTTCAATACCATCAATCAAAGTTGATTTACCACTACCATTAAGTCCAGTTAAAAATACAATAGGTTTAATATCAAAAGTTTCGTTCCAAAAATAATGCCAGTTTATAATTTTAATTTTCGTAATAAGTTTCATCTTCTTTTACCTCATCATTTTCGTTTAAGGAATTAATTTGATCAAGTGCATTCGACATTGCAGCAACTTTCTCATTGTCTAAAGCATATACAATCGAAGGAAGAATATAAAAAGCTACATTCCCTTCATCATAATTTCCACTAACTTTATTTAAAATATTATGTTGGACTAAAAATCTTAATGATTTTGCTAAATTTCTTCCAGTTAGTTTTTTATTTGGAAGTAAAATTCCATGTTCTAACATTGTTCTTACTAAAGATTGAGTAGTTAAATAAATTGCTTCACTTGTAGAAGAAGATTGATCTCTTTCGGTTTCATAAATTAATCTCAATGTAAAAATTAATAAAGAAGTTTCTCTATCAAGACGAAAATGATTTTCATTATTTTCATTTAGCAAAGCAACAACGCCTAAAATAGTATCTTTTTCAATTCTCCAATTAGCAAAGGAAAGATAAGAGTTAATTAACTCATAATTTTTTTCAATAAAACGGTAGGTGGGAGATATTTTTATAATTTTTTCTTTAGGGTCAAAGATATCTCTAACGATAAAACCTTTGAGCAAAATTGTATTAACAATACTTCCAAATTGGTTTTTTTCACCAAGAGATAGTTCGTTATATTTTTCTTCAAACATTATTAATTATCCTCCTTTACTTGTTCGTCTTTTTTTACAAAAGTGAAATCAGGAATTAAATATCCGCCGTTAACAACTTCTTTGTTATCGTTCAACTCAATTGTATAAAACGAAGTATCATCGTCATATTTACAAATAGCTAAAATTAAGTAAATAATCGATTCTTCCGAATCTAAAACCATATCTTTAGTTGAAATTTCTTTCTTTCCTGAAAGTGAAGATTCAATAAATGAATAAACCTTATCATCGCTAAACATATTTGATGTATGTTCAATAAATTCATCCATCATAACATCGCTAGCATCATCAAAATAAGGAATTTCCATTGGTTCACCTTTTTCTTTAAATCTTTTTAAGATTGGTAAAATAAGTGAGTCAGAATCAATGTAACCTTGCTCATAGAAATCAAAAGACTCGTTCATCATATCTAAGATTTTATTGCGGAAACGAGTATCATCTTTACTAGCAGCAAAATATTTAAAGATATTTTCTAAATGACCTTTAATGGTTCGGTCAGAATTATTTAAATATAAAATCTTTTGAGTAGAAGCTTTAGTGTATTGACTATTTTCTTTGTCAATCGAATTAATTAATGAATTAAGACTAGAATAAGTATCAGTTATGTAATTTATTTTTGTAATAATATCATTTTCAATTTCTTGCTTATTATTATTTCTTGCACTCAAAGAAGCAAGTAAAACTAATTTATTTCTAATTTCTTTGTTATTTAACCATCTATCAAGGATTTTAATAATAGGCCTTTTAAATTTAGCAACACTATCAAAAGTTTTTAATGGATGGTAATATCGATCACTAATTTTCTTTTTATAAATATCAAAATAAGAATGCAAAACTTCGTTTGTATCAAATAATTTAGTCAATCTATTTTGAAATATTCTAATTGAGTGAGTTAAAGTAATAAGTTCAACTTTTAATTTCTTAGTATTTTCATAACATCTTAAAAGAGTTGCATAGATTAAATCATCAAGTTCTTCATCTTCAAGTTTTAATTCGCTATAAGTTGAATGAACTAAAGAAACATAAGGAGATTCTTCATCACTAACAATATCATTAAATGTTTTTAATAATGAAATTGTATAAGGTGGTAAAACTACTACTTCTTCATAGTTATCTATATCCATCGAAATATCGACCCAACCTGTTTCTTCTAATCTTCTTAAAATAAAAGAAGCTTTTGAAGAATCGCTTAGCAAAGCACCTTCTTCTAACTCTTCCTTACTTAATTCTTCCTCCAAATCCAATAAATCTAAACTCGTTTCTTTAGCTTTAATTGCACTTAAAAAATCATTCTTTTTTATTACACTTTCTTCATTTTGAAGTAATGAATAAAGAATTTGCAAAGCTTCGATATAAATCTCTCTATTTTTTCCAGAAAATATAGAGAAATAATTACTAGGAACTATATTAAATAAATTCATAATTTGTATAAAAAATAACATTGAAATTATATCATTAATAGGTTCTATAAAAAAGCAAAAATAAAGTTTTTTTGTGTAAGATTTATAAGATATTTTTTTAAATTATTAAGCAAAAATCATCTATTTAATTATCGTAATTAAATAGAAAGAAACTCGATTATATTCCTTCTTTTATTGTTGCAGGGCATTTCCTTTTGTGGTATTATCTTTAAGCATTAATTGAAAAAGGAGGTCTCGAATATGTCTAGAGTATGCCCAATTACAGGTAAACATCCAGTTAGCGGAAACAAACGTTCACACTCACTTATTGCTACACGTAGAAGATGGGATGTCAATCTCCACACCTATAAAATTGAAATTAACGGAAAAATCTGTAAAGTTAGAATGAGTGCTAGAGCTTATAGAACACTCAATAAATCTAACGCTAAATAATATAATTTATAAATTTAAATAACCAAGTCAAGTTGACTTGGTTATTTTTTAACCAAAAGCTGCTGTAATTAAAGGGATAAATGAAATAATATAAGCTAAAAAACTTCCCCATTCTAAACCTGCAAGATAATTAAACTTAGGTCTATAGAAAGTTTGGGCATCAACTTTTACCATTTTTGACCAATTTTTATATGTTGGATTTAAACCAATAATTAGTAGAAAAATTATACCGATTATAGTAAAAACCCAAATCAAAACTTTATTTGAAACAATAAATCCAGCGGAATAGTTATTAGTAAAAATAAATATTTCTACTAAATAAATTAAAAATGTTAATAAGTAGAAAACAATTGCAAAAAATACATGTAATTTATAATTGGAAAGTTTTATAAAAAATAAAACATGAAATATAAAAATATCAATCACAAAAAGTATTCCAATAAAATATGCAATCGGTTTAGTATAGTTTTTAACAATAAAGAAAGCTGCAGCAAAAACAAAACATAAAATGCCAATTAAAAGTGCAACTTCTAATCCCCACGACTTTTTTTGATCTCTTTTAAATTGATTTAATTCAAAAGGAAGATAAGAAAGTGGAGAATATTTTGCACTTCCAGTTTTAGAAAAAGCTAATGCCATAAGTCCAAAACTTAAAGACGTAAAGATAATTCCGCAAATAACTAAAACTAATATAGAAACTGCCATATTAACCTATTCTCCTTTTAATAAAGAAATTGCTTTCATTCGAGACTCTGCTTTAAAGATATATGATCCAGAAACTAATATATCAGCTCCTTTTTCTATGCATTTTCTCGAAGTTATATCATTAATTCCGCCATCAACCTCGATTAAAAAGTGATAGGAATCTTCTGTTCTTATTTTATCAAAAAATTCGATTTTATTTAACGAATTTGTCATAAATTCTTGTCCACCGAATCCTGGCTCAACACTCATTACTAAAACTAAATCTAAATAGGGTAAAAAATCCTCAATTTCTTTTGGGGCAGTATTTGGTTTGATTGATAAACCAACCTTTGCTCCTTCTTTATGAATTAATTCAATTAATGGTAGAATTTCTTCCTTCTTCATCGCTTCATAATGAAAAGTAATAATATTTGCACCGTTTTTTATAAATTCTAAATAATATTTTTTAGGATCGCTTATCATTAAATGCACATCGATTATTAATGAAGTAACATTTTTAATACATTTTAAAACATATGGCCCAAAAGAAATATTATTAACAAAATGCCCGTCCATTACATCGAAGTGCAAATAAGATGCACCTTCTTCTTTCAATGAACTTATTTCTTTTTCTAAATTTTTAAAATCAGCGGATAAAATTGATGGAGCAACAAATACTTTCTTCATACTTCTATTTTATATTATTTTCTTCTACTATAGTTAAAAATTCGGTCAAAAAAATTGACTGATTTTGAAATAACAGATTTATTATGATAAAGTTTTTCAATATCGTTTTTCATTTCACTTGCCGTTTTATATCTTAAAGATAAATCTTTATTAGTTGCTTTAAACACAATATCTTCTGTTTCTTTTGGCAAAGAAACCATAAAACTTAATGGCGAAGGAATATCATATTTTATATGAGCAAGGGCTATCTTATTAATGTTATCTTCGTCTCCCTTACTCATAAATGGCAAACACCCAGTTAAAAGTTCTAGAAAAGTTACTCCAGCACTATAAATATCACTTTGTTCGTTTGCTTTTGCTCCTTTTATAACTTCTGGAGCCATATAGTGAACTGTTCCAACAACTTTTTTATATTCATCGATTCCCATTCTTGAACCTTTAATAATTGAGATACCAAAATCCGAAACTTTAGCAATTCCATCGGTCCCATAAAATATATTTTGCGGCTTTAAATCGCGATGTATTATTCCTTTTTGATGCATAAAAGTTAAAGCTGATAAAACTTGAATCATAATTTGGCAAGATTCAGCTAAAGAAAAATATCCTTTAAAATTTAAAGCATCTTTTAGGGTTTGCCCTTTTTGAAACTCATTTACAATAAAAGCTTGTCCCTTATATCTTCCATAGTTAAAAATTTTTACAATATTTGGATGATATAAAGAAGAAGCAATACGGGCTTCATTTTCGAATCTTATTTGATTTTCTGTTATATTCATCGAAGCTTCGTTTAAAATCTTTATCGCTACACTTCTTTTCATTATTATGTCATGAGCTTCATAAACATCACTCATTCCGCCATGTCCTAAAAAAGCTCTCACCTTATATCTATCATCAATCATGTCTGAGATATTAATCATTATTTGACTCCCATAAAATCGCAGAAATATTATCGCTTCCGCCATTAAAATTTGCTAAATTCACTAAAGAGTTAATTTTTTCATCAACAGTATTTTTATTATTCAAAGTAGCCTCAATATCTTTCTTATCAACATTATTGTAAAGTCCATCGCTGCAAAGAAAAATACTCTCGCCATGATATTCATAAATATTTATATCAAAAGAAACAGATGGGAAAAGTCCAATTGCATTGATTAAATAATGCTTTTTTGGATGGGTTTCGGCTTCTTTGCTACTAATTTGTCCTGATCTTAAAAGATAATTTACATATGTTTGATCTTCAGTTTTTTGAATTAGTTTACCATCTACTAAGAAATAACATCTAGAATCACCAGCATTTAAAATAATAATCTTATCATTATGAATTAAAGCTAAGCACAAAGTTGTCCCACAACCTTTATAATTCTCATCAAAATCTTGCGTTCTGAAAATAAATTTATTAATTGCTTTAACTTCTTTTACTAGCCAAAAATAAGCATTAAATATAGAAAAGAATTTATCTTTTGATTTAAAATCTCGTTCAAGAAATTCTTTTATTGTACCTGAAGCAAATTCACCTTTTCTATGACCACCCATGCCATCAGCAACAAAAAGCAAAACGTCATTTGAAAAATTAACGAATCCCATAACTTGATCTTCGTTTGTTTTTCTTATCTTTCCTATGTCACATTTATAGGCGAAAATGCCATTATACTTATTTCTTCTCATTTTTTGCTCTCAATTGCCCACATGCAGCATCAATATCTGTACCGAACTCTTTTCTTATTGTAGCCGTAACTCCACATTTTGTTAATGTATCTAAAAAATTATGGACAGATTTTTCATCACTTCTTTGATAAACGAGCTCTTTAATTGGATTATATGGAATTAAATTTACATAAGCTAGAGTTCCCTTAATAAGTCTTGCAAGTTCCTTAGCATTTTCTTGTGAATCGTTTAATCCTTTTAATAAAATATACTCAAAAGTTACTCTTCTTCCAGCTTCCTTTTCATAATATTTAACAGCAGACATAAGTTCATCCATAGGATATTGCTTAGATATTGGCATAATTTTATTGCGAATTTCATCATTTGGTGCATGCAAAGAAATCGCTAAATTAATTTGTAAACCTTCTTTAGCATATTTTCTAATTCCTTCAACTAGTCCGCATGTAGAAACAGTAATATGTCTTGCTCCAATAGCAAAACCATAAGGATGATTCAATATACGAATAAAATCTAAAACATTGTCATAATTATCAAAAGGTTCTCCAGTTCCCATTACAACAATGTGAGTAACTCTTTTATTAACATCTTCTTCTTTTAATAAATCATCCAAAACGAGAACTTGGCCAATCATTTCAGATGTTTCTAAATTTCTTTTTTTCTTTAAAAATCCTGAAGCGCAAAAAGCACAACCCATGTTGCAGCCAACTTCGCTAGAAACACAAGCAACATTTCCGTAGTTATAGCGCATTAAAACCGTTTCAACTAAAGCGCCATCTTCCATTTGAAGCAATAGTTTAATTGTTCCATCGCTACTTACTTGTTTTTTAAAAATACTTGGTTTGTTTAAGTTAAAATCTTTCTTTAAAACGTCTCTAAAAGCAGCTGAAATATCGCTCATTTCATCAAAATTTGTAACTCTTTTTTCATAAATCCACTTAAAAAGTTGAGTAGCACGATATTTCTTTTGAAAATACTCATTAACAAGTAGTTCTTCTAGTTTTTCTATTTTAAAGTTATAAAGGTTGAACATTATTTAATTCTCCTAATTAAGGCAAAATATAAAATTGAATTTTCTTCTTTAGTTGGAACATACATGCGCTGTAAATCTAAAGAATAAGAATCTTGATTTTTTTCTATAAAATCTTTTACAACATAGGCTGTTTCGTTAAGATTCAAAGTTGGGACTATATAAAGAAGTACCCCGTTAAACGCTAGCTTCTTCGATAGAGAAACAAGTCCTTCTTTTTGATTTTTGATAAGTTGATCAAAAGAAGCTGAATCAAAATATAAAGAGTAATCCGGTTCTTTTCTAAATATTTCAAAGTTAGAAGATTTAGGAGCGTAAAGAATAAAGTGTTGCTCTTCTTTTACTACATCGTTTATATCCTTCTCGATAGAGGTAAAAGTTTTCACG
This sequence comes from uncultured Bacilli bacterium, assembly GCA_944350425.1. Taxonomy (GTDB): domain Bacteria; phylum Bacillota_I; class Bacilli_A; order RFN20; family CAG-826; genus Onthovivens. The sequence continues at coordinate 40,772 of CALVOX010000003.1, forward strand.
TAATCAAAATTATATTCGTTAATACCCGCGAAAAGTTTATTTTCACCTTCCATAGATGAAACAAAAGATAATTTATTATTTTTGTCAGCAAATTTTCTTAAAAAGTCATAACAAATAGTATCCTCATCGCCTATAAAACAAGTTAGATTCGAGTTAGTATAATCTTCTACTTCATCAAGAACGAGTTGAGTTGCAAATTGAGATGAGTAAATAATTCCATCATGATAGGCATCCTCTTTTCGTATTGAGTTATCAAGCAGAAATTCATAAAAATAAGAATTTATTTTCTTATAATTAGAATTTGGCTTAAAACCTTTCATATATTTAACTGCCACAAACTGTCTTGGCATAGATGAAATCTCGTAAACTATTCTAAGACCATTAATTCTTCCATATTGTTTAGTAATTAGTTTAATTAACCATTCTGGTTTATTAAATCTTAAGGAATAATAACCGATACTTCCTTTTTTAATATCAAAAAATAGATAATTTCTTTTTTTAGAAATAACTTCTCTAATATAGGTAATTTCGTTTTTACTTAAAACATATCCTTTTTGAATAATAAAAGTTAAAAAAGAAGTAAACATTGCATTAGAATCTTCTTTATGCGTAAAAGCATTATTTACATAAAGTAAACCTAATTTAATTATTTCATCGCTTTCTTTTGGAAAATTTAATAATTTAGATAAATGGCAAATTAAAAAATAATTACGGAAAAATAAAGAAGAGATGCGAGCTATTTCAAGTTGATCGTATCTACTTAAATCTTTAGTATACCTTTTGAATACATTTTTGAAAGGTTCATGATTTCTAAAGACTTCTTTAATAATGTTGGTTGAAGTTTCATATAAATCCATAACGACAATTAATTTGCTTTTATCCAAAAAAGCTTTTATTTTCAAATAATTATAAGTTAGAAAAATAAATAATTAAATACTTGACATTATTTATCTTTTTTCTCTTTATTAGCTTTAGCTAATTTTTCTTCAAATCCTTCGAAAGCATTCCCTAAATAAATGTCTTCATTAGAAGTATTTTCTTCTTCGTTTTCCTCATAAACATCAACGGAATTTTCTTCATCCATATAACGAGGATAGTCTTCGTTTTCATATTTATGATAATTATTGATTGAAAAATAATAGAAGATACATTCTAAATGAACGGTAATGTTCTTAATATAATTTTCAATAATTTTATAAGCATCTTCTTCTAAAACGCTTAATTTTTTAGGAGCATGAACTTCTACTAAAATGGAGTAAGTATTTTGATCAACGCCTTCATGAACATATAAACATTCAGGTGCGAAAAAATTAATTTCATCTTTTGAAATTTCATATAAATTTGCTAGTTTAGATGTCATATCTCTTGACAAATCATTTAATAAATAAGGATCAATTCCATAAACTTTAATTGTTATCATTTTTTAGCCTCTTAATTTTCTTACATTATGATATAAGATTAGAACCTTAAAATCAAAGATTATAAATCATAAGGATTTAGGTCAACATATAATCGAATATTTTTTGAATTTTGAAACTTAAATAGTAATGATTGTAAGACAACTTTTACTCCGGTTAAATGTCCTGACTTTATAATTATTGTATAAGAATAATATGATTTATATAGATTTTGTATTTTTGAAAGCGAAACGTGGTCATTAATTAAAACTCGAGTCAATTCGCCCTCAATTCTTCTTGCTTCATTATAAGCTTCATACGGAGTTTTAGAACAAACTTTAAGAGCAATTTGATTTACAAATGGAGGATAAAAGTATTTATATCTTCTTTTAATCTCAAAATTATAGAAAGAATCGTAATCACTATTTATTGCAAAGTTAATTACTTTATTATCTACTTGATATGTTTGAACCACAGCTTCTCCATCAATATATCTTCCGCTTCTTCCAATAGTTTGAACAAGTAAAGAAAATGTATTTTCATTTGCTTTATATGAAGGAATATTAAGCATAGTATCGGCGTTAATAATTCCGACTAAAGATACATCTTTAAAATCATGTCCTTTAGCTACAATTTGAGTTCCGATTAATACTTGAACTTTTTTTGAATTAAAATCTTCTAAAACTTTTTGAATTTGATTTAAAGTTGGGGTTTCATCACTATCTAAAACAACGTAGTCGACTCCTTTAAATATTTTTTCAAATTCTTCTTTTACTTTTTCAATACCAAACCCATTATAGCTAATGTTAAGTGAGTTACAACTTGGGCAACGATGAGTAAATTTATGATCATAATCGCAGTGATGGCACATTAAGTGGTCATTACTTCTATGATAAACAAGTGGCAAATTGCAATTTGGACATTTAAAAACATAACCACATGAGTCACATATTAAGCTTGAAGAATATCCTCTTTTATTAATCATTAAAATAATTTGTTGTTTTTTCTTAAGTTTTTCATATATTTTATCAATCAGAAAATTAGAAAAGATAGCTGAACCGCTTGTAAAATTACTCTTTCTTTTAAAATCAATTAATGAAATAACGTTTTCTTTCGGATTAAAGTATCTCGTATTTAAAGTTTCTAATCTAATTTTTTTATTTTTAGCTTTTGCCATTAAATCGATCGAAGGTGTGGCACTTCCAAAAATTACTTTTGCGCCTTCAATATTACTACGAAGTATAGCGATATCTTTGGCATTATATGTTAAATCAAAATCTTGTTTATAAGATTCATCATGTTCTTCATCGATAATAATATATTTTAAATTCTGAATAGGAGCAAAAATAGCGCTTCTTGTTCCAACTACAATCTTAACCTTTCCATCCGAGATTTTTCGATATTCATCATATCGTTCAGCTTGAGTTAAAGAGGAATGTAAAACGGCGATTTCTTCCTTAAAGTAAGAGATAATATGCGAAATCATCAAAGGCGTTAAGGCAACTTCAGGAACCAAAATTAATGTACCTTTATTTTCTTTTAAAGCGTCTTCAATTAATTTAATATAGACTATTGTTTTTCCACTTCCTGTAACCCCTTTAAGAAGGAAAGTGTTTTCACGTGAGAAGATAATATCTTCTAAAACTGCCTTTTGTTCTTCGCTAAGATTAATAATTTCATCATAATCAAAAGTAGCATTAGCTTGATAGCGATATTTCTCTTTTTCTATTATTCTAATTATATTTTTGTTCAGTAAATTAGTTAAAGTCTTTGAGTCACCTAGATCATCGTATTGAACTAGTTTGGAATTAACAAATTTATTCAAAATTCTATCTTCGATTTTATTTTCGGGAATATAGTTTTCATCAATCAATTCGTAAAACTTAATATATTGGATTTTAGCCTTATTAGTAAACGATGAATCTCCTCTTAAAGAAGGAGGCAACATTGTATTTAATACCCCAATCATCGTGTAAAGATATCTTTCTTTAACTTTTTTTGCTAAATAAAGGAGATTTTTATTAATAATTGGTTTCTCGTCAATAATTTCACTAATTTCTTTAAGTTTAAAACCTAATTCTTTCTGCTTTTGTTCTAAATCATCTATTTTTTCAACTTTTAAAATAAATCCAACTAAAAATTGGCCATTAAAATTTATTCTAACTCTAGAGCCAACAAAAACTTCTTTACTTGAATAATAAGTAAAATTTCTATCAAGAGATAAAACTTTATGTTCAGTTAAAACTGAAAGTAAATAAATCATTTACTTAATTTTAATTTATTTTCAATAATTTGTTTAATTTCTTTTGCACATTCTTGAGGAACGACGTTCGTAACCACAAAATCATAGTTTGAAGCAAGTTTAAGTTCTTCTTTAGCTTTTTCTAATCTTTCTTTGATTTTGCATTCACATTCACTATTTCTCCCTCTAATTCTTTTTTCAAGTTCTTCTATAGAAGGGCAAGTTAAAAAAATAGAGATTTCGTCTTCTTTGTGAAGGCTTTTTAATACTTGTCTTGCTCCGTTTGTTTCAATTTCAACCAGAACATTTTTTCCTTCACTTCTTAATTTATCAACGTAAGTTCTTAAAGTTCCATACATATTTCCACAGAATTCGGTATATTCTAAGAACTCACCTTTACTAACTTTATTGAGAAATTCTTGTTTGCTAATAAAAAAATAATCGACACCGTCTACTTCTCCTGCTCTTGGACTTCTTGTTGTACAAGAAACTGAGAAAGCAAGATTTAAAGAAGGATCTTTTATTAGATAACTTCTTACAGTACCTTTTCCAACCCCGCTTGGTCCACTTAATATAATTAGCAATCCCTTTTCCATTTAAATATGATATTATTCTGCTCCATCAATATCAAGAAATAATTTGTCAATAATTACTCTAAAAAGTCAACTTTTTAATGTTTAATCAAGTAAACCAAATTTTTGTAAAGCATTATATATTCCATCATTTTCAATGTTATCAGTTACATAATAAGCATGTTTTTTGGCTTCATCTTTTCCATTTCCTAAGCAAATTCCAAACTTAACATATTCAAACATTGGAATATCGTTAATATCGTCACCAAAAGCCATTATTTGATTACTTTCGAATTTTGATTCATCAATTATTGCTTTAATCCCTTCATCTTTGCTAAATTCTTTCATAGTAATTTCAACATTGTTTTCAGCAAATCGATTATAAAAAAGATTGTTATTATTTATAAAATCTTTTAAATCTTTTTCCTCGTTTTCATATAGAAAAACTTGGAAAGCTAATATATCTTCATTCTTATATTCGCTAATATCTAAAGGAAATGGCTCATAATAAACCTTATAAAAATCATCAACTATATCTTTATTTTTAATATTTATATAAGTTTTAGATTTTGTAATTAATAAAAAAGAAAACACTGTATTATTTAAATAATTTAAAATTTTATCTTTTAAATCATCTTTAAAAGTATAGGCATATATTTCTTTATTATTATAAGAAGCTAAAGCACCATTTGAAGTAACGAATCCATCGAAAGGTATAAGATCAAAAACTTTTAATTTTTCTAATGCATAGTAACTTCTTGCTGAATTTATGATTAATTTAATGCCTTTCTTATGAACTTCGTTTAAACCTTCAATTGCTTTAACGTTATAATTTCTAACTTTATGATCGAATAAAGTCCGATCAAAATCTAAAAAAATAGCTTTAATTTCATTCATAACTTTATACTAAATTTAAAATTATTGATTTTCAAATATTTTATAAGAAACAATCAATGTTTTTCACTATATTATTGAGCAAACAATTATTATAATAATTTATATGACAAAATTAGATTTTTTAAAAGAAAAAATAAATACTGTTAACGAAAAACTTAAAGGAGCCTATGTAAATAAAATTAATGCTCTTTCTTCTTTAGATTATTTATTCACTTTTTCTAGACACTCGTTATCTCTTTTTATATCACTAGTATCTCAAAATCCATTTTTTAATGTAACAGATCAAATAAATAATAAAAACACACTTCAATCTTTATTTATTCAAACCTTAAGAAATAAATTACTGAATTCATGTTTTATTGAAGCAACTTTAAAAAATGATGATTCAATTATTGATTTTAAATTTATTAAAACCACTGATACTTACGATAAAATTGAATACCACCTTTTATTTGAACTTTTTAAAGGAAATACTAATTTAATTCTTTTAAATAAAGATAAGATTGAACTTGCTTTTAGATATCATTCTTTAGAAACAAACCATCCTTTAATATTAAATACTATCTATCTTCCTCCAAAAAAAATTGATTTTCTTAAAGATATTGATGTTGAACAAGAACTTACTAAAGAAAAAGAGTATTTTTCTAATATAAATTCGAAATATTTAAAAGAAAAATATGATTTTTTAATTTCAAAACTTAAAAGAAAAAGAAAAACTCTTTTAAATAAAGAGGCTTCTTTGCAAAACGATCTTTCAAAAGCAAGTGAAAACTTAAAGTACAAAGATTATGGCGATTATTTTCTAACAATAATGCACGATATTAAAAAAGGACAATCTTCCTTTACTTATGAAGGAAAAGAAATTCCTTTAAAAGAAGAATATTCGATGAGCGATAATTTAATGTATTTATATAAAATCTATAAAAAGGCAAAAAATACTATCGCTTTAACTACTAATTTCTTAAAAGAAACAAGAGATGATATCTCATACATCGATAATATTTTATCTTTAAAAGATATTTATAACGAAGTTGACTACGAAGAACTTTTAAAAGAACTTAACACTAATCAAATAATTAAAATTAAAAACTTTAATTCTTCAAAGAATAAAAATAATCGCAAAAATAAAGAAACTAAGGCTATAAATCCCTATTATATTACCTACAATAATCACAGAATTGCTTATGGTAAAAATAACCTCCAAAATAACGAATTAACATTCAAAAGAGCCAATAAAAATGACATTTATTTACACATAGCTAATACACATGGATCCCACGTGGTAATCTTTTTAAACGATAACGATCGAGAAACAAATGATGTCGATGATAAGACACTTAATTTTGCTTTAAATCTCGTATTATATTTATCGAAAAAAAGCGACGGTACCATATATGTTGCTAAAATTAAAGATATTAAAAAAGGCCAAACTCCAGGCTTAGCCAATTTAATTAAATACGATTCTTATTTTGCAAAATCAAATATTGATATAAAAGAAATAGAAGGCTTAATCAAAAACGAACAAAGATTACTTAATTAAATAATCTTCACCTTTAATAACCTCACTTGTAGCAAGACCATAAAAATTAACTTGTCTTAAAGCTTCATATAAAACGATTGCTACACTATTTGATAGATTTAAACTTCTAGCGGAAATTGCCATTGGAATTCTAATTGTAGTATCTAAATGCTCTTTTAAAACTTCTTTTGGTATTCCAGTTGATTCCCTTCCAAACATAAAAATATATTCTTCACTAGGATCATTAACTTTTATTGAAGAATAAACATTTGTTGAATATCTTGTAACGTAAAATATCTTTTTATTTCTATAATCTTTTAAAAATTCTTCATAAGAAGGATAGATTTTAATTTTAGCTAAATCAATATAATCCATACCAGCTCTTTTTAAAGCTTTATCATCTAAAGTAAAAGATAAAGGACCAATAATAACTAAACTTGATTCGGTAGCATTACAAGTACGAATAATATTACCTACATTTGATGGTTTCTCTGGTTCATATAAAACAATTTTTATCATATCGTGAAAAATTTTATCATTTAATATTATTTTTTTGTATAATTATTTACATGGATCAAAACATTAAGACTTTGTTTACAGAAATCACAAAAAAAGAAGCCCGCACTTCTCTTTTTTTAGAGGAAAGCATTACTAACAATAATTATTTAATTAATGATGCTTATGTTTTAAGAATCCCTAAAATTAATCCTGAAAAAGCTACTAATTATGCTCACGAGAAAAATAATTACAAAGTATTAGAACCTCTAAAAATAAGCGAAAAACTTCTTTATTTAGATGAAGTTCATGGCTATAAAATCACAAAATTTATTCATAACACCCGTTTTTATCAAGAAATTAACAATGAAGTTATGAATAATATTGCAAGATTATTAAAAAAACTTCATGGTTCAGGCATAAAAGTTCCATATGGTTATCAACTTTTTAATCGTTTAAATAATTATAAAGAATTAATCGATCCTAAATATTACATCGCTGATGATTATGAGAAAAAAGTTATTAAAAATGTTGAAAAAATTTTCAATAAAGAAGAATTAACTTTCTGCCATAATGATTTAGTTAGAGGAAATCTCCTATTTAGATTCAACACAACTTTCATTATCGATTGGGAAAACGGAGCGATGAATAATCCTTTATTCGACCTTGCTTCCTTTATTAGTGAGAATAACCTTACTTCTTCGCAAGAAGAATACTTTTTAAAAAAATATTTTGGATACAAATATTCATTATTAAAAAGAAAAAGAGTCGATATCTTTGTTGAATTCCAAGATATCTTATTCTATTACTGGGCTTTAGCATATTTCCTCTCACGAAAAGAAGAAGTCTATCTTCGTATAGCTAAAGAAAAATTAGAAAGAATAACATCAAAATTACCTTAGGCTTAACCTAAGGTAATTTTATTATTCGTTAGTTTTATTAAATAAAGCGATTGATTCATTAATTAGCTCAAGAGCTAATTTTTCGTCACCAACTTCACCAACTGCTGTCTCTTTTCCTTCAAGCACTTTATAAACACTGAAAAAATGTATAATTTCATCTACAAGGTGTTTAGCCAAATCATTTATAGAATTAATTTGTGAATAAAAAGGATCTTTAATAGGAACAGCTAAAATTTTATCATCTCTTCTTCCGTTATCTAACATTCTAACGACACCAATTGGTCTTGCCATACAATAAGATAAAGGCAAAAGTTCCTCGCTAGAAACAACTAAAACATCCATTGGATCTCCATCATCACATAAGGTCAAAGGAATATAACCATAGTTTTGTGGGTAGTGAGTTGATGTATATAAAATCCTATCTAGTCTGAGTAGACCAGTTTCTTTATCAATTTCGTATTTATTCTTCATCCCTTTTGAAATCTCAATAAGGACAGGGAAACGAGAACCATCAAATTTTATATTTTTAAATCTTTCATCAGTTAAATTTATCTTCATTAGTCAATCTTCTTTCTTACAAATTTGTCAAATTCATTAACTTCTTCTAGCGTTTTAAATTTAGCCATAATATAGGAATCACCCATATCATCACTTAATGCTCTAGGATAATATCCATAAGTTGTAATATTCATCTTATATTTAGTTAAAACTTCATCTAAACTATGTTCATAATGTGCTTCATTTCTTCTTGAAGAACTTACAGCATAATATTTTTCATAATCCATTTTTTGTCTATTTTCATCAAAAGCCATTACATCAGCAAATATACGATAACAATCAACAGAATTGGCATAGTTTATAAGGTCTGGAGTATATCCACCTGCTACTCTAAAGTTAGCTTCAAGAGGTACAATGTCGCCAGCTTTTCCTAAATATGGATGATCTTTTCTTAATCTAAAGAATTCAAAGTGAAAAAATCTTCTTTTTAAACCAAAAGCCTTAACTGCTCTTTCTCCGATTTCTTTTAAATCGTCAGGAACTTTAGGCAAACAGCAATACATATCATCACTCTTATTTAAGACAACATCAACAGTATTTACTGCAAAGAAGTGTGAAGTTTCAAATACTACATCTCCTTTTGAATTAGTAATACCATCAAAAGAGATTATACTTCCATCAACATATTCTTCAAATATATATTCTTTATCCTTTGGAAGAGACATATAATAGCTTTCAAGTTCAAATTCGTTATCAATTTTATATGCTCCTTGAGCACCTACTCCTACATTTGGTTTAACAAATACAGGGTAACCGACGGTATTAGCAAAAGCTTTTACATCCTCTAAAGATTTTGGAAGGCAGAATCTTGCACATTTAAGACCTGCTTGCTCATAAAATTGTTTTTGATTAGATTTCTTCATTCTAAAGACAATTTCTTCATTAGAAAATGAAGTCATAACTCCAAAATCATCTCTTAATTTAGCATCTTTTTGAAGCCAATATTCATTATTTGATTCAATGTATTCAATAGGTCCGTATTTATCTCTAAAATAATTTAATGCTCTTTTTTCGTTTTCATAGACGTCCATGAAAGGGCAACAATAATATTCATTTAATGCATATTGGCATTGGTTTGGGATTTCATTATATGGAGCATCTCCTATTCCCAAAACATTAAAGCCGTTATCTTTCAAAGCTATGCAAAATTTCCAATACGAATCTGGAAAATGTGGCGAAATAAATACAAAATTTCTCATAAAAATTCCTCAAACGAATATATTTTACACTCATTTTGTGTTGCTTGGTATTAATATATAATTAAATTTTCTAAAAATATTGTATCAAGGATCGACTTTTCTTTAAAATACTTTTTTAACTTTTTCTAGGTTTTAACTAATTATTCATATATAATAATTTCACGCAAAAATTTTGAAAGTAATAATTATTTTTATTTAGAAAGGAGGCAAAATGAGCTTTATTTTAACTATCAACGACACCGAAACAAAGATATTTGATAAAAGTATTAAGATAATTGACTTAATTTCGGATATTGATAAAGATTTTTCTTATATTGCTGCTTTAGTAAATGGGCGTATTAGAGAACTCGATTATTCTGTCCATTATGATGCAACTATAAAGCTTTTAACATTAAAAGATTCATTAGCAAACGGAGTTTACGAAAGAGGAATCCGTTATTTATTTGCAATGGCAGTTTTTAATTTATATAGAGATACTCAGTTTAGACTAAGTTACTCTATTTCTAGATCAATTTTTGCAAATAAAGTTAGTGGAAGTCTGAGAGTAACTAACGACGTTGTAAATAAAATTGAAAACGAGATGAAACGACTTGTTTCGCTCAATTTACCATTTAATCGAATTATAATTACAAACGAGGAAGCAACAAAATTATTCAAGGAACATAACTTAGATGATAAACTCGCTACTTTAAAATATCGTCCAGAAAAAACTGTTCATTTATATAAAGTTGATAATTATTTCAACTATATGTATGGAAAAATGGTTCCTTCGACAGGATATTTAAAAGATTTCAAATTACGTTATTATCATCCTGGTATTTTAATTCAATATCCTCGAAGCGAAACTAATGGAGAAATTCCACCATTCATTGATGAACCAATGTTCCAAGATACTTTAGAAGGAGCTAATGCTTGGTCAAGTCTAGTTCATTTATCTACAGTTGCAGATATTAACGACTATTCTTCGAACAAACAAGGTACTAATCTAATTAATGTTTGCGAAAATAAACATAATAGGATGTTAGTCCAAATTGGCGATAAAATCCAAAAAAACATTTCTAACATCAGACTTATTTGTATTGCTGGTCCATCATCAAGCGGAAAAACTACTTTTGCTGATCGTCTCACTTTAGAATTAGTTTCAAGAGGAATTAATCCGATAAGAATTTCAATTGATGACTACTATAAAAGAAGAGAGGATGTTCCTCTTGATGAAGATGGTAACAAAGATTTTGAAACTCTTGATGCTTTAGATATTGAAACTTTCAATGAAAACATTTTATCTTTATTAGAAGGCGAGGAAGTTGCTATTCCAACATATGATTTCAAAACTAATTCTAGACATTATGATCGAAAAGTTAAAATCGGTCCTAATGATCCAATAGTAATTGAAGGAATTCATGCTTTAAATGAAAATTTAACTCATTTAATTCCAAAACAAATTAAATATAAAATATATATTTCGCCACAAGCTCAAATAAATCTAGATAATGTTAATCCTATATCTTTAACAGATATAAGATTAATTAGAAGAATTGTCCGTGATGCAAAATATCGTAACTCTAGTGCTGAAGAGACAATTTCTATGCGGCCTAGTGTCCGTAGAGGAGAATTTAAATGGATATACAAAACTCAGCAAGATGCAGATTTTGTATTTGATTCATTCTTAAATTACGAATTATGTGTAATGAAAAAATACGCAATGCCATTATTAGAAAAAATCGATAAAGATGGTAAATATGGTACAGACGCTGCAAGATTAGTTAAACTACTTAAATATTTTGTTGATATCGATGAAAAATATATTCCTTGTAACTCGATATTAAGAGAGTTTATTGGTGGATCTTCTTATCGTGATATTTAAAAGCAAAATCCAACTCTAATCGGAGTTGGATTTTTCATTACCATCATTATTCTTTTTTTACTTTAAATTTTGAAACAAAAGTTTGATTCATTTCACCATATAAAGCCATAAGTTCACTCAAATATACTTTTCTAAGATTTGAATAATAAGCAATTTCATTTTTAGAACCTACTCTTGTATATAATTTAGCAAAAATGTTTTCAATTCTAAAAAAAGTGTCATATAAATTTAAATTTGCCAAAGTTGAATAATACTCTCTATTTGAATAGATTAAAAATGGTGATGAATGAGCAATTTCACTAGCTAATTCATATATTTTTGAATATCTTTTTAAATTAGCTAATGTTTCAACACCATCTCTAAAGTTTAGTTTATAATCCACATTAAACTCTTTATCTTTAATAGCAAAAAGATAACCATATTCAATAAATTTCTTCATATTGCAAGATCTAAGCCCTTTTTCTTTAATTTGCGCTTTAATTTCTTGAAATAATTCATCTATTCTATTTTCATCATTTATTTGGTGCCTAAAAGCTAAAGCATATTCAATATGTTTAAAATAGGCATCGAAAACATCTTTTCCATAAGTAGTTAAAACAATTAAAAGACATTCATTTTCGTGTAAAGTTCTCCAAGTTGAAAAAGCTTCAACATCAAATCCAGAAATTAATAAATTAATGATACATTGAGATAAATTTAAGGAATTCTTAAGTAAATCTTTTACCAAATTATCATACTTGTTTAATTTAATATTATCTCGATTAAGGATAGTTAAACAAAAATTTAAATACAAATTAATAGTTGAGATTTTCGGATTAAATTTATTTAAAAATGCTTTGGATTTTACATTAAGCTGCTCATTAGTCAAATATTTATCACAGCAAATTGATGAAATAAACGACACAAAATTCTCGTCTTGAAATATATTCGAATAATCCTCAACTTTTATCTTATGAGAGTATACATAAAAACTAAATTCATTAACAATATACAAAATAACAATTAATGGATTAACAAAGTTAAAATCTCTAAAATCTGCTTTATTTAGAACTTCTTCTATTCCAGAAGAAACCAAAGAATATACTTCATATAATTCTTTATAAATATCTAAAATTGGTTTTGGCGAATTTAACCTTTGTAAAATATTTTTAAATTCTTGTTCATTAATTGTTACTACCTTCATTTTATCTAAATACCCTTGTTGCCTCGACGGCTTTTTTCCATTTATTTGTTATCTCTAATATATCTTTTTCATCTAAAGATGGGAAATATTTCTTATTAATTTTATGTACTTTTGATATCTCATCAATATCTTTCCAATACCCTGATTCTAAACCTGCTAAATAAGCAGCCCCTAAAGAAGTTGTTTCTAAATTCTTTGGTAAATTCACTTCACTATTTAAAATATCCGATTGGAACTGCATTAAATATGAATTCTCGCTAGCGCCACCATCAACTTTAAGTATTTCTATTTTCTTCTTAGTAACTTTACTCATTTCATCAATAACATCTTTTGTTTGTAATGCAATTGAATTTAAAGTTGCTCTAATAAAATGCTCTTTTTTTGTTCCACGAGTTAAACCAAAAATAGCACCTCTGCAATCATCATCCCAATAAGGAGCGCCTAAACCGGTAAAAGCGGGGACTACATAAACTCCTAAAGTATCGTTTACTCTTCTAGCATAGTTTTCGCTTTCTGCAGCACTTTTTATCATTCTCATTTGGTCCCTGAGCCATTGAATTGAGGCTCCAGCCACAAAAACGCTGCCTTCAATTGCATAAACCACTTTATCTTTAATCTTCCAAGCAATTGTCGTAATTAATCCGTTTTTATCAATAATAGGTTTATCTCCGATATTCATTAAAACGAAACAACCAGTACCATAAGTGGCTTTAACATCCCCTTCATGAATACAATTTTGGCCGAATAAAGCAGCTTGTTGATCTCCGGCAACCCCACAAATTTTAAGATTATCATTCAAAAAAGATGCATTTCCAAAATAATATGATGAAGGGCAAACTTCTGGAAGCATGCATTTTGGAATATTAAATAATTTTAGTAAGTCATCTTCCCATTTTAATGTATGAATATTAAAAAGCATTGTTCTAGAAGCATTAGTAACATCTGTTTTAAAAATTTTATGCCTTGAAATTTTATACATTATCCAAGTATCGATTGTACCAAAAAGTAGTTCACCTTTTTCTGCTCTTTCTTGTCCATTTTCAATATGGTCAAGAATAAATCTAATTTTTGATGCACTAAAATATGGATTAATAATTAAGCCCGTTTTTTCTTTAACAAAATCGGTCTTATCTTTAACTTGGTCACAAATATATGCGCTTTGTCTAGACTGCCAAACTAAAGCATTATAAACAGGCATACCAGTTTTCTTATCAAAAATTATCGTAGTTTCTCTTTGGTTTGAAAGACCGATAGAATCAATATTATCAAAAGTTAAATTAGTTCTAACAAGTAAATCATTTATAACATTTAATACTGAAACAAATACTTCGTTTGCATCTTGCTCTACCCAACCATCAAAAGGAAAAAGACATCTTACTTCTTGCTGAGCTTTAGCGACAATATTCCCTTCTTTATCAACCAAAGAGGCTCTAGTTGAGGTAGTTCCTTGGTCTATTGCTAATATAAATTTTTCCATAATGTGCACCTTTATTTATTCTTTAATAAATTTTTTAAATATAATTTAAAAAATTCTCTTACCATTCCTTTTACTTTCTTCTTCTTTTCTTCATCATATGTTTTAATGGTTGAAACATATTTATCATTTGAGAAAAGAAAGTCTTTAACTAAAGCTCCTAATGTCAAAGCTTTATTGGATTTACAAATCGCAAACACAAAATCTAAAAAATCTTTTACTTCTTCGCTTGAATATTTTTGAACCCAAGGATTAAAAGTATCTTGCAAAGATTTTGAATACGTTGTTAAAGATGAAGTCTTATTAAAATCTAGATAATCTTTTTTTCGATCTAAATTCCGTGTTAATAAATCATGACTTGCTACTGAAATATTATTTGAAGTAACAACTTCAAAATTTGATGAATTATCAAATAATATACCAACTACATCATCTTGAGGAACTATTTTAACTAATTTTGCCTTATAAGTATCATAATCATAAGTATCGTTTTTAAAACCAGGACCATCAAAATTATAAACATAATCGATTCTAGCTTTATCCTTTTTAGAGAGATTGAAAAAAGTATAATACGATAAATTTCCACCTTTAGAATGCCCAGTTAAAATTGCTTTTCCCTTAATCTTTGACAAAACTTCTTTTGCATATTTTTTTGCAAGTATTTGAGCACCAACTTTATCATATAAAGTCATCAACATGTCTTCTTTGAAACCATTTAATGTATTATCAGTTCCTCTATAGCAAATCACCCATCTATCATCTATAAGAAATGTTAAAGCAAAAAATTGAATCGAATCTTTTATTGAAAAATCATCTTTGAAATAACCTACTTTTAAATCTTTATAACGAGATGATTTAAAAAATAATTCTAAAAATTCTTTATAACCATTTCCAATTGTTAAATATTTTTTGTGAAGGATCTTTATTATGTTTGATTTTCCAAAAACATAAAGATCTAAAAGTTCATCATTTTTTAATTCTTTATAATAAGTTGTGTCAATGAAGTTAGCATAAGATAGCGTTGTTAAAACAGCAACATCAATTATATTAAATGGTGTTCTTTTAAAAGAATCGTTCCCTTTTATATTTAAATAATTTCTAATTGTTGCCAAATTTTATTCCTCTTATTTAACTTCTTTGGTTGAAATAATATCTATATCTGTATTGAATATATTTTTGATCAAAACTTGATGCATTGAAATCGGAGCTTCTACTCTTATTTTCTTTAATTCCTTCATTACATCTAATAATAAATCTTTCGAAATCGATGAAGAAGTTTTTACACTTACATAAGTATCTTTTCTGTTAGAAACTTTAACAGTTGAAGTTAGCATTCTTTTAGGACAAGTTAGTTCTTCTTTAACATAATTAAGTCCTCTTAAGCAAGTATAGCCGGTAATATTTTCATTGTCATCAACTTTAATTCGGCACCCTTTTGGGCAAACAATGCAAATAAATTCTTTTCCCATATTAAAGAGCCCTCACCTCTACCTTCAATTGATTTATTTCGTTTAAAGGCAAATTATTAACATTAAGTTGTACCATTTCTGATGGTAATAAATCTGCTTTGTTAAATTTCTTTATTACCTTATCATTTTCATCTTTAAAGAGTATCTCAGCCCTAGAAATTGGTTTTTTTACTCTAAAAGAAAATAAAATATTTTCTAAAGATTCATAAACTTTAATCTCATTTGGTAAAAGATACGACATATTTTCGTTATGCGAAGTTAAAATAACCTTATCATATTTTTCTCTACCATTAAGAATAAGATTAGCGGCATTTTTACCAGCTAATTCGCTTTCTAAGGATACATAATCTACTAAGTCATGAACATGTAAAACATTTCCACATGAAAATATAGAATCAAGGCTAGTTTCGAGGTTTTGATCTACATATGCTCCTTTTGTCTCTAAGTTAACTTTCGCCCCACAATTTTTTAACATTGCATTAAAAGGATATAGACCAATCGAAAGTAAAAGTGTGTCACATTTAATAAATTGTTCACTTCCTTTTATTGGAATTAAGTTATCATCAACATCCGAAATAGTGATACCTTCAAGTTGGTTTATTCCATGAATTTTAGTAACAGTATTATGAAGTCTTAAAGGAATATTGAAATCATTTAAGCATTGGACAATATTACGATTAAGTCCATTTGAATATGGCATAATTTCACTAACACCAATGACATTAGCACCTTCAAGTTTCATACGTCTAGCCATAATTAATCCTATATCGCCAGAACCTAAAATATATACGTTTTTCCCGACTAAATAACCATCAATATTTAAATATCTTTGAGCTAAACCAGCAGTAAATACACCATTTGGTCTTTCACCCGGAATCATGATTTGCCCCTGGGTTCTCTCATTACAACCAGCAGCAAAAATTAATGCTTTATAATTTAAAGTTCTATAACCTTCTTCTGAATTAGAATAAGTGATTTCTTTAGCTTTTGAACTTATTGAATAAACCAAAGTGTCTAATAAATAAGGAATGTTTTTTTCTTTGATAAAAGAAATATATTTATAAGCATATTCTGGCCCAGTCAATTCTTCTTTAAATTTATGTAAGCCAAAACCATTATGAATACATTGATTTAAAATACCACCAAGTTCAGATGATCTTTCGATAATTAAAATATCTCTTATTCCATTTTCATAAGCTGATTTGGCTGCACTTAATCCCGCACTTCCGCCACCAATAATAACTAAATCTACTTGTTTATTCATTTTATTCACCTTTACTTGGATATTTTAAAATTTCGCTACCTTCATCTTTATAGCAAATTTGGTTTATATTAACATTCAACTCTCTTGCTAAAATTTTTAATACTTCATCTTGGCAGAAACAACCTTGGCACTTGCCAAAACCTGCTCTAAGTCTTTTCTTTATACCTTTTATAGTACGTGCACCACAATTACGATGTATTGAATCAATAATTTCGCCTTCACTTACTTTTTCACAACGACAAATAATATGTCCATAAGCAGGATTTTTCTTAATTAATTCGTTATATTGCTCTTTTCCTAATGAAGATAATTTTAAAACTTTTCTTCTTTCTGGATTATAATTTTTGTTTTGCTCAAAATTTAATTTTGCTTGAATTAAATTTGATACATATTCTCCTATTGCCGGAGAAGAAGCTAGTCCAGGAGACATGATCCCACCTACATTAAAAAATAAAGGATTTTCTTTTGATTCTTCGATAATGAAATCATCTATATCAGGATTTGGCCTAGTTCCTGCAAAAGTTCTAATTACTTCACCATAGGGAATATTTTTAATTAATTTAGATGCTACTTTTTTAATTTCATTTAAAGTAAAAGAATCGGTTGAAGTATCGTAAATACTTGTTAATTCATTTGAAGGACCAACAATATAGTTAAATGAAGTTGTAGGAGATACTAAAACTCCTTTTCCAACTTTAGTTGGACACATAAATAACGTATGCTTTACAAAATTTTGATTAAAGTGATCAAGTAGAATATATTCTCCTTTACGAGGGATAATTTCATACTTAGGTTTTTCTATTAAAGAAGTAATTTTATCGCTATATAAACCAGTCGCATTAACAAGTGATTTTGTAATATATTCATCGTTATTTTTTGTATAAACATGATATAAACCTGTTTCTTCATCTCGTTTTATATTTATAACTTCAGAGTTTAATGCAAGATTAATTCCATTATCCATCGCATTTTCCATAAAGCCAACCGTTAATTCAAAAGGCGAAACAATAGCACTATCTTTAGCAAGTAAAGCATACTTACATTCTTCATTTAAAATAGGTTCAAGTTCATGAAGTTCTTCTTTTTCAATAAATCTAGCATCGACACCATTCTTTTTTGCTCTTTCGACTAAGTCTAAAAGGGTTAATTTGTCATCTTCGTTAAAGCCTATTGTTAAAGAACCGTTCTTAATATAAGGAACATCTAATTCCTTACAAACTTGTTCCATCATTTTGTTACCTAAAACATTAAACTTAGCTTTTAAAGTTCCTGGTTTTGGATCATAACCAGAATGAACAATTGCACTATTAGCACTACTTACCTCTTCGCAAACATCACTATGTTTTTCTAAAAGAATTGCATTTAATTTAAATCTAGATAAATATCTTGCAATAGAACAGCCGATTACTCCTCCGCCTATAATTAAACAATCAAAAATATTTTTATTTTTATTTAAACTCATATCTAAAATTCCTACGTTAATTATATGATAAACTGATTTAGTAAAGAACAATAAGTTTTCTTTTTAATATTAAAAGTCATATCTAGATTTAGATATGACTTTACAAAATAAAGGTAATATTAGAAAATTATTCTTCTCTATTTTTAGATAAATCGCTAGAAAAAGTTTCTCCATGGTATCTTTTATGAAGTTTATTAAGGTTATATTCTGCAACTTCTTCTAACGTAATTCCTAATCCAGAAGCTGTTTCAGCTATATACCATAAAACATCTCCAAGTTCATCTTTTAAATGCTCTTTATCTAAATCATGTCCTTGATATTTAAATTTTTTAACGATATCGCAGCATTCACCGGCTTCTCCGGCTAAACCTAAGACACCGTTTGTAATCATGTCTTTTTTTCCTTCTTCAGAAATTAGGTTATAAGCATACTTTTGATATTCATTAAAAGAGATAGATTCTTTCTTTTCCATAAAAACTAATTAACGTATCTTTCAAAATCTTCTGCACCATGTTTACAAAGTGGGCAAATAAAATCTTTTGGTAATACTTCACCTTCATAAACATAACCACAGATTTTACAAATCCAACCATTAACCTTTTTCTCGCTTCTAGCTGGTTTAGGTTTAATGTTTGCCATATAGTAAGAATAAGTTAAAGATTCTTCTTTGGATAATTGTTGAGATTCAGAAATAGTCGCAATAAATAAGTAATGAGATCCTAAATCTTCACAAGAAATAACATCTAATGATATAAATGCATTAACATATTTTGTTAAATAAGTTAAACCATTTTTTGAAACCTTATAATCTTTGAAAGTTTCAAATTTATTTGCATCTCTACCACTTTGGAAACCAAAGTTTTTGAAAACACTAAATGGTGTGTTAACACTTAAAATTGAAACATTAGCTTTTTTAGTTTCTTTAACAACTTCAGCACTATAATTATGCTTATTAATTGTGAATGCGATTCTATTTGGATTTTCTCCTACTTGGTTAACAGTATTTAAAATCATTCCATTATCTTTTCCGTTAGAATCTTTTGAAGTTAAAACATATAAGCCATAAGAAATTGAGAATAAAGGATTTTCGCTTAATTTAACTGCTGGGAAATCATCAGCAATTTTTCTTGCTAAAGCTTTAACATTTTCTGTTTGTGAGCTTCTAATAGCAGATTTAATTGTAAAAGAAACATCTTCTAAAATCTTAATATTTTTCATTTCAGAGAAGATTTTCTTCATTAAATTTAATGAATTAGGAGCCCAAGAACCATTTTCTACTAAAGCAACGGTTCTATTTTGCATATTATGATATTTTAAATCGAGTAAAAATTCTTCTACAGGGGTAAAGATTCCCATATTATAAGTTGAAGCAACAACTACTAAATGAGAATATTTGAATGTTTCAGAAACCAAAATAGATTTATCGGTTTTTGATGCATCATACATATGAATATCTCTAATTCCCTCACTTGCAAGTTGGTCAGCAATAAGATTAGCTACTTTTTCACCATTACCATAAATTGAACCATAAACGATTAAAACACCTTGTTGTTCAGGTTCATATCTTGACCATTTATCGTATAAAGAAATCAAATAAGATAAATCTTGTCTCCAAATTGGACCATGTAAAGGACAAATTGTATCAATTTCAATAGTTGATGCTTTCTTTAAAGCAGCTTGAACTTGTGATCCGTATTTTCCGACGATATTAGTATAATATCTTCTTGCTTCGTCTAAACATGTATTTTTAAAATCGATTTCGTGTGCGAATAAATTACCGCTTAATGCATTAAATGTACCAAAAGCGTCAGCTGAGAATAAAGTTTTAGTATAGATATCATAAGTTAAAAGAACTTCTGGCCAGTGAACCATTGGAGCAGCTACGAATGTTAAGGTGTGCTTACCTAACAATAAAGTATCCCCTTCTTTTACAATGATTAATTTCTCAACAGTTTCACCATCATTATAATTTTGGAACATTGTATAAGCTTTATCAGAAGTAACAAGAGTAGTTTCAGGGTGTTTTAACAAAACCTTCTTAATTTCATAAGAATGGTCTGGTTCCATATGTTGAACAATTAAATAATCAAGTTTTCTACCTTCTAATACATCTTCTATTTTTTCAAAGAAAATGTCTTCCACACTAACATCAACTGTGTCGAGTAAACAAGTTTTTTCATCTAAAATAATGTAAGAATTATAGGAAACACCATTTGTTAAAGGATAAATGTTTTCAAATAAAGCAAGTCTTCTATCGCTTGCTCCCACATAATAAGTATTTTTTGTAACAAGTCTTTTTGAGTACATACTTTCCCCCTAAATAAACACAATAATTATATCTTATTTACGTGTTCTAATAAACATAGAAGATAAAAAAATTAATAGGAATTATTTTCATTAAGCATTAAATTATGGAGCAAGATTATTGTTAAATTTCTTTTTTAAAATTATAATTAAGAAAAATAAAAAGGAGAAATTATAGCTTATGGCAGAATTAAAATTATTTAAATGTGATAAATGCGGAAAAATTGTTGAACTTATTCCAGGAACTCATGGTTGCCAAACTATTTGCTGTGGTGAACCTATGAAAGAATTAGTTGCAAATACTACAGATGCTGCATTAGAAAAACATGTTCCAGTTGTAACTGTTAATGGTAACCACGTTCATGTCCAAGTTGGCAGCGTTGAACATCCTATGACTGACGAACACCATATTGCATTTGTTTATCTTGTTACTGATAAAGCAACTCATAGAGTAGATTTAGCTCATGACGGAAAACCTGTTGCGGATTTCTATGTTGAAGGTGAAAAACCATTAAAAGTTTACGAATTCTGCAACCTCCATGGTTTATGGGTAAAAGAACTTTAATCTTAAATATTATTAAATAATTAATTAAAATAACTTAGGAACTCCTAAGTTATTTTAAAATTATTAAGAATTATGGTTTTATTTATTAGCGGAAGATGCGACATATTAACTTATTATCCCAAATGGTTATTAAATCGAATAAAAGAAGGCTTTGTAGATACTAGAAATCCTTATTTTCCAAAACAAGTTTCTAGAATCTATTTCAAAAATGTTGATATGATAGTTTTTTGCACTAAAAATCCTCGTCCATTTTTACCTTACTTGGATGAAGTTGATAAATTGCTTCCTACTACTCCTTTAATATTTCATATAACCATAACCCCTTATAATAAAGATATTGAACCAATAATTGCACCTTTAAAGAAAGATGTAATTGAAGACATTAAATATTTATCAAATAGATATGGTAAAAACAAAATATTCGTCCGATATGATCCAATTATTAAAAATAAACATTACACCATTTCTTACCACATAAAAGCATTTAAAAAACTATTTTATTTAATTAAAGATTATACATCTAATATTGTGATATCATTTGTCGATAAATATAAAAATACGTTAAAAAATGATAAAGAAATGAAAATAGAGGAATTTACTAACGAAGATTATAAAAATATCGGCGAATCTTTTTATGAAATAGTAAAAGGTAGCGATATAAAAATATTTACTTGTGGTGAAAAAGAAAACTTAATGTCTTATGGTTTTGATAAAGGTAGCTGCATTACAAAAGAATATGTAAAAGAAATATGTAAGGAATTTGGAAAAGATATTTCAACCTCGAAACAAACTTTTAGAAAACAAAATAATCATTATTGCGAGTGTATCAAAATGGTTGATATAGGTTATTACAATTGTTGCCTATCTTATTGCAAATATTGTTATGCCAACTATGATGAAAGAAAAGTAAAATATAACTTTTATAAGCACGATGAAAATTCTTCCTTACTTATCGGAAAATTAGAAGATGATGATGTTATAAAAGAGCGTATAAATTAACGTTTGATTTACCTAGCAAGTTTTGATATTATATTAAGGCACTTAAAAATATGGCGAAATTGGAGAAGCGGTTAACTCACTTGGCTGTGAACCAAGCATTCACCGGTTCGATCCCGGTATTTCGCCCCATATAGTGTATAAACGCGATAACTATCGCGTTTTTTTATTTTCTAAAGAAAAAAGGCTTACCCACATAAGCCTTTAAATTACTTCTTTTTATCAAAGAAAGATTGTTGGAAACTATTAGCCATCATTTTCATTTTAGATTTATTTAAGAACTTCTCTAGTTCTTCTTCTTTTAATTTCTTCTCATCAATAACGCTAACAGCATTAGGTCCTTCATAGTCGCTTATAATATTTGCTTTAATTTTTCTATAATAAGCAAGTTCATCAATTACTTCTTTAGTGAATCTTTCTCCAGGAACAATTAAAGGAATTCCAGGTGGATAAATCATGATTGTTTCTTTTGCTATTTTATTTAAGGCGTTTTGTAATTTAACTACTTTTAAAGGAGCCTGATAAGCTTCTCTAGGAGTTAAAGCTAACTCTGGAAAGTGAGTCATATAACGATGATTTTCATATGTCATAGTAGGTTCATAATATTTCTCGCTAATCTTTCTTAATGCGTTACATAAAATAGTTATATCTTTTTCTTTTGAACCAACAGTAAAAAGTAATAAGAAAACATAATTTTCAGCTAATTCTATTTGAATATGAAAACGATCTCTTAAAATTTTATATAGCTCGAATCCTGAAATTGATAACTTATCAATTTCAACACAAACTTTTGTATCGTCATAAGAAAAGGCACCTTTTGATTTAAAATACTCTTTATCATGTGCAATAAATCCAGGTATTTTATTAATTTCTTCTCTGCAAATCTTAGCAAGACGAATTGCTTCATTAATATGTTTTTTTCCTTCAAAAACTAAAAATTTTCTTGCACTATCAAGTGAAGCAATAAGTAGAGATGAAGGTGATGTTGTTGTTAGAAGATTAAACGTTTTTACAACATCATATCTTAAAACCCTTTCCCCTTTAACAAGTAAAACTGAAGACTGAGTTAAACTTCCACCAGTTTTATGAACTGATAAAGTTGACATATCAGCACCTGCATCCATTGCAGAAATAGGTAAAGAATTTGAAAAATAAAAGTGTGTTCCATGTGCTTCATCAACCAAGACTAGCATATGATGTAAATGAGCATATTCAACTATCTTTTTTAAATTAGTAGTTGCACCAAAATATGTAGGATTAATAATAAAAATTGCTTTTGCATCGCTATGAAGGTCAATCGCTTTTTTCCGTTCTCTATAAGAAATTTGATTTACAATTTCTGTTTGTTCATCGATTTCAGGCATTAAAAATATAGGGGTTGCTCCACACAAAATTAAGGCTGAAATTACTGATTTATGTACATTTCTTGGAAGTAAAATCTTATCTCCTTCACTTAAAGTGGACATAAGCATAATAAGATTTCCTTCGCTGGATCCATTTACTAAAAATTTAGAATAGGAAGCATTTGTTGCTTCAGAAAAAAGCTCTTGAGCTTCTTTTATTACAGTGCGTGGATGAGACAAATTATCCATCCCTCTAGGGGCGTTAACATCGCTTTTATATATTGAATCTCCAAAAACTTTATTAAAATCTGTTTCGATATTTCCTTGGTGATGACCAGGAACATCGAATACAGCTTGTTTTTCGGATAAATACTTTTTATATGCTTCAAGATAAGGGGTCTTGAGTTGCTTTTTGAAATCAAACTTTTTCATTGCCTAATATAATAGTTACTTGCACTGCAAATAACAATAATAAAATACATTTTTATGTATTATAATTTCTAAAGTTATGAAAATTGTTGTTGTAAGTGATTCACATGGTGACTATCAATCTTTATTAGATATTGTTAACAAAGAATATGGAACTGATATTTATATTCATTTAGGCGATTATTCTATCCCGGATTATTTAATGAGCGACTTTTTAGTAGTCAAAGGAAACAATGATTACGGCAGCGAATTTCCTTTTCAAAGAACAATAACTATTGGAAAAAGTAAAAATATTAAAATTCATTTGGAACATGGCTTTAGTTTTATGTTCTTATTCAATCGTGAAAAATACATTAAAGAAAAAGACTGCGATATATTTTTATTTGGACATAGCCACAAAAAAGAAGCATATAAAGAAGGAAAAACTTTTGTCTTTAATCCTGGAAGTCTAACTAAACCTAGAGATGAATCTAGAGGATCATATCTCGTTTTAAATATAGATGAAAATTCTAAAAAAGGAGAAAAATTTGAATTAAAATACGAATTTAAATATCTTGATGATTTAGAAAATCGAGACTGATACTTCTAGCCACTTTCATTGCACTAACAAAGCAAAACATTAGATTATATCCGCCACAGAGGCCATCCGAATCTAAAATTTCGCCAATAAAATGGATATTTTTGTTATTTTTTAAACTTAATGAAGGTAAGTTTAAATTAGAATAAGAAACTCCACCAATTGTTACTTGTGATGACTTAAAATCATCTTCTAAAACATAATCAATTTCAAAGTCTTTCAAATTATTAAAAATTGTTTTGATTTTATTATCACTAAGTTTTACATTATCGTTATTCTTATCAATATTAAATATTTTTGATAAATATTTAGCGATACTTATGCTAAAAATGCCATATAAAAGTGAAGATCCAAGTTCTTCATTATACTGTATAAAATCTGTATATTCATTAAAAGTTGGTATTAAATCTAAATGCAAGGATACATTTTTAATATGTTTATTGAAATGTAATCTTTTAATAATTGAATAGATATTAAAAGCAACTATTCCAGAAATATAATTTTTCTTAAATATAACCTCACCGCTTTCTTCATATTTAAATTCTTTAGATTCGAGCTTCATTTTAACTTTTAATCTTTCGTTTTCTATTTCATTAAAATTATTTCTTACTCTAATTGGAGAAAGTCCGGCATGGAGCTCATTAATTTTCACATCATGCCTTTCTAATATTTTAAAAATAGAACCGTCACTGCCTAAAGAAGGAGAAGACATGCCTCCAGTTGTAAAAATCAACTTATTAACTTCAATTGTTCTTTTATCGGTTTTAATTGTTATAAAATCCTTGTTCTCTTCATAATCTAGAAATTTTTCTTCTAATGCAAAAGTTAAGTATGCTTTTAAGCTTTTTGAATTTTGATTAATATACGAAAAATTATTATTGATAATCCTTAAAAACAGGCTTAATACAGATTTAGCACTTTTTGAAAAAGGGTAAACAAAAGACTCATAATTTTCGTTTGAGATATCTAATTTTAGCCCATGTTTTTCGAAATAAGCGATAATATCTTCGTTATTAAACTCATCAAGTAAATTGTACGTTTCTTGATTATTGTAAGAAAAATCATTAATTATTTTATTGGCGATATTACATCTTCCATTTCCGGTTGCTAAAAATTTTCTGCCTATAATTTTATTTTTTTCTAAAACAATAATGTCCAAATTCATTCTTTTTAACTTAGAGACATTTTCTTTTAAAATATTACTTAAAGTATATAAATATAATATAGCGCTTGAAGATGCGCCAATTAAACAAAGCTTCATAAAGTTATTATAATGTAAAAGATTTATCTTTTTAAGTTTTAATGCTTAATATGATAAAATTACCTTATGGAAAAATTTGGACTTATTATTGCTGTTTTCAGCGAAATTAAAGCGTTACTTGATGAAAAAGGAGCTGTTTTGAATCAAATAGAAGAAAAACCATTTAATGTTTATGAATATAAAATTAATGAAAACAAGGTTTTATATATAATTCATTCAGGATGTGGTGAAGAATTCGCCTCAATAGCTACGACTTACTTAATTTTAAAATATGGAGTTTCTACTATTTTTAATTACGGTGTGGTTGGTGCACTTAACCCTCATTTAAAAGAATGTGACACTTGTTTAATCAGCGATGTCATTCAACACGACTTTGATACCGATTCAGTTGAACATAAAGGAATTGGATATCACGAAGAATTCGAAACTAATACATTTCATTGTGATTCAAAACTTATCAAAAAAAGCCTAAATATTGTTGATTTACCCATTTACAAACTTTGTAGTGGAAACAAATTTATAGCAACTGAGCAAGATAGAAAACACCTTTTTAATAACTTCCAAGCTGACGTTTGTGATATGGAGTTAGTTGGTATTTTAATGACTGCTAAACTATTTAATCTACCGGTTTTGTCAATTAAAGGAGTCAGTGATTCTTATCAAGCTAACGTGCAAGATTTTGAAGTTTTAGCCTATAAGTCGGCCTCAATTGCTGTTAAAATAATTCTAAATATCATCGAAAATATTTAATTCGCAATTGTAACGTACAATTTATTCTATTCTTAATTTTAAATATAAAAAAGGTCACAATGTGTGTGACCTTTTTGTTTGCTTTGATAGAATCAGTTAACTATTTTAAGATTTCGCTAACTGTACCAGCACCAACTGTTCTACCACCTTCACGGATGGAGAATTTAGTACCTTTTTCAATAGCGACTGGGTGAATTAATTCAACTGTGAAGCTGACGTTATCACCTGGCATAACCATTGAAATGTCTGATGGTAATGTAATTGTTCCAGTAATATCTGTTGTGTGGAAGTAGAATTGTGGTCTGTAGTTAGTAACGAAACCAGTATGTCTACCACCTTCTTCTTTTGTTAAGACGTAAACTTGGCAAGTGAATTTTGTATGTGGAGTAACTGAACCTGGTTTTGCTAAGACTTGTCCTCTAACGACTTGATCTCTGTTGACACCTCTTAAAAGGATACCAGCGTTATCGCCTGCTTCAGCGAAATCAAGTGTTTTTCTGAACATTTCAATACCAGTAACGACTGATTTAATTGTAGGTTTAATACCGACGATTTCAACTTCATCGTTTAATTTAACTTGACCTCTTTCAACTCTACCAGTAACGACTGTACCTCTACCAGTAATTGTAAGAACGTCTTCGATTGGCATTAAGAATGGTTTATCAACATCTCTTTCTGGATCAGGAATGTATGAATCAACAGCATCCATTAATTCCATAATTTGTTTTTCAGCTTCTGCATCGCCATCGAGAGCTTTTCTAGCAGAACCTCTGATAACTGGAGTTGTATCTCCTGGGAAACCGTATTTATTTAATAAGTCTCTAACATCCATTTCGACTAAATCGATTAATTCTGGATCATCGACTAAGTCACATTTATTTAAGAAGACTACGATATAAGGAACACCGACTTGTTTTGCAAGAAGAATGTGTTCTCTTGTTTGAGGCATAACACCATCTGTTGCAGCAACGACCAAGATAGCTCCATCCATTTGAGCAGCACCAGTAATCATATTTTTAACATAGTCTGCGTGCCCTGGACAGTCAACGTGTGCATAGTGTCTTTTTGCTGTTTGATATTCGATGTGAGCAGTATTAATTGTAATACCTCTTGCTTTTTCTTCTGGTGCAGCATCGATTTGATCGTAATCTTTAACTTCAGATAAGCCTTTTTTACCTAAAACGTGTGTGATAGCAGCTGTTAAGGTTGTTTTACCATGGTCGACGTGGCCAATGGTACCAATATTCATATGAACCTTACTTCTATCAAATTTTTGTTTTGCCATAAGTATTCATTTCCTCCTAATGATATCTTGCTTTTGCAATGATATTATTTTATAGCATTTATATCAACATATCAATAAATTACTTATAGTAAACTACTTGTAATTTATTGATAAAATTGACTTTTAAATTGATTTTTCTGAGCTAATTAACGGCCGCTCATGCCTGAATTTTTAACAATTTCTTCTTGAATGAATTTTGGACATTCTCCGAAATGGTCAAATTCCATTGTATAGCTTCCTCGACCTTGTGTGAAGCTTCTTAAATCAGTGACATAGCCAAACATTTCTGCAAGTGGTACTTCTGCGTCAATAATCTTAGCGTTACCTCTTTGAGATTCGCCTGTCATTTGACCTCTTCTTCTTGAAATATCACCAATAACATCACCATAGTAGTTTTCTGGAACTGTAATTTCAACCTTCATAATTGGTTCAAGAATTACAGGGGAACATTTCTTAGCAGCTTCTTTAAGTGCCATTGAAGCAGCAATCTTATAAGCAGCTTCGGAAGAGTCGACATCATGGTAAGAACCATCATGTAATGTGGCTTTAATATCGATTACTGGATAACCAGCGATTAAGCCTCTTTGTAATGCATCTTCAAGACCATCTTGTGTAGGTTTGATATATTCTTTTGGAATAACGCCACCAACAATACCATTGACGAATTCAAATCCTTTGCCTGGGTTTGGTTCAAATTTGATAACAACGTGACCATATTGTCCTCTACCACCGGATTGTCTGATATATTTACCTTCACAATCTCCAGTAGCTTTAATTGTTTCTCTATAACCAACTTGAGGTTTACCAACATTGACTTGAACGCCAAATTCTCTCTTTAATCTATCAACGATAATATCAAGGTGTAATTCACCAACACCAGCGATAATTGTTTGTCCGCTTTCTTCTGAAGTATGTACTCTAAATGTTGGGTCTTCTTCAGCAAGTTTAGAAAGAGCAAAAGTCATCTTTTCTTGGTCAGCTTTTGTCTTTGGTTCAACAGCTTCTTCAATAACTGGTTCTGGGAATTCCATCTTTTCTAACATGACGAAGTTATTTTCTTCACAGATAGTTTCACCGGTTGTTGTGTTCTTTAAACCGATGATGGCACCGATTTCACCAGCATGGAGAGCTTCAACTTCTTCTCTATGGTTAGCGTGCATTAAGACTAATCTACCAATTCTTTCTTTAGTATTCTTGTTTGAATTTAAAACGTATGAACCTGATTTTAAAACACCACTATAAACTCTAACATAAGCTAATCTACCAATGAATGGATCAGTTGCAATCTTGAATACTAAACCAACGAAAGGAGCATTATCGTCAGATTTGCATTCAATTTGATTACCGTTTTTATCATATCCTTTAGCACCAGGGATATCGAGTGGTGAAGGAAGATAATCAATAACACCATCAAGTAATAATTGAATACCTTTATTTTTATAAGCAGAACCACAGAAGACTGGGTGGAATGTACCAGAAATTGTTGCTTTTCTAATAACAGCTTTAATTTCTTCTACTGTTGGTTCTTGGCCATCTAAGACTTTCATCATTAAATCATCATCAAAAGATGCAATTGTTTCTAATAAATCTTGTCTTAATGCTTTGCATTTTTCTAAATATTGCTCAGGGATTGGAACTTCTTTTGGATGGTCTTTATCTGTAAAATCCCAACCTTGCATTTTAATAATATCGATAACTCCAGTTAAAGTTGAAGAAATACCGATAGGATATTGTACAGGTCTTGCGTTTGCACCTAATTTTTCATGTAATGAATCGACACACATTTCAAAATCGGCACCGATAGCATCGAGCTTGTTAACGAAGACAATTCTAGGAACACCATATTTTGATCCTTGTCTCCAAACAGTTTCAGTTTGTGGCTCGACACCATTTTTACCATCAAGAACTGTAATAGCACCGTCAAGAACTCTTAAAGAACGTTCAACTTCGACTGTAAAGTCGACGTGCCCAGGAGTATCAATAATATTAAAACGATGATTGTTCCAGAAACATGTGGTTGCAGCAGAAGTAATTGTAATACCTCTTTCTTGTTCTTGTACCATCCAGTCCATTGTTGCTGCGCCTTCATGGACTTCACCTATCTTATGAATCTTGTGTGTATAATATAAGATACGTTCTGTTGTAGTAGTTTTACCAGCATCAATGTGAGCCATGATACCGATATTACGTGTATGATGTAAATCGTATTCTCTTGCCATAATAAATCCTTTAAAATTTCAACTTTATAATTGTAATAAAAACAATATTAATTTTTTATTAATTTGTGTAAATAATTGTTTAGATTACCATTTATAGTGAGCGTAAGCTTTATTAGCTTCAGCCATTTTATGGACATCTTCTCTTTTCTTAACAGAACCACCTGTTCCATTAGCAGCATCAATGATTTCGTTGCATAATTTTTCTTCCATGCTCTTTTCTTTTCTTAATCTAGCATAGGAAACTAACCATCTTAAACCTAAAGTAACTTTTCTTTCTTTAGAAACTTCAGTAGGAACTTGATAGTTTGCACCACCAATTCTTTTTGCTTTTAATTCAACTTCAGGCATAACGTTTTTAATAGCTGTAGCAAAAACGTCCATTGCAGATTTATTTGTTTTAGCTTCAATCATTTCAAATGATTTGTATAAAATTCTTTGAGCTGTACCTTTTTTACCATCTAACATGATTTTGTTAATTAATCTAGTAACTAATTTTGAATTATAGATTGGATCTGGTAAGACATCTCTCTTTGGAATATAACCTTTTCTTGACATAATTTATCTCCTCTCTACTTTAATTAGTTGTTTTCATTTCCTTTTGGTTTTTTAGTACCATAAAGGCTTCTACCTTGTCTTCTGTTTTCAATACCAGCACAGTCAAGAGTTCCTCTAATAATGTGGTATCTAACACCTGGGAGGTCTTTAACTCTTCCTCCTCTGATCATAACTGTTGAGTGCTCTTGTAAGTTATGTCCTTCACCACCAATATAAGCAGTAACTTCATAACCATTTGAGAGCTTAACTCTTGCGTATTTTCTTAAAGCAGAGTTTGGTTTCTTAGGTGTCATTGTACCAACACGGGTACAAACTCCTCTTTTTTGTGCACTATTTTGATTTGTCTCTTTCTTTGTTAAAGAGTTATATCTTTTTAATAATGCAGGTGCTTTTGATTTGAATGTAGTTTGTGTTCTACCTTCTCTAACTAATTGATTAATAGTTGGCATTAATATTTCCTCCAATATACACAATTCCTGGTGTATCAACTATAATATTAAAAAAATAACTTTTCAGTTGCTCGTATATTAAACTAAAACTAGAAAACAATGTCAATAACTTTCGTAAATCACAAATAAAAATATTGTTTAACAGATGACTTAAATCAAACTTTTTTTGTTTCCTAAATAAAATACTAGTCCTTTTAAGTCTAAAAAGTATACATTTTCATGAACACTATTCCAAGTGTATCTAAACTAATTAAAAGAAAAGCGCTCAACATAAGAGCGCTATTTTTATTTTATATGTAAAAATTCTCTTGTTCTTTCCTTTGTTGGATTTTCAAAAACATCTTTAGGAGAACCTTCTTCAACGATATAGCCATTTTCCATAAAAATAACTTTATTAGAAACATTTCTTGCAAAGTTCATTTCATGAGTAACGACAATCATCGTCATTCCTTTGCTAGCAAGATTTTTAATTACTTCAAGAACTTCATTTACCATTTCTGGGTCAAGAGCACTTGTTGGCTCATCAAATAAAATTACCTCAGGATCCATACAAAGAGCTCGAGCGATTGCAACTCTTTGCTTTTGCCCGCCACTAAGCTCATTAATTTTATAATTCATTCTATCTTGCATATTAACCGCAGTTAAATGTTTAATTGCAATTGACTTTGCTTCATCGTAACTTCTATGTAAAACTTTAGTTTGAGCAAAAATGCAATTATCAAGTACATTGAAATTGTTAAAAAGGTTAAATGATTGAAATACCATCGTTACTTTTGATCTTAGTTTATTTAATTCTTTTCCATTAACAACAAAACTAGGATTATTTTTAATCGCTTCTTCATACGAACTTTTATCAAAAAAATCTTTCTTTAAAATTGGATGTTTTCTAACTTCTTTAAATTCTATTTTAGCAACTTCAATTTTATTCCTTAATGTTTTATCACTTTTGTCTTCAATTCTTTTGTTTTGATATATTGCAAGATTATCTTCGGTTTCAACAAGCAACTCTTCATAATTCTTCAGAGCATTAGTATAAGACTCATAATCAACAAAGTCATCTTTACATTTAGAAATGTTAAAGTAAGGTTCGCCATTAAAAGATAATCTTCCTCTTGTTGGTTCTTCTAATAAATTTAAGCAACGGAGAAAAGTAGATTTTCCACTACCAGATGGTCCAATAATTGAAATAACATCGCCGCGATGAACTTCTAATGATATATCTCTTAAAACTTCCGTTTTTCCAAAAAACTTTGCGAGATTTTCAACTTTTAGTAAGCAATTATTGTTTAAGTTTAAATTGTTATCCATAAATTAAAAACTCTCCCTTTTTCTAGCCCATCTAAATGGGTTAAGTGAAAATTTAACTCCATCAAGTTTTCTTTCGACTAATTTTAATACACCACTAGCAATTAAAGTTAAAACAAGATAAATAAGTGCAAGAATTAAATATGCTTCTAAGAATGCAAAAGTTGTTGAAGCGATATTCATCATACGATAATAAAGTTCAGTTACAGCAATAACATTTAAAACGGAAGAATCTTTAATATTAACAATTAACTCATTACCAATAGTAGGTAAAGCATTTCTCAATGCTTGAGGAAGTATAATTGAAAGCGAAGTTCTAGCACTCGACATGCCTAAACTTCTAGCTCCTTCTACTTGCCCAACGTCAACCCCATTTAATCCGCTTCTTACAATCTCACCCATATACGCTGCAGTATTTAAAGTTATAACAATTAAGCCAGCGATAAACCAGCCGTTGATATAATCTAAAAGAGCGTTAGGAAAACGAATATCGCCCCAATTTACTCCTAAAGCTTGACACCCATATTTAAATATGAGGGCTTGAACCATCATTGGGGTACCTCTTAAGACTGTTGAATATATCGAACAAATTCCTTTACAAATACCTTTTAATACTTTAATTATTTTCTTATCTGTTTCTTTAAATTTAATATTTTTACCATAAGCTAAAAATATACCAAGTATAAGACCGACTAAGGTACCAACAACTGCAAGAATTATTGTATCGACAATACCTGCAATAATTAATTGATAATTATCGGCAATTAAATTCCAAGCTCGTCCAAAATCAAACATAGATATTAAGCAGCATTAGAAGAACTTCTTTGTGCTGCTTCTCCCATCATTTCTCCTCTTGTAGCATTATCTAAACGAGATAAAGATTCGTTTAATTCATTTAAAAGCTCTTCATTTCCTTTCTTTATACCAATAGAAACGGATAATCCTTCTAAATCTTCAGCTTTTAAGAAGCTTTGATCAACATATAAAATACCTAAATTTTCAGGATCAATATTAACCATTGCCTCACAAACTGGTAGTTCAGCAGGCATAGCAAACGATGTTCCTAAAGCAACATCTTGAGCAGCTAAAGGGTAGGTTGCAAGAGGATCGTTATGACGAATTGTGGAATCGACTCGGCTAAAATATGTGGAAATATAATCGTCTCCAACAACACCTCTTTGACAAATTAAACTTTGTCCTGAGAATAATTTTAATAATTCTTCATAAGTAGTAGGGTTTGAAGCATCATTTCCTTCTGGTAAATTATCTTTTCTAATTAAGAATGCTAAATCAGAGGTTAAATAAGGATCTGTAAAATCAATTGCTTTTTTTCTATCAGCAGTTGAACTCATACCGGCTAAAACCATATTAATTTCATTATTCTGTAATGAAGGAATTAGTGAATCCCAAACAATTCTTTTAATAACAACTGGTTTATTTAAATCTTCACTTAAATATTTTGCAACTTGAATATCATAACCGTCAGCAAATTCATTTGAATTATCAATTGGCAAAGTATAATCACTTTCTTCAGTAACAGTCCAATTAAAAGGTTGATATTGGCATTCCATACCAATAACAAGGGTGTCATTAGTTACTCCATTATTACCGCCACAAGAAGCAATTGAAATTGCCCCAACAAAAGACATAGCGATTACACCGCTTCTTAATAAATTTTTTCTCATTTTAAATAAATCTCCTTTAAACAAATAAAGATTGCATCTCTATCAGATGCAATCTTAAATTTCATAAAAGAGATTTAACTTTACACCGATAGCGCCTCTAGATAAATCTAGGAGTCTATAGGAATATTCTTCCATAGCCCAACCAACATTTATGCCTAAATGTTGTTTCGGCAACCATACCTTTCACTTATTTCACGGAATGCCTTCTCCATAAGTTACTCTTATAGGCTGCGCCTCTATCAATCTTTATGGACATAATAATAAAGAAGCAATAATTAATTGTAAAGTAAAAATTTAACTTTTTATTGTCAATTAGAAATTTTCTCCATTAAATCCCCAATTCTCAGTAAAGAAATATGAGATATAAATATGGTCTTTACTTAGATTTGGAATAATATTTAAAATAATATCACTAACTTTATTTGTAAAATTATTCAAAACATTTGGACTTAAAGGATTTCCATAAACTAAAACTTTAATCATTATATTAGCTTTAGTTTTATCTCCTTTAAAATAGAGTTTCATATTATCTTTAATTTCAACCATAAGCCGATCTTCGCTTTTTCCAGGAAGAATACTGATAGCTTTTCCTAGTTCTTCTTTTAACTTTTGTTCTTCTGTTTCTGAAATTGTTCTATTGTAATTTAATTCAATATAAGGCATAAAATTCTCCTATGAATTTATTATACATTTTATAAACATTTATTAAGATAATATTATTTTTAATTTTTAAAATTCAATAAAAATTGAATAATCAATCGATAAAAAATAGAATTAAACTACTTTTTATTTTTTAGGAACAAGTATGAAAGAAATTGTATTATCAAGCGAAGAAATTCAAGAAACTATTAAACGTATTGCAAAAGAATTAGAAGAAAAATTTAAAAATTCTGATAAAACTCCTATATTTGTCGGTGTTTTAAAAGGTGCTCTACCTTTTATGATGGACCTAGTTAAATATTATGAAGGTGATTTAATCGAAGATTTTATCCAAGTTTCATCTTATGAAGGAACTGCTTCTACAGGTGTTATTCATTTAAAGAAAGATCTTTCGATCGATGTAAAAGATAAAGACTTAGTTATTATCGAAGACATTATCGATACAGGAACAACTTTGTCATATTTAAAACAATACTTACAAATTAAATATCAACCTCGTTCTATCACTTTAGTAACATTACTCGATAAAAAACCATTAAGAAAAGTTGATTTAGAAGCTGATATTAAAGGCATTACCTTAACTAATAATCAATTCTTAGTAGGTTATGGCTTAGATTACAACGAACTTTGTAGAAATATTCCATACATTTTTATTCCGGATGAAGAAGATTTAGCTCGTTGGAATGAAGCACTTAAGAAATAATAAAATATTCCGTATCTAATAAAGATACGGAATATTTTTATTTAGTAAATTCGCTAAAGTTACAAGCTTTTGGCGAAATATTTACTTTAAAGTATTTTGAAGGATATTTTTCTTTTAAAATATTTTCAAATTCATCCACAAAATCATTCTTAATAAAAGCTAAAACTGTTCCTTTAAATCCACCGCCATGGATTCTAATTGCACCATGTTCGCCAATAAATGGAGTTAAGTAATCGATAATCGATTGAGGAGATCCTTCATATTCCCCTTTTACATATGTATTTTCAAGGTTATTTTTTGAAGATTCTTGTGATTTTCTAATTGCATCTAAGAAATTTTCAAGATTTTCAGTTTCAATAGCTTCTTTTGCTTCTAAAACATTATTATTTTCAATAAAGAAGTGTTTAGCTTTTCTTTTAACCTCATCGCTAACATCTAAAGCATCAATCTTTGAAAATAAATCTTGAGAAAGTTCAACATCTCTTAAAAACTCAACATGTCCAAGTTTATTTGCAACTTCTTTCATTGAAGATGGAATTGCAGCATATAACCCTGTTAAAGAAGAGTGGTTTCCTTCACTTTTAATTAAAAATAAAGTTAAAGGAAGAGTAAATGGTAAAGTTTTAATTGTTGGATTAGAAATATTACCAAAATCAATAAAGTTAGAAGAATCAAAACTTGTTCCAACTTGATCAAGTAAGCCACAAGGTTTATTGAAAAAATTATTTTCAGCATATTGACCAGTTTTAGCAATTACAACTGGCTCAATTTTGCCATCATTATATAAATGAGAAATTGTATAAGCAAAAAGAGATTCAATTGCAGCCGATGAAGAAACACCACTTCCATCAGGAATTTCGCTATCTAAAGCCATATAAAAGCCACCAATTTTGTAACCAAGTTCTTTTAATCTATATAAAATTCCTTTAGCTAAAGCAATTGGACGGCCTTCTTCCTCTACTTTATGTGATAAATCATCGATTGAAAAACTAAAAATAGGATAACCTTTAGATTTTACTTCAACAATTTTATCATCTTTCTTTAAAGCACTATAACATCTTAAAGAACAATTAGCTACTAAGCATAAACCATGGTTATGGTCAGTATGATTTCCAATAATTTCAAATCTTCCACCAGTATCTAATAAATAGTCTGGATCAGAATTAAAAGTATCTCTAAAGATTTGAATAGCTTCTTCTTTTTTACTCATAATTAGAAATTAACTCCTTTCAAGAATTTAATAAATCCGTCTTGTCCTTTCTCGTCTTCTTTGAAAACAGCGGTATTTTTCAAAATGTTCATGCAGACTTTATTAATATAAGATCTAATGTCTTTATCAATAGTTTCTTCACTATAATTTTCCTTCAATTCATGAATCATTGTAAGGAAATTGCCAGTCATATCAGGATAAGTTAAAACAATCTCATCATCATTTAAATGGTTTTTTAAACAGACCTTAATTTGTTCAAATTGTCTAATTAATCTAGCTGGAAGAATAAATAAGCCCATAGCTTCGATTATTCCAATTCCTTCATGTTTGATATGATGATATTCAGGATGAGCGTGGAATATACCATCAGGATAAATTTCATTACATCTATTATTTCTTAAAATTAAGTATAAATAGTAGGTATCATCAATTTTTCTAACACATGGTGTAATTGTATTATGTCTTACATCTCCTTCGTGAGATAAAATATCATTTTCTAAATCATCGTAAGTTTTCCAATGTTCAAGGATTTTTGTTGCAATCGAGGTTACATCATTTTTGTCTTTTCCTTCAATTAAGATTGTTGAATTATACCAATCTAGTATAGAAACTTTAGATGAATGTTTTTTAGCATCAATATCAATATATTTTCTTACTTTTGAATGCATAATAGGCAAGATATGCTCGCCACCTTGGTAATGTTCGTGATTTAAAATCGAGCCACCAACAATCGGAAGATCGGCATTACTACCCACAAAGAAATAAGGGAATATATCAACAAATGATGTTAATTTTTTGAATGTCGATTCATTAATAACCATATTAGAATGACAATCTCTTAATACAATACAGTGCATATTAAAATATCCGTATGGGGAATATTGCAAGTACCATCTCTCTCCTTCTAAATTTAATGGAATTAAACGAATATTTTCTCTTGCTGGATGGTCATCTCTACCATAATATCCAAGATTTTCTTTGCAAAGTAAGCATTTAGGATATTTTTCTAAGGATGGGTCTTTCTTAACTAAAAGTTTTGCTATATCTTTATTATTTTTTTCAGGTTTAGAAAGGTTAATTGAAACTTCAATATTTTTATCTTCAAAATCACTTGACCAAACTAAATTTTTATCAATTTTTGATTTTTTAACGTAATCATTATAAATAGATAAAGAATAAAGATATTTTAAAGCTTCTTCATCGCTAACTTTATTATAGATATCATTAAATTTTCTAACTACTTCACTAGGAAACGGTGTTAATAAACCTAAAATTTTAGTGATTTTTCTATCAATTTCATTATCACTTAAGTCAGTTGTTTCTTTTAAATACTCAGTTAAAGAATCGACAAAATAGTCAGGATTTTTCATTTCTTCAATTTCTTTAACTCTTGATAAATCAAGTTCAATTTCTTTAAAAAAATCAAGATTAAGTTCGCCCAAAACAAGATTACGAGCAAACAATTCATCTTCATAAGAAGTATTACTTAATAAATTTTTCTTTGCATAAACAACAAATTCATTTATTAATAAATTAATATCTAACATATTCTCTCCTTAGATTACATTCTTACAATTGTATATTTTATATAATGACGATATTTATCACCTTTTTTAAAATAAATTGAATCGAGATCAAAATCAAAAAGTTGAGGCTCTAAAGCAATTCCTCTTCTTGCTTTTAAATCTTTATTATTCAAGAATTTAACATCAGTTAAAGATGAATCAGCATATATATTCATAGCAGGATAATCAGTTTTTAAAGTAAGTTTATAATTTTTATTTTCTAAAGTTACTTTATGCTTTTTGCCTTCGTCTTTATTAAACAAGAAAGTATTATCAATAGTTCCGATACTTATTTTATCAGCAGCATCAAGACGAGACTTTAGCATGGTCTTTTTCTTAAAATTTAAATAATCAGGAGTTTTTGTTGTTCCGACGATTAATAATCTATCATCAAGTTCACCAATTTCAGGTGCATCAAATTTTAATTTATAATTATCTATAGTTAAATCTTTCGACAAATTCCAATAAATATGGTTTGAAAGGTTGAGCAAACTATCTTGAGAAACATTAGCTTTAAACAAAATTTTAAAAGAATTTTCAGTTTTTGATAAAGAATAAGTTACATTGATTCTAACTTTGCCATCAAAACCTTGGTCTCCTTTTCTTGGAGAAACGCTAAACTTAACAGTAATCTTATTCTTAAAATCTTTTACTTCGTATTTCCAATTCTTAAAAGATAAAGATTTTGCATTTCCACCATGTAAACAAAGATCATTACCATTATTAACAAGTTTAAATTCTTTTTCTCCGATATTAAAATTTGTTTTTAATCTTCCAGCGACCAAACCAAGAGTTTTGCCAAAATATTGAGTACTTTTTAAAAATAATTCTTTGTCTTCAAGTACTAAATTTAAAGGATTTTCGCCATCATAAAGTGAATAAAGCGAAGCACCATAAGAACAAAAAGTATAGGTTAAATCACACGCTTTAATTGTGATAAAATCAACATTATCAAATTTTTCTATTTTATAAAATTCATTTTCTTCCATAATTTTACCTTTTTAAATCTGTAAATAATTTTAGCAAAAATGAATTCTCATTTATAGATAAATCATTCCTTTTTCGAATTATTTTCGTCTTTTCTTTGCTTAAAGAATAAAACTAAGAAAATCGTCACACCAGCCACAAATAAAACTCCAATAGTTATAAGAATAGGGGACAAAATTTTAGCAAGCGCAAAAGGTTCAATATTTACCTCAATTTCAAATATGGTATAAGGAGATTCGAATTCAATTAATTCATTTTGTTCTTCGATAGAAGAAATAAAGTTTACATCGAGTTTGGAACTTCCATCGATGGCATAAATATTAATAAAATTTGACATCTTTGGTAAGAAATATTTAATTTTGTTTTGGATTAAAGAATCATCTACTAATTCCCCAGTTTCTTCATCACACAAACTAAGGCCATATGCAGAAGAATTTTTTCTAAATAAATTTAAAGCATAATTTTCTTTAACATCTACACCAGCCATTCCTAGTTTATTAGCTAAATCAAACTTAAAGTTATAAGCGATATGATTTGCATTAACTATAGTTAAAAAAATATAATCTTGGCCTTCAAAATCATTCAAATCTATTTCGATATAAAAATTAATATCATCAATTTGTTGGATTTTATCAGTAATATTTTCCCCATTTAATTCTACAATGACTTTTTCTCTTTCTTTAACGAATATTCTAAGAACATTATCTTTTAAAGTAACATTATAGATAGAAGGAACTGAGATAAATTCCTCATTAAAATGTAGCTTGTAATAATATTCAACCAAAGAATTATCGCCTAGAGTAAACTGAAGCCTAAGGGTGTAGACACCATCTTGGAAAGTCTTAACATTATTTTCGTCAAACAGAGGGATGAATAAATAAGATCTATGGGTGTAATATTTTTCAGAAATCAAAGATGTAGATTGTTCTAATATAACATTTCGATATAGTTCTCTGGTAAAATCACTTGTTATAAGATTGTCTTCAAAATATGAATCATAGATTAAATTATTGAATTCATCATAAATTCCAACTTTATTATCAATGACATTTCTAGTCATAAAAAGTTGAATTAAAATACCATCATATTTTGAATAATCACCAGTATAAATATGATAAATATGGTTTATATCATCATAGATATATTGCATCGAATCATATTGTTTTGTTAACGATAATTTATTATTTAATATATTTTTCTTGTAATAATCATCATCATTTCCAAGAAGAATATATGACCCTGTTTCAACTTTATTTGCCTCAACATTATAATGAGTTGAAATAAAATCATTCATAATATCGCTTTCATGAATATTATTTTCATCTTTTTCAAAAGAAAAATCTTCGTATGGTTTTCCTTGATCATATTCCCCATAAAAACCAAGATAAGGTATATTTAAAGTACGTTCGCTATTTTTAAAAATTAAATATCCTTCTAAAACAGTTCCATTTTCAAAGTTTTTTAAATAATCTCTTTCACTTTTTTGTAAAGAATAATTCACGTTATAAAGATTACTTCCAACCTTACTGCCAAATTTTCCTAAATTTATAGTATTTAAAATAATATCATCGCTATTTTTTACTTTATATGTTTTTCCATTAATCTTTTGTTCGCTAATTCTTGGAGCCATAATAATAAGTGAAACTTCATAAATTTGGCTCTTTTCTTCATTTAAATTTAAATTAAAAAATAAGTGTCCATTTTTAAAAAGATTATCGTTTTTTAACTCAATTTTTGATTTACCTTGATAAGTTAAATAGGAAGTAGCTTTATTGCTAGCTTTAATATTCACTAAACCTGAGCCTTGTTTTCTTGGTGATAAGTAAGAACCATATTCATCTAATAGAAGTGTCGTATTAGACAACATTTTTTTAGAAGCAATATTTGCATTTTTATCTCTTTCAACATCATCTAAATTTTGATAATTTGACAAAATAGTTGAATAA
Source organism: uncultured Bacilli bacterium (assembly GCA_944350425.1). GTDB lineage: Bacteria > Bacillota_I > Bacilli_A > RFN20 > CAG-826 > Onthovivens. The sequence continues at coordinate 82,063 of CALVOX010000003.1, forward strand.
GCACCCATTAAATTTGGACTAGCCATAGACGTTCCGCTAATGCAATAATGAGCATTATTAACATATTCATTATTCATTGCATCATAAGATAAAGCTCCAAAAACATTGCTTCCAGGAGCAACAATATCAGGTTTAAGTTCTAAACCAATTCCATTACCCATTGAAGAAGAAAGCGAAATTGCTTCCTCGCCGAACGATAGAGTTTTATTCTCGTTTTCCTTCAAATAAACCCCAGATTCATATGAAATTGTTGCAACCGGTATATCAATAAGGCTTGTATCAAAATATTTAACACCATCTTTTAAAACATAAGATAAATCTGGATACTCTTTTAAAATATCATCAGTAATTTCAAAATCAAAAGCCCCGACTTGTTCTTCGCCGCTTCCATTAGCAATTAACAATCCACTAGCACCAGATTCTAAGGCATAATAAATTTTAGCCGAAAAAGGTAAAACTCCTCTATCTACAACAGCAATTTTTCCCTTTACATCTATTTCCTTATAATCCTCTTTATTACCATAATTAGGAACTATTACGTATTCATAAGAGTCATTATCGCTAATAAAATCATGGAAACTATATTCCTTTTCGAAAGTATTTTCAAAAATATCGCCCATTTCATTGCTAGTAACAGAATTTTGAATTTTATCATCAATTGGAATTGTTCTCTTCTCAGTATAGGCATAAACATTGGTTATATCCCCGTAAGTAGACGAATTTCCAACAGTAATTGCGTCATTAGTTAAAGCTAGATTTCCCATGACCCCGCTTTCGACATTTTCAAGAGGGGAATATTCATAATCTGAACCTAAAAAAACATCTCTTCCATCGTTTCCACCAGATATAAAAACTTGGGTTCCTTGGTTTTTTAAAATTCCAATAACTTCATTTACTGCTTTATCAGTTGCACTTAAAGTATAGTTTAAGGCACTTCCAAAGGACATATTAATAGCGTCAACATCTAAAATTGCACAATCTTCTAACGCTTTTAAATAGACACTTGATGTACAACCAGAGCCAAAATCATTAAAAACTTTCATAAAAGCTAATTGAGCATTTGGAGCAATTCCTTTGTAAGGGCCATTAGCTACTGCTAAAGAAGAGACATGAGTTCCATGTTTTTCTTTGCTTAAAACATTATCGTCAGCATTACAATAATCATAAACAAAGGGGATTTTTGAATTGATATATTTATAATCTTTTGCGTGAAATTCTTCGCTTGAAGTGATGTTAGAGATATCACTTTCTTTATATCTAACTACTGAACTATCAAGAGGTTGAAAATCAATATGATTAAAATTTAACGAAGTGTCTAAAACAGCAACTAGAGTATTTTTACCTCTATTTTCTGTTTCATCTCCATTCATTGTAAGATATGAATAATTTTGGTCTATAATTCGGTTATCGAAGTAGTAACTATAATTAGGATCGCTTGGATTATAGCAATATTCTTTCTCTTCATCTATGTAATTAACTGATGAAAAAGATGAAATTAGTGCAATATCTTCCTTATTTACTTTCAATTCTAAAATATTAGCGATATAATCAAAATAAGAAATATTTCTAAAATTGAAGCCAATTTTCTGAATTAATTCATTAAAAAATAGGTTTTGTTCAGCCTCTTTTGTAAGATTTTCATAGTCTTTGAGGCTTACTAAAACAGTGGTGTCTAGTTCTTTTTTGTGAGTCTTATCAAAAATTCCTTCATTATATAAAACAGTGCCACTTAATGCTATAGCACTAATAAAAAGTAAAAAAACTCTTTTGAAATTCATAACCTTATATATTATAGCAAAGGTTTGAATTCATAGTATAAAAAAAGTATAACCTTTGGAGGATAGATTTTGGGAATAAAATATCGTTAAAAAATCAATTAAATTTATTTGTCAATTATTCGATTGCTGATTTATCAATAACAAAAATTGCAAAAATTTTAGAAATTAGTAGGCAAACTTACTATATTCATATTTTAACAATTGATAATTTAATTGATGGAATCGCATTTACTTATTTAAAAGAACTAAAAACAAATTATGGTCATATGATTAAACTTACTTCAGCAAATGATTTTATAATTTCTATTGCAGAAACGATTATTCTATCTTTTGAAAGTAAAAAAGATAGAATAAAAATCGAAAAGATTCAATCTTTGAAAACAAATTTAAAAAATTATTGGAGCTTAATCGTAAACACTTTTTTCAAAGTGTTTTTCATAGAAAGATTTTCGAAGTCTGACTTGACAAGCGATACAAAAACACCTTTTCTTGATATGGCGTTTTCATTTCTCGAATTAAGCCTTTTGCATGGATCAAAAGAAATGAAAAATTTCTTAAACAGCCTTAAATATTTAGCTAAAAAGCGTTCTAATTTAGAATAATAAATTGTAATTTCAATTATTTTTATAGGAAAAAAGGTAAGTCTTTGCTATTTGACTTACCTTTTTAAATTATTTGATTAAATCTTGAAGTACTTTCATATCTCCAGCATCTTCTTCAATATCATCAGATGATTCTAGAGCGTAATCACTATTTTCACCTTCATCATCGCTTTCTAATGATAATGAAAGTTCTCTAGTTTTCTTGTTGTTCTTATATTCAAGGTTTTGGTTGACTAAAGATTCCATTTCGGTCAATTCAAAGTTTTCGACTTCATCATCTAAAACTTTATCATGAATAGAAATATATTGATCTTTTACCTTTTTCATCGCATCCATAACATCGAAGTTGTGTAATAATTCAATCTCGTCATCAAGAGGTAAAAGTCCTCTACCAGCTGGAATAAGTTTACCTGTAATAACATTTTCTTTTAAACCATGTAAATTATCAGTTTTACCCTTAATTGCAGCATCTGTTAAAACTCTTGTCGTTTCTTGGAATGAAGCAGCTGATAAGAAGGAATCGGTTTCAAGAGCAGCCTTAGTAATACCTAAGATTAATGGTGTACAGAATGCTGGACGTTTACCTTCAAGTAAAGCTTCCTTATTCTTTTCTGTAAATTCATTAATACTTACTCTAGTACCTGCAATTAATGAAGTTTCACCGCCATCGACGACAACAACTTTTCTAAGCATTTGTCTAACGATAACTTCAATGTGTTTATCACTAATTCCAATACCTTGTGATCTATAAACTTTTTGAACTTCTTTGATGATGTATCTTTCAACAGAGCCAACATCAGCACATTCAAGAAGTTTCTTAGGAGAAATTGCACCTTCAGTGATTTTACCACCGTTTTGAATTGAATCACCTTTTCTTACTCTAAGTCTTGCACCGAAAGATGTTTTATATTCTCTTTCTTCTAAGTCATTTTTGACAGTGACAGTATAAATTCCATCATCATCTTTAATACTAGTTACTACACCGAAAATTTCTGAAATAGTAGCTTCACCTTTTGGAGTTCTTGCTTCAAAAAGTTCTTGGACTCTAGGTAAACCTTGAGTAATATCTTCAGTTGTAGCAACACCACCAGTGTGGAATGTTCTCATGGTTAATTGAGTACCTGGTTCACCAATTGATTGAGCAGCCATAATGCCGACAGCTTCACCGACTTCAACTAATTTACCGGTTGCAAGGTTTCTACCATAACAATGGACACATACACCGTCTTTAGTTTCACAGCCAAATAATGATCTAATTTCGACTTTCTTAATACCAGCATCAACAATACGTTTTGCAATAGTTTCGTCAATCAAGTTATCTCCAGCAATAATAACTTCACCAGTATTTGGATCTATAATATCATGACAAGAGAATCTGCCAACTAATCTATCATAAAGTCCAACAATAACTGTATTTTGAGCTGTATCGATAATATCACTAACAACCATACCATGGTCAGAGTGACAGTCTTCTTCTCTAACAATAACGTCTTGAGAAACATCAACAAGTCTTCTTGTCAAATAACCAGAGTCTGCTGTTTTAAGAGCGGTATCAGCACCGCCTTTTCTAGCACCGTGTGTACCAGTGAAGAATTCTGCAACGTTAAGACCTTCACGGAAACAAGATTTAACAGGGATTTCGATAGTATCACCAGATGTAGAAGCCATAAGTCCTCTCATACCCATTAATTGAGTATAGTTAGATTTGGAACCTCTAGCTCCAGAATGCCACATAATATAAAGTGGATTTCTTGTATCTTGTTTTAAAGCGTTTTCAACTAAGTTGCCGACTTCATTATTAACTTTTGTCCATGTATTAATAACTTGAACGTGTCTTTCAGAATCAGTTAAGAATCCTCTTTCATATAAAGCTTGAATTTCATCAACCTTTTCATCACCTTTTTTGATTAAAGCATCTTTCTCAGGTAAAGATGAGATATCTGAAATAGCTACAGTTAAGCCGGAAATGGTTGAATATTTATAGCCATAATCTTTAATCTTATCGAGAATTGCTGAAGTTTTTGTTGTGCCATATTTAGCATAAACTTCATCAATAATTGCAGTAATATATTTCTTTTCAATGGCTTCTCTAGCAGGAAGGCTTGCGATAACTTCCTTGATATTTGTTCCTTTTGCAACAAAGAATTCATCAAGTGTTTTCTTTAAATTCTCTTTTTTATTAGAGTTTATATATGGGAAATCACTTGGGAAAATTAAGTTAAAAATAACTTTACCAACGGTTGTTATAACATAAGAATTTTGTTGCTCTTCAGTAAAGTTCACTTTTCTTAAAGCTTTTGCAGGTAATGCAACTCTATTATGTAAGTGAACTTTTCCTAATTCATAACATTTAATACATTCATCAATATCTTTGAAGACTTTACCTTCCATATTAATGAAGTTTCTATATTTTTCTGCTTCTTGTAAATCTCCGTGTTTTTCGTAATTAGCAGCTTTCTTTTCAAGGTCAGCTTTTGTTGCTTCCATTGTTAAATAATAGTTACCAATTAAGATATCTTGAGATGGTGTAACGATAGGTTTTCCATCTTTTGGAGCAAGAATATTATTAGAAGCAAGCATTAAATCAATTGCTTCTTCTTGTGCAGCTTTTCCTAATGGAACATGAACTGCCATTTGGTCACCATCGAAGTCAGCGTTAAATCCAGTACAAACAAGAGGATGTAATCTGATAGCTCTTCCTTCAATTAAAACTGGTTGGAAAGCTTGAATACCAAGTCTATGTAATGTTGGAGCACGGTTTAATAAAACTGGGTGATAGGAAATAATCTTTTCGACAGCATCATAAACATCAGAATCTCTTGCATCAATTTTTCTATCTGCTTGTCTATGTAAAGAACACTTTCCTTCGTTAATTAAAACAGCAGCAATGAATGGTCTAAGTAAATTAATAGCCATTTCTCTTGGCAATCCACATTGATACATTTTTAATTTTGGTCCGATTGCAATAACAGAACGGCCAGAATAATCGACTCTCTTACCAAGCAAGTTTTGTCTAAATCTACCTTGTTTTCCCTTTAATGCACCTGATAATGATTTTAAAGGTCTTCCGTTAGCACCAGTAACTGGCTTGCCATTTCTTCTACCATTATCGATTAAAGCATCGACAGCTTCTTGAAGCATTCTTTTTTCGTTAACTAAAATAACAGTAGGAACATTCATTTCTTTGAATTTCTTTAATCTATTATTTCTAGTAATAATTCTTCTATATAAATCGTTTAAGTCAGATGTCGCAAAACGACCGCCATCGAGTTGTAACATCGGTCTTAAATCTGGTGGAATAACAGGAACGCAGTCAAGAACCATCCATTCTGGCTTATTTCCAGATTGTAAGAAAGCATCAATAACTTCGAGTCTCTTTGTTAATTTAGTTAATTTTTGACCTTTTGCTTCTTTAATTTGAGCATTAACTTCATCAAAATCATGTTGAAGATCAATTTCTCTTAATAAAGTTTTGATAGCTTCAGCACCATCGCCGAATTGGGCGCCGGTTTGACTTGAAATAAATTCGGCATATGTATAGAAGTCAAATGGATTTGTAGTCTTTTTAGCTTGTTCAACTGCTTCGATTAATCTTTCACATTCTTTGTAGTTAAAAGATTCTGGGCTATCGGATAAAGTAACTAAAATCTCGTTTAAAGCAGCACTAAATAAATCTTTTCCGGTGTAATCATCGATAAAATCTTTATATTTTAAGCTCTTTAAATTACCTGGGTTTAAACAAACGTGAGCACTATAATAAATAATTTCTTCAAGTTGTTTAGCAGGGATATCTAAAAGAAGAGCCATTCTTGAAGGTATACCTTTTAAATACCAAATATGTGAGCAAGGTGAAGCAAGCTCAATGTGGCCCATTCTTTCTCTTCTTACTTCTTTTGAAATAACTTCGACACCACATTTTTCACAAACTACACCAGCGTATCTTGATTTCTTGTATTTTCCACAGTGACATTCATAGTCTTTAGAAGGTCCAAAGATTCTTTCACAGAATAAGCCATCCATTTCTGGTTTTTGTGAACGATAGTTAATAGTTTCAGGTTTTTTAACTTCACCATGAGATACTTGTCTAATTTTATCTGGAGAAGCTAAACCAATTTTAACGGAAGCTAAATTATTTACATCAAACATTCTTCTTCCCTCCTATTAATTTAATAATTCTGCGACATCAGCATCATCGATATCGCTTTCGTCATCATCTTGACTAAATTGATGACTACTTTCCCCATAAGATCTTACGTTCTTAAGAGATTGTTGCTCTTCTTTTTGAGTTTCTCTTGCAAGTTGATCCATATCGAGAACTTTACCATTTTTATCTCTAAGTTCAATATCAAGAGCTAAGCCTTGTAATTCTTTAGTCAAAACTTTAAATGCTTCTGGAATTGAAGGAGTTGGCAATGGTTTATGTTTAATGATAGATTCATAGGCTCTTCTTCTTCCGACTCTATCATCAGATTTAATTGTAATCATTTCTTGTAATGTATAAGCAGCACCATAAGCTTCAAGTGCCCAAACTTCCATTTCACCAAATCTTTGACCACCATTTTGTGCTTTACCGCCTAAAGGTTGTTGTGTAACCATTGAGTAAGGTCCAGTAGCACGAGCATGTAATTTATCATCAACCATGTGGACAAGTTTAATCATATACATAACGCCAACGTTAATTCTATCATCAAACTTTTCACCAGTTCTTCCATCATATAATGTATATTTTCCATCTTCGGAACATTTTGCATCACGCATCATTTCCATAATTTCTTCGTTGGAAATACCATCAAAGACAGGGGTAGCAACTTTTAAACCACCTAAGGCTTTACAAGCCATACCTAAGTGGACTTCAAGAATTTGTCCAATGTTCATACGAGAAGGGACACCTTGAGGATTGAGTAAAATATCAACTGGTGTTCCATCTTCTAAGAAAGGCATATCTTCTTGAGGGACGATGCATGAAATGACACCTTTATTACCATGTCTACCAGACATCTTATCGCCTTCAGAAATCTTTCTCTTTTGAACAACATAAACTCTAACTTTTTGTAAAACACCTGGGGCAAGTTCTTCTCTTTCATCTTTGTTATCTCTTGAGAAGACTTTGACAGCTAAAACTGTACCTGCACCACCGTGAGGAACTCTTAAAGATGTATCTTTTCCATCTTTTGATTTATCCCCGAAGATAGCGTCTAATAATTTTTGATCTGGTGTTGGTTCACTAATTCCTTTAGGCGTAACTTTACCAACTAAAATATCACCTTCTTTAACATCAGAACCAACGATTACGATACCATTTTCATCAAGGTTAACTTTACCTTTTTCGCCGATGTTTGGAACATCACTTGTAATAAGTTCTTTACCGTTTTTAGTATCTCTACATTCAACTTCATATTGTTCAATATGAATTGAAGTATAAATATCGTCTTTTACAAGTCTATCAGACATAATAACAGCATCTTCGTAGTTATAACCTTCCCAAGTCATAAAGGCAACTGTTACGTTTTGTCCTAATGCAAGATCGGCATTTTCCATAGAAGGACCATCTGCAATAACTTGATTTTTCTTAATTTTATCGCCAACTTTTACGATTGCTACTTGGTTAATGCAAGTACCTTGGTTACTTCTTTCAAATTTTTGTAAAGTATAAGTTCTTTCACCTTTTTCTTCATGAACTTTAATAACTTTTGAATCGACGTAAGTAACAATACCATCATTAACAGCAATAACTGCTAAGCCACAGTCATGAGCAATTTTAGATTCTAAACCAGTTCCAACATAAGGAGCATGTGGTCTAAGAAGTGGTAAAGCTTGTCTTTGCATGTTAGCGCCCATCAAAGCTCTGTGGTTATCATCGTTTTCAAGGAATGGAATACATGCAGTAGCAACAGAAACGATTTGCATTGGAGATTCATCGATAAAATCGACATCTTTTCTTTCCGCGAGAACGTTTCTACCATTATATCTAGCAACAATTCTATCACCTACTAAATGTCCGTCTTGAATATCACCTCTTGTAGCTTGAGCAATTACATGGTTATTTTCATCAGCAGCAGAAAGATATTCAACTTTTTCTAAAATTTTGCCAGTCTTTTTATCAACTACTCTATATGGAGTTTCAATAAAACCATATTTATTAATTTTTGCATAAGTTGAAAGGTTAGAAATAAGTCCAATGTTTTGACCTTCAGGTGTTTCAATAGGACAAATTCTACCATAATGAGTAAAATGGACGTCACGAACTTCCATAGAAGCTCTATCTCTTGTAATACCTCCAGGACCTAAAGCTGAAATTCTTCTTTTGTTAGCAAGTACTGCAAGAGGGTTTGTTTGATCCATGAATTGTGATAATTGTGATGAAGCAAAAAATTCTCTAATAGCACTAGAAAGAGTGCGAATATTAACTAAGCTTTTTGGAGTTAATTCTCTAGTTGCATCACCTGTAGTAATAGACATTTTTTGAGTGACGTTTTTAGCCATCTTATTTAAACCGATTCTAAATTGAGTTTGCATAAGTTCGCCAACACTTCTGATACGTCTATTAGAAAGGTTATCGATATCATCAACGCTGCCAAAACCATCCATTAAATTAATAAAGTATGAGAAAATAGCAACAATATCAGATATTGTAACTCTAGCAATTTTTAAGTTTAAATCTGTTCCAACAATATTTGAAACAACCTTCTTTGAATCATCGGAGTAAACTTTAACAATATTTACGACAGAGTTTTTATCAAGATTTTCGTTAACTTTTAAAACATGTTGATGAGCACCTTTTTCAAAGAACTCTTCATTTTGAAGTTCATCAACCATAGCTTGAGTAAGCTTAGTGTTTTTAGTGTATTTAATTTCACCATTAACATCAACTAAATCTTCAGCTAAAATCCTATTTACTAAACGGTTATATACACCTAATTTGTTTTTATATTTAAATCTTCCAGCTCTTCCTAAATCGTATCTTTTTTCATCAAAGAATTTTTGAACTAAGAAAACAATTCCACCTTTTTCAGTATAAGGTTCGCCTGGTTTTAATCTTGAGAAAATGAAATGTAAAGCATCTTGACTTGTATTAATTCCATCCATTTCTTTTGCAAGAGTTAAATCAAACATTTCACGTTCACCAAAAACTCTTTGCATTTCTGCCTTAGTTTCAAAACCTAAAGCTTTGAGTAAAATTGTAGCAGGCATTTTTCTTTGTCTATCGATTCTTACATATAAAATGCCTTTATTATCGGTTTCAAACTCTAACCAAGTACCTCTTCCAGGAATAAGATCTGCATTGTAAATATATCTACCTGTTTTAATATCTAAAGTTTTAGATAAGTAAGCACCAGGAGATCTAACAATTTGCGAAACAATAACTCTTTCAGCACCATTGATAATAAAAGTACCAGAATCAGTCATTAAAGGAATATCTCCCATAAAGACTTCACTAGTAATCATTTGACCGCCATTATTTGAATCAACTAAACCTAAAGTTGCATATAAAGGTGCAGAGTATGTCAAATCTTTATCTTTACATTCTAAAAATGAATGTTTTGCATTGTCTAATCTTGAAGATATATATTCTAAAGACATTGTTTCATTATTTGATTTAATTGGAAAAATATCTCTAAAAGCTTCTTCAATACCCTTATCAATAAAAGATTTGTAAGATTCGGTTTGAATTTCACATAAATATGGAACTTCTAAAGTTCCGCCAATTTTTGAGAAATTGATACGACCGCTTTCAAGAACTGGATAATCTTTGTATGATTTCATTTATTCACTCCTATATTAATTGAAGAGATTATTCGTTATAGAGTGATAATATCACTAAATATGACAATTAATTTTTAACTTTTAATCTCTTATAATTCGTATACTTTTAAATTAACGAAAGTTATACATTTATTTACTAATAAATTGCCTTTTAGCCATCTTTAATAGTAAGTAATGAGATTTGAATAAAAATTCTTGTTCCTAAATTAACTCTAATATTTAGTGAATGTCCCTTTATTACTTGTTTCTATCGTCTAATCTTATATTTAGAGTGATTAGATAATAGCTCATTCTTAAACTACGTTTTAATAGGCAAAAACCTGTGCCCTATAAAAATAGGGTACAGGTTCATAAAAACTATTTAAAAACTATTTAATTTCAACTTCTGCACCAGCAGCGACTAAAGCTTTCTTGTGTTCTTCAGCTTCGACTGGAGAAATGTTTTCTTTAATTGCAGCAGGAGCGGAGTCAACTAATTTCTTAGCATCCATTAAGCCTAAACCTGTAATAGCTTGGACAGCCTTAATAACTGCAACTTTTGAAGCACCAACTGATTTTAATGTTAATGTAACTTCACTTGGTCCTTTCTTTTCTTCTTCTTCAACTGGAGCGCCAGCAGCGACTGGAGCAGCAGCTGTAACACCGAATTCTTCTTCGATAGCTTTTACTAAATCATTTAATTCAACAACTGTCATTTCTTTAACAGCAGCGATAATTTCTTCGTTTGTTAATTTTGCCATATTAATTTTTCCTCCTAAATTGTGACAAACTATTTCTTTTCAGAAACTTGAGATAAACTATAAGCTAAGTTTCTCATTGGAGCTTGTAATACACTAAGTAACATAGATACAAGTCCTTCTTTTGATGGTAATGCAGCTAATGTCTTAATATAGTTTGCATCTTTGAAAGAGCCATCAATTAATCCGCCTTTGATAACAAGGCATTCGTTTTTCTTTGCAAATTTTGTAAGTGCTTTTAAAGAACCATTTGTTGGATCTTTTGTGAAAACAAAGATATTTGGTCCTTCTAAGAGAGTTTCGATCTCACTGTTATCTTCTTTGAGAGCTCTAGAAACTAAACTATTTTTGTAAACATTTGCTTTTGCATCAAGTTTAGTTAAGGTTTTTCTTAAAGTAGATAATTCGGAGACTTTTAAACCACGATATTCACAAACAACAATATTGTTTGTTTCTTTAGCAAGGGTTTTAACTTCTTCAACAACTTCTTTCTTTGCAGCTAAGACGTTTTGATTCATTTTTACCTCCTTATATATTGAGGATATATATACAAAGGTTTCTATATTTCTAACCTCGGTAACATTATTAAGAGTTAAACTCCGTTACGGTCTTTGGTATATTTATCCTACAAAACAAAATTAATTAACCAACAATGTTTAATTTGATGGATGGACCCATTGTTGTAGAGAGGTGGCATGATTTAACATAAACACCTTTAACAGAAGCAGGTCTTACTTTTAAGATTTGGCTAATAACAGCGTTAGCATTTTCTTCTAACTTGCTAGGTTCAAAAGAAACTTTACCTACTGCTAAGTTGACGTTACCATCTTTATCGGCACGATATTCAACTTTACCAGCTTTAAGTTCACCAACCATTTTAGCAATATCAGGACCAACTGTACCAGTTTTTGGGTTTGGCATTAAGCCTTTTGGACCTAAAACTCTACCTAATTTACCGATATGTGCCATCATATCTGGTGTTGCACACATTACATCAAAATCAAACCATTTTTCATTTTGAATTTTTTCAAGTAATTCAACACCACCAGCAAAATCTGCACCAGCAGCTTTAGCTTCTTCAACTTTTGAAGTAATAGCTAATACTCTAACTGTTTTGCCACTTCCTGCAGGAAGAATAACAGTTCCTCTAATTTGTTGATCTGCAGCTCTTGTATTAATATTTAATGAGAATGAGAGACCAACTGAAGAGTCAAACTTAGTTGTGGATGTTTTTCCAATTAATTCAACTGCTTCTTTGACAGTATAAACTTTTTCTTTGTCAATTAATTTTAAAGCAGCTTCGTATTTCTTTCCGTGTTTCATTTCTAAACTCCTTTAACAATTAATCAACGACTTTGATGCCCATGTTTTTTGCACTGCCTTCGATAATTCTACAAGCAGCTTCTAAATCGTTAGCATTTAAGTCTGGCATCTTGTATTCAGCAATTTTCTTAATTTGCTCCTTTGTGACTTGTCCAACGATTGTTGTTTTTGCATTTGCACTTCCTTTTGAAATACCTGCAGCTTTTAATAATAAACCAGTGACAGGTGAAGTTTTGATTTCCATTGAGAAAGTCTTGTCTTCATAAGCTGTAATAATTACAGGGACGATTTCACCTTTTCTGTCAGCTGTTTTAGCATTAAATTCTGTACAGAATTTTGGCATAACAACACCAGCACCAGCTAATTTTGGGCCTGGTTTTGCTTCACCGCCAGGAAGTTCCATTTTAACAACTTTTGCGATTTTTTTACCCATTGTTAATTCTCCTTAATAGATATAGTAGTGAATATTGAATAATCGCGATTCTCCTACCCCTTTTTGTTTCGTTTCAAAAAGTGCACCTAAAAGTGCTTTATAATAGTATCAAAAAAAGTGGTTCTTATGCAACCACTTTTTTCGTTTTTATACATGAACAATTTCACTGAACTCTGCTTCAACCGAAGTTTTACGTCCGAAGAATACAGTTTCAATCTTAACATTACCAGTTTCTTTGTTGATTTCAATAATTTTTCCGTCAACGTCTTTCAAGACGCCTGAGATAACTTTAACAAGATCGCCAACGTGATAATTGTCATACATGTTAGAATCAACAAGACCCATTCTTTTAAGAACACTTTCCATCTCGCTAGCTCCAACTGGAGTTGGTTTTTGTCCACCACCAGATGATCCAGCAATACCAGTTACTCCTGGGGTATTTCTTAATTCGTACCAAACTTTATCTGTCATATCACATTCAACAAAGATATAACCTGGATACAAAATATTCGATTTATACTTTGGTTCTTGTTCGCCGGTTTCCTTATTTTTCTTAAATGCTGGTTGTCCATTTTTATCTTTTACTCTTATTTTTTCGACCGGAACAATAACACGGAAAACTAAGTCTTGAACACCGGCTGTTACTACTCTTTGTTGAACATTAACAGCAATTTTATCTTCTTGACCAGGGATAGTTGTAATGATATACCACTTCTTTTCACTCAATTCTTCGCTCATTTACTTTCCTCCTTCCTAATTTTAAATACTTTCAAACGCTTGTCTAAGTTGCTCAATAATAACCGAGGAAGCGTAATCTTCTAAGGATAGGAATATTCCAGCAAAAGCGGCAATAATAACAACAACGATTATTGCACTTAAGAATTTATTAGATTCTGGCCATCTTACACGTTTTGCTTCCCTGCCTACTCCTTTAAAATATCTAATAATACTTTTCATAAATACACTCCAATAAAATAGGTTTATCACTTAGATTCTTTGTGAATTGTGTATTTACCACAATGTGGGCAAAATTTTCTAAGTTCGATTCTACTTGTTCTATCTTCTTCTTTTTTAGTAGTAGTGTAATTTCTACTTAAACATTCGCTACAAATTAAAATTACTTTTTTACGCATGCTTATTTTATATCATAGAATCTTAAAAAAATATAGAGAAACAAAACATTAAAGTCAATAAAATTTGATAATATCTTCGTGATATTTTTCAATATATTCCTTGCATCTTCTCAAAGTCCTACTAACTTTTCGGTGAGCTACAGAATAGCAAACATTTAGTTCATTAGAAATTTCCTGAATGGAATAGGAATGAGCAACCATATTAACAATAAACTTCTCTTTCTCTGAAAGTCGAGCCCTAGGGTCATTAATTATTAAATCTAATAGTTCCCTTCCGCTAAAGATCTCTTCCTTATTATAATTTGGATTGATATTATCCGCATTTACAAGCTCGTCATAATCATCGTTTCTTCTTAAGTTTTGTGATTTTAATGTTCTTATTGCGCCATTAACTTCTTGCATATAAAGAAGTTTAAAGAATTTCTCGCAATCAACAAAAACATCATTAACTTCCATTAACCTTTTATAGGAAATATGAACCATATCTCTTAAATCTTTAAAAGAAATATTTACCACTCCTTTCAAAGACTTAGCATAATAATAAGATAAAGATAAGGTTGACTCTAAAAGCTCAATTAAAAGGAAATTTTGAGCAGTGATGCTTCCAAGTTTAGCCTGAATATAAAGGTTTTCAATCTTTGCTTTGTGCTCATCTTCTTCGTTAAAAAGAACTTCCTTAATAGGTTTACTTATTTGTTTGTTTTCTTTTGAATTATCTTCAATCTCTTCTTCATTTGGATTTAGGCCCAAATCCAATCTAAATTCACTCGCCATACAACTTAATAACTAAAAAATCTTCCTTCTCAATTCATAAAAAGCAATGGCAGCTGCGTTTGAGGCATTAAGACAAGGGACATGACCAAATTGTGGTATTTTTACTAATAAATCACAATTTTCGCGAACAAGTCTTGAAATTCCCTTCCCTTCGCTGCCGATTACAATACAAACTTTTTTGTCTTTATAGATTGAATCTATATTTTCTTTAGCTAAACCATCAAGACCAAAAACCCAATAGGAATTTTCTTTTAACTTTTTAATAGCGACGCTTAAATTTGTAACTTCGACGCATTTTACATAAGAAATTCCACCCGAAGAAATTTTTGCTACAAGAGGAGAAAGCTTAACTGAATTTGTTTTTTTGTAAATAATTGCTTTTATTCCAAAAATATCAGCGCTGCGTAGTATGGCACCTAGGTTATGAGGATCAGTAAGTTCATCTAAGATGCAAATAGGATAATCATCAGAGTTTTTACTCTCCTTTAAAACTTCATCCAAAGAATAAACATTTAAAGGTTTAATTTCGGCCGCGATGTGCTGGTGATTAACTTTTGGGAACATTGAATTGAGATCTTGATCAGAGATTTCTTTAATCAACACTCCTTGCTTCTTAGCTTGGCTCAATATTTCAGACTTTTTAAACTCTTTGCTGACGTATAGAGTTTTTGCAAGTCCTGATTCCAAAGCGCTTGCCACACTATTTAGCCCATAAATTCTATTCATTTTCGAACCTCCTCGTGTATACAAAAATCGCGATATTTGTCATATAAATTTTAGAAAAATTTTATTATAATATAAAATAAAATTTTTCCTATTTTAAGATTTTAATTTCAACTGGGTCAAGTTCGTTTTTCAACTCACTTAAAAGTAACTGCATATCCCCTTTGTTTTTACCAGTTGCTCTAAAAGTTATTCGAAGATAACTTAATCCATCCTCTTTTACCAATGAGGAATCAACATCAGAAATCTTAATTTTATTTCTTTCTGCAATATGCAGTAATTTTTCAATACCATGTTCATTCATATGAACAACCATCAAAAAGAAAGCAGCTTTACTTGAGGCCTTTAATTCAATATTTCTAAAAACAGTCAAGAAAATTAAAGCAAAAACAGTTGAAAGTGTTCCGATTAAAAATAATCCTGCTCCACAACACATTCCAATAGCCATCGTTACCCAAATTGAGGCTGCACTAGTTAAGCCTTTAATTGAAAAGCCGTTTTGCATAATAGCACCAGCACCTAAAAACGAAATTCCAGTAACTCCAGCTGCTGCAAGTCTTAGAGGATCGCGATTATCTACACTTCCTGGGCTAGCATTAGTTGATATAAGCATGATTAAGCAAGAACCTAGAGATAAAAGTAAATGAGTTCTAAGCCCTGCAGGATAGCCATTTTTTTCACGTGTAAAGCCAATAAGCCCACTAAATACGCTTGATAAAAATAGACACAAAATTACAAATAAAGTGTTTGAAACAATCGGATCGACTGTTCCTCCGAAACCTGATTCGAAAAATTCTTCAATAATAGCATCTATAGAATCAGGAACATAATTGGTCAAAAAAGTCATATAAATCTCCTTATGCTATGTCCTAATTTGTTGCTATATTATATAAGAATAAATGTGAAAAAAGAACCAAAATTATAAAATTTTTCTTTGTATTAATTCTTCTCTAATCTTATCGCTAGTTTCAAAATCTTTGTTTGCCTTAGCTTCTTCGTATTTATGATAGAGAATTTTATCTTCGTCACTTAAAACTTTTAAGTCAAAAGATAGCCCTAAAATATAAAGAATTTCTTTTATTGCATAATATAAAGAAGATATTTCGTTTAAATCTTTATCTTTAACTCTTAAAGATTGATTAATTTCTTTTACCAAATCTAAAAGATAAGTAATTCCATTAGGAATATTCATATCATTAGATAAATATTCATAAAACTTATTTATTTTCTCTGGTTTTCCTTCTAAAGATATGCTATTTAAATTTAAGATGAGATTGGCTTGTTTAATAGCCATTTCTACCTTCTTTAAAATAGCTTGGTTTGATTTAATAGTTTCGTCATTAAAATCGATAATTGAACGATATGGCGAATTAAGAAGGAATAATCTTAATAAATTTGGACCATATTCTTTAATAGCATCTTTAGCTAAAACAACATTTCCTAAAGATTTAGACATCTTATTTCCGGAAATATTCATCATTGCATTATGAACCCAATAATTTGCTAAAGTAGTTCCATCATGAGCTCTTGCTTGAGCAATTTCATTTTCATGATGAGGGAATTTTAAATCACTTCCTCCACCATGAATATCAATTATATTTCCAAAAATTGAATGAATCATAACACAGCATTCAGTATGCCAACCCGGTCTTCCTTTTCCCCAAGGAGAATCCCGTTTAATACCGACATCAGTATTTTTCCATAATAAAAAGTCTAAAGGGGACCTTTTTTTAGAATTAACCTCGATTCTAGCTCCTTCATTTAAATCTTCTTTATTTATTTTTGAAAGCTCGCCATAGTGACTTGCCTTGGTAACATCAAAGAAAACTTCTGCATCATTAACATAAGCACTTCCGTTATTAACTAAATCATTAATATAAGAAATGATTTTATCCATATACTCGCTAACGCGAGGATAAACATTAGCTCTTTTAACATTTAAAGCATCAATAACTTTAAAATATTCACTAATATATTTATCAGTAAGTTCTTTTTCACTTATATGTTCTTCTAAAGCTTTATTAATAATTTTATCGTCAACATCAGTAAAATTTGATACATAAGTAACATTAAAACCTATAGCTTCTAAAAATTTTCTTAGTGTATCAAAAAACACAACTGGACGAATGTTTCCAATATGTGGATCATTATAAACTGTTGGTCCACAAACATACATACTTACTTCTTTATCTTTAATAGTTTTTAAAACTTCTACTTTATTGCTTAATGAATTGTAAATTTTGACTTCCATAAACAATGAAATTATATCAAGAAAACTTGATAAATACACTATTAAATGATTATAATTTCTACGTATGAAACGTTCTTTAAGTGCTATTAAACCTACAGGAAAATTAACTCTTGGAAATTATATAGGGGCATTAAAAAACTTCCCTAAATTCCAAGATGAATACGAAAATTTTATTTTTGTTGCTGATTTACATGCCTTAACTTTGCCTATTGAACCTCAAACTTTATATGAAAACACAAGAGATTTAGTCGCCTTATATTTAGCTTGTGGACTTGATCCAAATAAAACTACTATTTTTCTTCAAAGCGATGTCAGTGAACATAGTGAATTAAATGCAATTATTCAAAATTATCTATACATGGGCGAACTTTCAAGAATGACCCAGTTTAAGGATAAGTCAAATAAACTCAATCAAAATGCCATTGGTTTAGGATTATTTGCCTACCCCGTCTTAATGGCAGCTGATATTATTTTATATAACGCTGATGTTGTACCAGTTGGCGAAGACCAAAAACAACATGTTGAATTATGTAGAGATTTAGTTCACCGTTTTAACACAAGATATAACAAAGAAGTTTTCAAAATGCCTACTCCAATTATTCCAAAAACTGGAGCCAGAATTATGTCTTTGACTGATCCAAATGTCAAAATGTCAAAAAGTGGTGAAAAAGGTGATATTTATCTTCTTGAAGATCTAAAATCTGTCGAAAAGAAAATTATGAGAGCTACTACTGATTTGGGTAGTGACATAAAATATGATAAAGAAAATAAACCAGGCATCTCTAATTTACTTACTATATATGCTTCACTTAAAGATATAAGCATTGAGGAAGCTGAAAAAGTTTTCGCTGATTGTCACCGCTATGGTGATTTCAAAAAAGAAGTTGCTAAAGTTGTTGTTGATGAATTAAGCAAAATTCAAG
Organism: uncultured Bacilli bacterium; assembly: GCA_944350425.1. Classification (GTDB taxonomy): domain Bacteria; phylum Bacillota_I; class Bacilli_A; order RFN20; family CAG-826; genus Onthovivens. Next base: position 100,504 of record CALVOX010000003.1, read on the forward strand.
CTAGATATAAAGAAATTATCGAAGCAAATATTATCGATAAAATATTAAAAGATGGGGCTAAAAAGGCAAAAGAATGTGCAAATAAAGTCTTAAAAGATGCTCAAAAAACTATAGGTTTATATGGAAAATAAGTCCTCGGTGGGACTTATTTTACTTTTTAAAAGGAAAAGATATGAGAACAAAAAAGAAATACTTATTCGCTCTTGATTTAGATGGAACACTTCTTAGAGATAATAAAACAATCTCTTTTATTACAAGAAAATATTTGAAAAAACTCGAAAATGATGGACACTACATTGTTTTATGCTCTGGCAGAGCTCCTCGAACAATGTTAACCTATTATCATCAAATGAAACTTAACTCCCCTTATATTTCATATAACGGTGCGCTAATAAGTCTTCCGAAAGAATCGAATTTAAATTCAACAAAATATTATATTGACCAAAATTTTATAAAAAAATTATACAATAAAACCATTGGTAAAGAAGTAACAAGCGCTTTTGCCGAAAACAAAGATACAATTTATTTTGATAATGACGATGATTTCTTATTCGCCTTCTTTAATAAAGGGAACTTAAAAACTGTAAAAGGAAATCTAGATAATATTCTCGATAAAGATGCTTTTGTCTATGTAATGAAGATTAAAGATGAAAGCGAGGAAACAAAAGAATCATTAAGAAAAATAGTTAAAGAAATGTCTGATGATTATGAGATAAGATTTTGGTGGGATTGTCCTTATGCTGAAATCCACGTTAAAGGAGTATCAAAAGCCCATTCTTTGTCACTTCTAGCTGATGAATTAAAATTTAGCAAAGATAATATTTTAGTTTTCGGTGATGCCGATAACGATATTGAAATGCTTTCTAATTTTAAGCATTCATTTTTAATGAAAAATGGTAATCCAAAAATTAGAAAATATGCCAAATATGTAACTTCTTATACTAATAATCAAAACGGAGTTATTAAAGAAATCAAAAAATTTATTAAAAACGATAAATAAATAATGCTAGTTTCTGTATTAATTTTGATTTTTAAAAAACTCATATGTCATTTTCTTAACGTATGAGTTTTAATTTTATTTAAATTATTTTATTCCTAATAATTTTTTTAATTCAGCAAAGTATTTTTCAGGTTTCCCTAAAGTCTCTTCTCTATCTTTACCGGTAACTTCAATATAGAATTTACATTTAGGTTCAGTTCCACTAGGTCTAATAGCAATATTACTTCCGTCTTCTAAATAGAATTTAACCAAATCGCCTTTTGGAAGACCTTCGATTTTACTATTTTCCATTTTTACCATATCTTTTCTAACTAAAGAGAAATAATCTTCAATTACTAAGACTTTATTTCCTAAAATCTCTAAGAATGGTTTTCTTTCTAATTCTTTCATTATATTATCCATTTCTTCTTGACCTTTAGAGCCTTCAAAATAGATGTTAAATAATTCGGGAAGATAGAATTTTCCTACTTTTTTAGCAAGTTCATCATATGCTTCATCCAAACTTAACCCTTTTAAATGATAATATAATGCCATTTCAGAATAGAGTAAAATTGCTTGAATTCCGTCTTTATCCCTAACAAATGGTGCAGCTAAACAACCATAAGATTCTTCATATCCAAATAAAAATTGATATGTATTTCCGTGAGTTTCATAATAATGAATCCTATCGCCAATATATTTAAAACCAGTTAAGAAAGATTCAAGTTTAACGTTATAGAAATCGCAAACTGCTTTTCCAAGCATTGAAGAAACTACGGTGTTATATACAACATATCTTGATAAATCTTCGTTTTTAGCCTTTTTATTCATTAAAATATAGTCCAAAAGCAATGCAGCAGATTGGTTTCCGGTCATTAAAGAGTATTCACCATCTTTATTTCTAGAAGCTAAACCAACTCTATCTCCATCAGGATCAGTCATTGTAATTAATTCAGCACCAATCTTTTTTGCTAATTCAATAGGTTTAATAAATGCATCTTTTTCTTCAGGATTTGGTGAAATCAAATTTGAAAAAGCTGGGTCAGGTGAACATAGTTCTTCAACCGGATAAATTTCATAGCCTTCATCTTTAAAAACTTTCATTGCATTAACATATGAAGTTCCATGGTTTGGTGAATAGACAATTTTAAATCCTTTTTTATCTAAATCTTTATTAATAACGATTTTTTCTACTTCTTTTACGTAATCTTCATCGATTTTTGAGTCAAAAACATTATTAACGCCTTTTTTAACTGCTAAAGGAACTTCTACTTTTAATTCATCAGGTAAACTATTAATAATTTCAATAAGTCTAGCAATTTTTGAAGGAACAAGTTGGCATCCTTCTTCGTCATATACTTTATAACCATTATATTGTTTTGGATTATGTGAAGCAGTAATCATAATACCACCATCACATTTAGCATAACGTACAGCATAAGAAAGTTCTGGTGTTGGTCTTAAAGAATCAAAAATATATGTATCAATGCCCATTTCATTTAAAATTTGAGCAGAATATAGTGTAAATTCTCTTGAAAAATATCTATTATCGTGTGAAATTGCAACTCTTATACTTTCTTTGGAACCACATAATTCTTGTAAATATAGTCCAAAACCGATTGTTGCTTTTTTGACTGTGAAATAGTTCATTCTATTTGTTCCAGGACCTAAAACTCCTCTTAGACCAGCCGTTCCAAAAGCAATGTTTTTGAAAAAAGCATCATCAATTTGATTATCGTCCATTGCTTTTAAAATTTCTTTATCTTCATTGGTAACGTTAGGTGAATTTAACCATCTTAAATAATTTTCTTGAGTCAATCTTTCCATAAATAATCCTTCCAAAAAGAGGTTGTATTATATTATCATTATTTAGACTATTTTTCACATATTTTGAGAATATTTTTAATAAATTAGATTAATTTTAGTATTTTTAATATATTTTCTTCATTTTTCTTTAATTTCGCTACAAAAGTTTTATCGCTTAAATATGACAAATTTCCTTTAATGTTTTTGAATGTTAATGAATAGGCGTGAAGAAACTGTTTTTCATATTTAAATTCTTTATTAAATTCTTTATTTAGAACAAAATTGCCGTATTTTTCATCCCCGACAACTGGATATTTTATATATGAAAGATGAACCCTAATCTGATGAGTTCTTCCGGTAATCAAATTTACATCTATAAAAGAATATTTATCATTATAAGATATTCGAGTATACTCGCTTAAAGCATCTTTTCCTTTTTCAAAATCAACCTTTACAGTATTAGTGTTTGAGTTTTTTAATAAAGGAGCATTAATATAACCATGCTCATTTATTTTGCCAAATACTAAAGCGCGATAATGTTTTTCAATATCGACCTTATTTTTAAATAATTCCATTCCTTCTTTTGATGAAATTAAATTTTTTGCAAAAATAACTAAGCCAGATGTGTTTCGATCTAATCGATGAATTGGTGAAGGAACAAATGTATCAATTTTTGGATTATATTCACCTTTATTTATTAAATAAGAAATAACAAAGTTACTTAAAGTATATTTTTTTTCATGTGAGTCACCATGAATTAAAACACCTTTATCCTTATTTATTATTAAAATATTTTTATCTTCGTAAACAATATCTAAAGGATAATCAACGATTTTAAATTCTTCATTAGTTTGAAATTCTTCGAGTTTTTTATCGTCAATATAAACTTCAACAATATCATTTTCAATAATTATATAGTTTTCCTTAACCCGGTGCCCATTAACCTTAATATCTTTCTTCCTGAAAGTCTTATATATAATAGATAAAGGGGCATTTTTATAATTTCTTTTTATGAATTTATCAATTCTTTGATTTGCATCGATTTTACTTATAATAAATTTTTTCATTTTTATGTGACTTTTTTCTTCTTATTTGATATAGTAATAAAGCGCGATTTAAAACGCAACTTAATTTTAACCTTTGGAGAAATACCCAAGAGGCTGAAGGGGCGGGCTTGGAAAGCTCGTAGGCTGTAACAGGCGCGAGGGTTCAAATCCCTCTTTCTCCGCCATTATTAATTATTTAGCATCTATTTAGGTGCTTTTTTTATTACTTAAAAAGGCTTCTATAAATGAGAAGCCTTTTTGAAATTAATTTTCTTTATTTCCTTCATTTGTTGGAATAGTTGAGATGGTTGATTCCGTTGCTACTTGTTCTTCTTTATTCAAAGACTCAAGTCTCATTTTTCTCCTAGCTTCTTTATCCTTGATTCTATCTTCACCCTTACTAGCAAGAGAAAGTGAAAAAGCAAGAATAATTACACCTAAAGCTAGAACCATTAATCCAAACCAAGTAAAACCAATACCACCCATCATTGTTTTCATAGATGAATTTGGAGTTTCAAGAATACTTCCATAAATATTAGTATAATCATCGATTAAACCTAATATTAAAAGCGTAAGTCCAAACGCAACTAAGATCAAAGCAATGATAAAAGCGATAAATTCTTTTACCGTAAATGAAGCAAAAAATTTATTTTTAGTTTTTAATTCCTTATTCATTTTAAAAACTATTTATTTTCCCCGTTATCTTCGCTAGCTTTATTAGCTTCAGCTTGAGCTCTAGCAGCTTGATTGTCTTTAATCATTTCATTAACTGCTGGTTGATAAGTTTGTTTCCATTGGTCTTCAGAAATTAAAAGTAAAGCATTACATTTTGCATTAACTTCAACATAAACGTCTCTGAAATTTTTTCCTTTTGGAAGTTCTCTTCTACCGTTCATCATTTCAATCATGTGTTCGGTAGCATCTAAAGCTTCAGTATAATTGTTATCTTTACATGTTGCATTTACTTTAGAAACAAAGAACATTCTTGTTAAAGTTTGAAGTTCTTGTTCAACAAAGGAAGCTGCAGGTGTTTTTTCACCATGACCTTCTCTCATATTTTTATTAAATTCATCGAATTTTCTAAAAATTTGATTTGAAAGTGTGAAAAGTAAGACACCACGATAGAATTCTTCATCAGCATCAAGCAATTTTGTAATTGATTCTTCAACTTGGTTGTGATCTTTTCTATATTTATCGTGTAAACGAATTACGGCTGTAATTTGTTCATGTAATGGAACAACTTTTTCGAAAATTGTAACATCTTGGTTGTGATCGACATGGACATTATCTGCTTCTGGTCTAAGAATTGTCGATTTTTCAGAATAAAGTGCTTCACCAAATTCGTTAATGAGTTTTCTTAATTCTTCACCTTTTTCACCATTATTATCTAAAAATTGTTTTAATGGTGTATTTAAAAGTGGTTCATTAATAATTCCGTGTTTCTTATAGTCATAGAATTTTACATCGAATTTTTCACGATTAATTGTGTATTCAAGTGTATCTCTAATGAGAGAATTATAATAAACGAGAGAAACAATAACTCTACTAATAGGTAACATATTTTTAAAATCTCCTTTTTGCTTTATATATTTTACTATTTTTCTTAAATTTATCTACTTAATTTTACATTAAAAATAAGTGATTTTATTTGCTTTTATAAATATAACGAGATAAATCGGCAATCGTTTCAACAGTATATTTTGCATATTTTTTTACACTCTCTTGGGAATGACTCATACAAAACGAATTTTCTGAAAATGCTTTAAACATTGAAATATCGTTTCCGCTATCTCCTATAACAAAAACATCTTCTTTAGGAACATTGTTAATTTGACAATATTTTAATATTGCTTCTGCTTTATTAACATTTTTTGCAGTTATTTCTAAAGAACCATTAGACCAAGAACATTCAATGTCTTCATAAATATTACGAATAATTTTATTTGCTTCCTTAGCTCGATTAATATTTCGTGAGCCGAAACCAAAAATACAAAGCATTTTATAAACTGGCTTATTTTTTAAGGCTTCATCAAATAATTTAGGCGAATAAATCATTTTTTCAGCTAATTCCTTTTGTAAAAAAGAATATGCTCTTAAAACAAATTTAGTCATTCCTTTACCAAAGATACTTTTAATATAAATACCATCAGTTGAAAATAGAGCCATAGCAATTATTTTAAAGTTTTTAAATAAATCATTGCTCATATCTATTATCTCTTTGTTCGGAATGGGTTCACTAAAAAGGACTTTATTATCTTGATAAAGTGCGCCTCCATTAAAAGAAATAATTGATATATCTCGATTTATTTTTTCTTTAACTCTAAGACCATAGGCCAAAGATCTTCCAGAAACTATAATTACTTTGCCACCTCTATCAATAAATGATTGTAAGAAATAAAGGTTAGGTTTACATACTATATTTTTCTTATCTTTTGGATAAAGTAGAGTTCCATCTAAATCAGTTGCAATTACTTTGTTCATAAAAAGGTTTACGCGATTTGCGTAAACCTATTATATTTATAAAATCAAGTTTTTGCTAGTTAATTTAAATTTACTTTATTAGTAGCTTGAATTAAACCATAGCCACCTTCTTTTCTTTTATATACAACCGAGATTTGTTCATCATCTGTATCTAAATACATATAGAAATCATGGTTAATTGCTTCCATTTCTAAGATTGCTTCATCTAATGTGATAGGTTTTAAGGTAATAGATTTAGTTCTAACGACTTCATCTTCTTCACCATCACCTTCTTCAGAAACAATTTCTTCAAAAGCAATTGATTTACCTAAGCCAGTTCTTTCAACTCTTCTTGAAAGTTTAGTCTTAAGTTTTCTCATTTGCCCAGCAAGTTTTTCAACCGCTTCGTCCATAGCATTATATAAATCTTGATCTTTGACTTCAGCTCTAAATGTTGTATCTGGTGTAAAAATCGTAACTTCTACCTTTGCACCATTTTTGTAACTTCTGACTACGCAACGACAATTGGTATTATCGTCATTTTTAAAATATTTTTCTAAGTGCGAAAGTTTTTTAAAGATAGCATCATTTATTGCGTCAGTAACTACAATATTTTTACCTACAACTTGATACTTCATATCAATTATCCTCCTATGTTTTTTGTTGGTTTAATTATACCATAATTTAAAAATATTATATACAAATATTAATATTTCATTAAGATTTTTCACGTGAAAAGAAATTTATTTGAGAATAATCAAAAAAAGATATTTATAAAAATTTTTATTTATATTCACTATTTATTTTTTGCTAAAAATTCTTTAATTTGTTCAACCTTATCTAGTTTTTCCCAAGGCAAATCTAAATCTGGTCTTCCAAAATGTCCATATGAAGCTAGGTTTTTATACTTAAACGTCGGATTAGTTAAAGAAAATTGCTTAATAATCATTCCTGGACGAGCATCAAATATCTCATTTGTTAAACGCAAAATCAAATCATCAGAATAATGAGCAGTTTTAAAAGTTGATATCGATATTGAAATAGGTTTAGGTTCTCCAATTGCATAAGATAATTGAACCTCCAATCTATCTGCTACTCCAGCAGCAACTAAATTTTTTGCAATATATCTAGCATAATATGCAGCACTTCTATCGACTTTAGAAGGGTCTTTTCCAGAAAAAGCACCTCCGCCATGTCTAGCACTTCCTCCATATGTATCTATGATGATTTTTCTACCAGTTAATCCACTATCCCCAGCTGGTCCTCCGATAACAAATCTTCCAGTAGGATTAATTAAATAATTAAAATCATCATTTAAACCAAAAGATTTTGCTACAGGTTTCATAATACTATTTAAAATATAAGATTTAAATTCATTTTCATCAAAATCTGGGTCATGTTGAATAGACATCAAAATCGTATCAATACGTGGTGTTTTATCAGTATAATCAATAGTTACTTGTGACTTCATATCTGGTCTAGCATATTTAAAAACACCATTTTTTCTTTGCTTTGTTGCTTCTCTTACAAGTTTATGAGCAATTACAATTGGTAGAGGCATATAGCCTTCGTTTTCGTTTGTAGCATAGCCAAACATAATTCCTTGGTCGCCTGCACCTTGTTCTTCAATAGCTCCTCTTTCAACACCTCTATTAATATCTGGAGATTGAAATTGGACTTTATTTTCTATCTTAACTGTTTTGTAATTAAACCCAAGTTCGTCTTTATCATAGCCAATTTCTTTAATAACGTTTCTTGCGATCTCTTCATAATTAACATGATTTTCGGTTATTTCGCCACCAATTAATAGGAAATCCCTACATGCATAACATTCACAAGCAACATGAGCTTTTGGATTTTCTTTAAGAACAGCATCTAAAATTGCATCACTTATTTGATCGCAAACTTTATCTGGATGTCCCTCACTTACTGACTCTGAAGTGAATAAAATTTTTTGTTTAATCATTTTCTACTCCTTTTGGCTTTAAAAAAAGCCTCCACTTTTGATGGAAGGCTTAATAATATACTTTCCGCTTATCGTTCAGAGTGTGGATCAACTCTGCTATTAGGAAGCACTTACTATTTCTAGAGTTGCTGCCATATTTTTTCACCTAAAATTTATATGGCTCTTGATAAGTTTAAATATTGTATCGTAAAAAAATGTAAAACTCAAATTATAAGATAGTTTCAATTGCTTTTGCGATTTGGTCTGGGCATGAAGTTGGCTTCATTCCACAAGTAATTCCTTTAAGCAAATCATGAACTTCTTTTAAATCTCTATTAATAATAAGGGATCTAATTCCCTTTAAATTACCGTTACAACCACCAATAATAGAAAAATCAACTATTTTGTTGGTTTGGTCATCGTAGCTAAGTTCTAGAGATCTTGAGCATGTACCATTACAAGTATATGAGATTGTTTTAATCATAAATTATTTGATTAATTCTCCGTAACATTCGCCAAAACAATTTCCAGCATTTGATTCATCTGTATCAATATGCATAGCGAGTTTAAATTTTGGAGAGACTCTAATGACTACATCATCAAAAATAATTTTTCTTCCTTCTCCACCGGTTTTAATTTTGACAATTTCACCATTTGTAACACCAAAGAATTCAGCATCTTCTGGAGTCATATGAACGTGTCTTTTAGCAATAATTAATCCTTCGGATAATTCTAATTCTTTACCATTTTCTGGGTTAACGATTTTGATAGGAGCACTACCTTTAATATCTCCAGATTCTCTAATTGGAGCTTTTGCACCTAAAGTTCTTGCATCAGTTGCACTAACCTCGACTTGGTTAAAGTTTCTGCAAGGTCCTAAAATAGAAACTCCTTTAATTGTATTTTTAGGCCCAACAATATCAAGCTTTGTTGTTGAAGCATATTGACCTGGTTGTGATAATTCTTTTTTAACTGTAAGTTCAAATCCTTCGCCGCACAAAAATTCTAAAGCTTCTTTAGTAACGTGAATGTGTCTAGCACTGGTTTCAACTAAAATTTTATTTTCCATCCTTAAATTTCCTCCAAAGATATTCTATACCTTCTTTGAGTAATTTTATATTTTATATTTCAAAAAGTTTTAAATATAATTTACTTATGAAAGAAATAAAGAATATCTTAAACGATTTCAAGGTCATTGTTTTCTTCGATTTCGAAGGAAGTCAGTTCTCGCAAGAAATTATTGCTATTGGTGCAATTAAAGCATATCTAGATAACAAAAACTTTATCAAAAAGACTTCAAGACCTTTTAAAACCTATATTAAAATCAATACTTGTGTCGGACCTTTTATTGAAAAACTTACCGGCATTAATGATGATTTTTTAAATCAGCATGGGATAAGCTTTAATGAAGCAATGTTAAAATTCAAACATTTTATAGGCAATGATCAAGCCAAATTTTTTCATTACGGGAGTTTTGACATGCATTTATTACATAACTCAACTCACGAAAATCTCGATTGTGACATTGACTTTATAAGAGAAATAGAAAAAAATAGTTTTGATTTTGCAAAATTCTTTTCCCGTTATGTAAAATCAAACATGAATACAAATCTTTCTTTAATCGATGCATTAAAAGTGTTTCATACTAATATTGAAGAAAATCTACATGACCCACAAACTGATGCAATAAATTTAATGCATCTTTACGATTCTTTTTTAACAAAAAAAGGTATTTTAAGAGACGAATATATTAAAACTCTTAAAAAATCTCCTGCTATTCCGAACGCTTATAGAAAAGTAATAAAAAAATTAGAATCTAACGAAAAAGTTACTTATAAAGATTTCATAACTTATATTGATGAGGATTTAAGATGATAAATTATCCTTTTGGAATTCAAATTGATGAAACCAAAAAAGAAAAAACAAATAAAAACTCTTATAAAAACCGTGGTTTAACTCTTGAAAGTTTACTTAACGAGGCTAATTCTTATTATATTTCTGTTGATAAAGCTTTAATTTATAAAAAACCTACACCAATTCAAGTTGTTAAAATTAATAAAGATAATATTATTAATGAGGCTTATTTTAAATCACCTTCGACAACTGATTATAACGGAATTTATAAAGGTAAATATATTGATTACGAAGCTAAAGAAACTAAATCAAAAACTTCTTTTAGTCTAAACAATATTAAAAAACACCAAATCACTCATCTTTTAAACGTTGAAAAACATTGTGGTATTGCTTTCATCATCGTTTATTTCACTGTCTTAGATGAGATTTATATTTATCCTTCTTTCAATTTAAATAAAATTATCGAGTCTAATAAAAAATCAATAAGTATCGAAGAATTTAGAACTAATGGACATTTAATAAAATTAAGTGTTACTCCAAAACTTGATTATTTGAAAATTATTGATCGAATCTATTTTTAATTTTATCCTTACAGATTTCTTTTAATCTACAGTTTTTGCAAGATGGATTTATAGCTTTACAATAATATCTACCAAAATGAATAAATTGATGATGAAGTTTCTTATAGTCTTTTTTATCGAATGTTTTTCTTAATTTTTCTTCAACTTTATTAATGGAATCATCTTTTGATGCTAAACCAAGTCTTTTAGAGCATCTAAAAACATGAGTGTCTACAGGAAATTCTTCCTTATCAAACAGTTCAATTAAAATAACATTTGCTACTTTGTTTCCGACCCCTTTCATAGTTAAAAGATCTTCTTTGCTTGAAGGAACTTTATAATTAAACTTATATCTAAGTTTATAAGCAATATCTTTTAAAGCAAGTGCTTTATTTTTATATAAGCCAATGCTTTTAATATCATTCTCGATATCTTTTAAATCTGCATTATCAAAATCATCGATAGATTTGTATTTTTTAAATAGAGTCGCAGTTAATTCGTTAACCTTTTTATCAGTTGTTTGCGCACTTAAAACTACTGCAATTAGAAGTTCATAATCTTTAGTATAATTAAGTTCACAAGTTGCATTTGGAAGAATTTCATTAAAATAAGATTTAATTAGTTCAATTTTATCTTTTTTATTCACTTTCTTCTTCCTTTAATTTTTTTGCAATAATTGAATCGATATTTTTTAACGATAAATGATTTAAATTATAGCTATCTTTTAAAGCATCAAGAATCATTTCTTGTTTTATTCCGTTTTCTAGCCACTTATAAACATAGTCAATTTCACTAGAAGTTAATTCTCTTTCGAAATAATGTTCAAAAGATGAAATCAGTTCTTTTCTTGTGTCCGCGTTTTCTTTCTTATTACCAAAATTGTCTATATTTAATAAATCTTTTTTATATAAATCGAAAAGTAAATTCTTAATATTTTTTAAAGAAGCCCTGAATTCATCATTAATTGTTTCAAATGTAATATATTTTTTGGTAAGTAGAGAATTAAAAGCATTGTCAATTTCAACAAAAGACATATTTAGTTTAATTTCAAAAAGTTCATTAGTTAAAGTTATTTCACCTTCTTCAATTAAATGATTTGCCATTAGTAAAATTAACAATTCATCATTGTTAATATTTAATTCTTTATAATATTCAAGAAGCAATGCGTTAAAATCTAAAAATTTAAAATTATTTTTCATATAAATATTTTAAAAGATAATTAAGTATAAATAAATAAGGAGCTTAAGCAAGCTCCTTATTTATAAACTAATCTAAATTATTTAACAATATCTTTTAAACCTTTTGATGGTTTAAAACCAATAGTTTTTGTTGCAGGAATTTTAATTTTTTCTCCTGTAACAGGGGAAGTTCCAATTCTTTCTTTTCTAGATTTAACTTGGAATGCGCCAAATCCAGAAATTTTAACTACTTCTCCTTTTTCTAAAGCATGTGCAACTTCTTCAAAGAAGGAATCTAAAACTTTTTCGGTATCTTTCTTAGATAATTTTATTGCTTCACTTATTGCAACAACTAATTCGGCTTTATTCATAATTAGCTCCTTTTATCTTATCCTAAACAACTGCCCTAAAAGCATGCGTTTATTAAATCATAAAAACGATTTCATGTAAAGGAAAAAAGCGATAAAATGCCGTTATTATTTTCTTTTTCTTAAAAGTAAATTTATTGGTGAGCCCTTAAGTTCAAAAGAATCTCTAATCTTATTTTCAATATATCTGAGATAAGAAAAATGCATCCAAGCAGGCTCATTAACAAATAAGGCAATACTTAAAGGTTTACTTCCAACTTGCTGAGCATAATATATACGAACCCTTCCTCCATTAAAATTAGGAGTTTCATTCATCATTTGAGCTTCTTGGATAATATCATTTAAAACTGATGTCTTTATTTGGAAAGTATAAGATTCATAAACATCTTCAATTGTCTTAAATATTTCTCTCTTATTTTTAAAATTAATAGTCGAAGTAAAAATAATTGGAACATAATCCAAAAATTTAAACTCAGTTTTAAACTTTTCTAAAAATTCCTTTTTATAATCATTTAGATTTTCAATCAAATCACATTTATTAACGATAACTATAATTGCTTTTTTTGCTTCAATAGCATAACCAACAACATGTTTATCTTGCTCTCTTATACCATCTTTAGCATCAATTAAAAGAAGAGCAATGTCACACTTATCAATACTTCTAAGTGCTCTTAAAGCAGCATATTTATCAACTGCTTCATATATTTTTCCTCTTTTTTTAAGTCCTGCTGTATCAATTAAAGTATATTTTTGATCTTCATATATAAATGTAGTATCAATAGAATCTCTTGTAGTTCCTTCAATATTTGAAACAATGACTCTATCTTGATCAACCAACTTATTAAATAAGGAAGACTTGCCTACATTTGGTCTACCAATTAATGCAAGTTTTGTTGAATTATCAATTTCATCATCTAAAACACGAGGAAGTTCTTTTACAACTTTATCAAGTAAATCACCAATTCCAATTCCGTGTTCTCCGCTAACAGCAATAGGATCTCCCAAAGATAAAGCGTAAAATTCATAAATATTGTTAATTTCATTAATATTATCAACTTTATTAACTGCTAAAATGACATGTTTTTTTGCTTTTCTTAACATTTTAGCAACCATTTTATCATCTTCATTAAGTCCAATTTTTCCATCGACTACAAAAATTACAACATCAGCTTCATCTATTGCAAGTTCGGCTTGCATTCTTATTTGTTCTTGAAAAGGTCTATTTTCGACTTCAATTCCACCAGTATCGACAACATTAAAATTAACTGTAAGCCAGCTTGCTTTAGAATAAATTCTATCTCTAGTAATTCCGCGTGTATCTTCAACAATTGATTTTCTTTCTCCAACTATTCTATTAAAGATGGTTGATTTACCGACACTTGGAGAACCGACAATAGCAACTAATGGTAAACTCATAATTAAAAACCTTTCTCTTTAATAATTTCTTTAATCTTATTAGTAACTTCTTTTATAGAAAGTTTTGTCGAATCAAGCAAAATTGAATCTGGTGCTGGTTTAAGTGGACAAAATGAACGATGTGAATCAATATAGTCTCTTTTTTTAATGTTTTCTAAACAAGCTTCAAAAGTAGTTTCAATTCCTTTTTGTTGGTTTTCATGAAATCTACGTCTTGCTCTTTCATCTTCATTAGCTACTAAAAATATTTTAACTTGAGCATTTTCTAAAACATAAGTTCCAATATCTCTACCATCCATAACGATATTTTTACCTTTAGCAATTTTTCTTTGTAAATCAACTAAAAATAATCTTACGTTTTTATAAGAAGCAATATAAGAAACGTTATTTGCAACATCGTTTCCTCTAATTTCACTTTCGACATCTTTACCATCAAGCAAAATATGATTCGTTAAAGGGTCAAAAGAAATATCAATTTTATTGATTAATTTATTCGATTCTTCTTCGTTTTTTGGATCTAAGGAAGCTTGTAAAACTGCTAAGGTATAGGCTCTATACATTGCCCCACTGTCGACGTAAACAAAACTTAAGTCTTTAGCCAAAATTTTTGCAACAGTTGATTTTCCTGAGGCACTAGGACCGTCGATTGCAATTGAAATATACTTATTTTCCATTTTTAACCTCCTTTTAATTCAAACTATTAACTATTAACACAATTGAAACAATGATTATCGCAGCAATAACAACACCTAAAAGTACTATACCAAATATTTTTAAGTTTCTTTCTTTTAAATATCTACTATAAATCGTCTTATCTTCTTTATTAAATTTCGACAAAATTTTATCCTTTGAAATTAACTTTTTGTTTTCTTTTTCCTCATCTTCTCGTTTTTTAAGCATAATGCTTCTAAAACCATTTATATTAGTCGAAGAATAAATTTCATTACGATAATCAAAATACTTCTCTTTTCTTGTTTCCATGCTTAATTATTCTACCATAAACTAAGCCTAATTTACTTAAAAAAATTAATGAAATTATTAATATATTGTTAGGATAAGTTAACCAAAAACTGCTTTTAATAAAAAATATTTTTGCTATACTATAAGCGTAATAAACGGAGGAAATAAATATGGCAGTTAAATTAAAGGTCAATTCTGAAGCTTGTGTCGGATGCGGTTTATGCGTTGGTACATTCCCTGAAGCATTCGCTTTTGATGCAGAAAATAAAGCTGAAGTTGTCGGTGAATTAGACGATGCTCAAGCTCAAGAAGCTATTGCTTCATGCCCAGCTGGAGCTATCTCAGAATAATTACCTTACTTATATAAAGTAAATCTCTCACATTATTGTGAGAGATTTTTTTATTCCTTATTAGCTTTATCAATCAAAATTGATACTGGCTTATATACTAAAAGCGTTGCTCCAACAATAATTAAATTTTTAATTACATTAAATGGTAACAAGAATTGATATTGTATCTTGAAGTCGTACCAGTATTTAATCGAAGGGTCAACTGGCGAGAACATATGGTCAACTATATATTGTAGAGCATTAACATATCCTCCTACTTCAGGATTGAAGTAAAAACCATACAAAGGATAAATAATGTAATAACCAAGGAAGCTAGAAAATAATAAATTAACGATAAATCCAACGCTTAAACCAATAATAGCGCCTTTAAAGTTATGCATTTTTTTGTAAATAAATGATGCTGGCAAAATTAAAGCCAAACCATAAATTAAATCAGCAAGCACTCCTATTCCACCAGTTTCTCCAACATCTTGAATGAGTTTAAATGAGCCCTTAATTACTACTAAAAGAGTTCCTGTTAAAGGACCATAAGCTAATGAAGCAATTAAACAAGGTATCTCATCAAAATGAACTTTCAAGAAAGATAGTCCTGGAATGATAGGAAATTGGAGCCCAGGAACCATGTACAAAATGATAGCTAAGGCTCCAAAGATAGCAATTCTTGCTATCAATCTTAAAACTTTTTTTGTTGTCATAAATAAAAAACCTCGAAGATTGCTTCAAGGTAAAATATTAAAAATTTATAACTTCTTCCATCCAGACTTTACTGTTGCCACAAGAATTTCACTCGTTCGTATCTACTAAAAGATTCGCGGGGTATACCGCCAGTTATGAATTTAACATCACCCTGAAGTTTTATGAATATTATTTTAGCACAAATTTCTTTCTTTTAATTAATTTATTTATTCTTTTTAAGCCTTCTTTTGTTGCGGCTTCATCTTTGAACACTAAAGTTACAATATTTCCGTTTATTTCAAAAGAGGTTTTAGGTTCATTCACTTCCTTTTCTATTTTAATTTCATTAGTTAAATCACTAACTTCTGATGTATTATTTATTAAATTATTTCCAGATTTAATTTTACGTACCAACGCTTCAGTTTCTCTAACTGAAAGATGCTTTTCATAGATTTCATTAACTACTGCTCTCGCTTCATCTTCACTAAGTCTAGAAATTGCTTTAGCATGACCATAAGTTAATCGATTTTGGCTTATATCTTTTAAGATATCACTAGGCATATTTAATATTTGTAAAAGATTAGAAATTTGTGATGAAGACCGGTCTAAAAAGTCTGCAAGTTCTCTATTTTTATATAGGAAATCGTTTTTTAAATAAGAACAAAGTAAAGCTAGTTCGTAAATATTCATTGTTTTACGATCACTAATTTCTTTGAGCATAAATAAGAGAGATTCTTCTTCGCCTAAAGTCAATATAATTACTGGTAAAGTTTCAAGTTTCAAGCTTTTTGCAGCAATATATCTTATTCTTCCAACTACTACTTCGTATTTATCGCGATATTTTCTAACGATAATAGGGTCAATTGTATGATTTTCTCTAAGAGTTTTCTTCTCACTTTCAATCTTATAATCGACGATTTTTGCTGCTCTTAAATAATGGTTATCGCTAAGCATCGATAAAGGTAAGTTTGAGAGTTCATCTTTTGGTGGGTTTTGAAGAATTGCAGAGACAAAATCTTCTCTACCAAAACGATTAACAAGTTGTTTTAAACTATTTTTAAGAATCTTTTTATCTCTTCTCATGGGCAATTACCTCCTTTGCTAAGTCTGAATAAGCGATAGATCCTGCACTAGTTGGTTTATATAAGCAAGCTGGAACTCCTCTTGCACTACATTCACTTAAACTATAATTTCTAGGTATTATAGTTAAAAAAGTCATCTCTTTAAAAAGTCCTCTAACCTCTTCAACAACTTCTTTTGCAAGTTGAGATTCATTATCTAACATTGTTAAAAGAAATCCTTCAATATTTAAAGAAGTATTATACTTCTCTTTAACTTGTTTAATTGTGCCTAAAATTTGAGCTAAACCTTCCATTGCAAAATATTCACATTGAACTGGAACTAAAACCGAATTTGCGGCAGTTAAAGCATTGATACATAGTATTCCTAAAGACGGAGGACAATCGATAAGAATAAAATCATAAACTCTATTTAGTTTATTTAATGTTTCTTTTAAAATAAATGCGCTCTTATTGAAATCTTGTCTTTGAATTAGTTCACTTTCTAAATTAGAAAGTTTTAAATTTGATGGAACAACATCAAAATTTTTCATCATTGTATTTTTGATGATTTTATTTATATTTGTATCCAAAATTAATGCATTAAAAATAGTTTGTGAGATAATAGTAATATCAATTCCTAGTCCTCTAGAAGAATTTCCTTGTGGATCTAAATCAACTAAAAGAACCCTCTTCCCAAGTTGAACTAAAGAGGCGGCTAGATTGATAGAGGTAGTTGTTTTTCCAACACCACCTTTTTGATTAGCAATAGCTATAATTCGTGCCATATATAAATTAATTTTAAAAAATATGAATAAATAATGCAATATTAAATTCCACGTGGAAAAATAAAATATTAGAGAGGTTTTTTCTTAATTTTAGAATAACTACGAGGATATTCAGCTTCAGTTTCTTTATCTTTTTTTATAAATAAATTATATCTAATGATATCTTCGCCTTTTTTCTCGATTTGTTCATCTTCCACGTGGCAAGAAAGTAACTTAAAAGCAGATGCTGCTTCATTTATTTCTTCTATTGCTTTTCTTCCTTTATAAGCAATAAGGCTACCACCAACTTTTAAATAAGGAATCGCAAGTTCTAGTAAAATGTTAAGGCTAGAAACGGCTCTAGTCACAACCACATCAAATTTAGTGTTTTTATCTAGTTCTTCAACTCTTTTATTTACAATTTCAACATTATCTAGTTCTAGTTCTTTTTTTACTTTCTCTAAAAATTCGCATCGTTTTGTAATAGGTTCAACTAATACAAATTTCGAAGTTGGGAAATTTATTGCTAGAGGTATCCCCGGAAAACCAGCTCCGCTTCCTAGATCCATAATAAATTTGTTTTCAAAATCAAAAACTTTTGTAGGATAAATAGAGTCAAGTATATGACGATTTTTAAAATCATCCTTATTAGTGACTGCAGTTAAGTTAAACTTTTCGTTTTCTATAAGGACTAATTCAATAAATTTGTCGATTTTTTCTTTTTTATTCATCATTAGATTAACCTATTTTTCCTTAAATACATGATTAAAACGTTTATATCTGAAGGATTTACCCCACTAATTCTTGAAGCTTGACCGATTGTTTTTGGTTTAATTGCATCAAATTTTTGTCTTGCTTCTAAAGCCAAACCATCTAAATTTAGATAATCAATATCAGCTTTAATTTCGATATTATCTAATTTATGTAGTTTTTCAGCTTCTTTTCTTTGATTTAAAATGTAACCTTCATATTTAATATAAATCTCGATTTGCTCTTCAGCAATATTATCTAATTTTATATTCACTGGTATATCAAGATATTTTTTTAATTCTTTAAAAGTAACACCATTTCTTTTTAATATTTCTTTTGCACTTACTCCGTAGGTTAATTTTTCATAGCCTAAACTAGATAAATATTCATTGATAGGTGATTTTTCCCCAAAATATGTTTTTTCAAGAATATTAAAAACTATCGACATAGCGTTTTTCTTTTCTAAAAACTTATTATATCTTTCATCACTCACTAAACCCAATTCATGAGCTTTTGGGAGAAGTCGAAAATCAGCATTATCATGTCTAAGCAATAAACGATATTCTGCTCTTGAAGAAAGTAATCTATATGGTTCTTTTGTTCCTTTAGTTATTAAATCATCTATCATAACGCCAATATAAGCTTCATCTCTTCCTAAAATAAATGGTGGTTTATTATCAATATATAAAGAGGCATTTGCACCAGCCATTAAACCTAACCCAGCAGCTTCTTCATATCCACTTGTACCGCAAATTTGTCCAGAAATAAATAAACCCTCGTATTTTTTCGTCATTAAAGAGTTGTCAAATTCAAGTGGATCCAAAGCATCATATTCAATTGCGTAGGCATATTTTAAAATTTTTGCGTTCTCTAAACCTGGCAAAGAATGTACCATTTCATCTTGAACATCTTCTGGCATTGAAGTTGAAAAACCTTGCAAGTAAATCGAATTTGTATCATAACTTTCAGGTTCGAGAAATAATTGATGTCTTGGCTTATCAGCAAAACGAACAATTTTATCTTCAATTGATGGACAATATCTTGGACCAACGCCTTCAACTAAACCGCCATACATTGCACTATCTTTTAAATGTGCGCGAATTATTTCATGAGTTTTCGGAGTTGTATAAATTAAAAAACAAGGTTTTTGTTCTTCTAATGGAATAAACTCACTTGATTCATAGGAAAATCCTTGGTCATCGACATTTCCAAATTGAATTTCAGCCTTTGAAAAATCAATCGATTCTTTAGCGATTCTTTGAGGAGTTCCTGTCTTTAATCTTTGTAGACTTAGTCCCATTTTTCTCAAATTGTCAGATAATCCAATTGATGGTTGCTCTCCATCAGGACCACCTGATTCCTTGTGATGGCCTCTTAGGATATCAGAATTCATGTAAGTTCCTGTTGCTAAAATTACTGCTTGGGAATAAATCTTTTTCCCGTCCTTTAATATAACACCTTGAACTTTAGATTCGGTATGAATTAAATCTATAACTTCACCTTCTAAAATATCTAAATTTGGTGTATTAAGAAGGTGCTCTTGCATATTATGAGGATATCTTTTTTTATCAGCTTGTGCTCTTAAGCATTGAACTCCTGCACCTTTTTTGGTGTTAAGCATCTTCATTTGTAAATATTCTTGGTCAGCGCATTTGCCCATATAACCCCCAAGAGCATCTATTTCACGAACAACAATGCCTTTAGCACTTCCACCAATCGATGGATTACATGGCATATTTGAAGCCATACTAAAATTTAATGTAACAAGAAGTGTTTTCTTATCCATTCTAGCTGTAGCTAAACACGCTTCATTTCCAGCATGTCCTCCGCCAACAACTATAACATCATATTCAGTTTTTATATTTTCGTTTAGCATTTTAACCTATACTATCGTCCATATCTAATTTAATTAATTGATTTAACTCAACAGCATATTCCATAGGAAGCTCTTTTGAGAAAGGTTCAATAAAGCCTAAAACAATCATTTGAGTAGCATCTTTTTTTGAAATACCTCTACTCATAAGGTAGAATAATTGATCTTCGTCGATTTTTGAAACTGTCGCTTCATGTTCCAAATAGGAAGTATTGTTATGAACTTCGTTTTTCGGAATAGTATCTGATTTTGAATAATCATCAAGAATTAAAGTGTCGCATTCAATATGTGTTTTTGAATTAATAGCTTCTTTTTTTATTCTTGCAGTACCTCTGTAATTAGATGTTCCTCCGCCTTTAACAATGGATTTAGAAATAATTGATGAGGAAGTGTTTTTAGCCTCATGAACCATTCTAGCTCCGGCATCTTGATATTGACCTTCTCCAGCGACCGCAATAGAAATACATAATCCTTTAGCGCCTTCACCTTTCAAGATACAAGCAGGATATTTCATATTAATTTGTGAGCCTATATTACCGTCTATCCATTCCATAGTGCCATTTTCATAAACATCTGCTCTTTTAGTAACCAAATTAACGATATTATTTGACCAGTTTTGAACAGTAGAGTATCTACATTTAGCATTTTTATGAACAATAATTTCAACGACAGCAGCGTGAAGAGATTCCTTAGAATAAATTGGAGCAGTGCAACCTTCAACATAATGAACATCAGCACCTTCGTCAACAATAATTAAAGTTCTTTCAAATTGCCCGGTTTTTTCATTATTAATTCTAAAATAAGATTGAAGAGGCTTTTCAAGTTTTACACCTTTAGGCACATAAATAAATGAACCACCACTCCACACAGCACCATTTAAAGCACTATATTTGTTATCAGCAACATTAATAACAGTGCCAAAATATTTTTTTACTAAATCGGGATACAACTTTAAAGCCATATCGGTTGAAAGAAAAATTACGCCTTTTTCTTCAACTTCTTTAAGCATATTGTGATATACCATTTCGCTTTCATATTGAGTTGATGCGCCAGCTAGATATTTTTGTTCGGCCTCTGGAATACCTAATTTGTTGAAAGTATTTTTGATTTCTTCTGGTACTTCTTCCCAAGAAGATTCTTCTTTTTTAGAATAACGTGTAAAATATGTATATGAATCAAAATCAAGGAAAGACAAATCAGGCCCAAAAGAAGGTTGTGGCATTTTTATAAATTTACGAAGTGCATCTAATCTATAATTTAACATCCATTCAGGTTCTTCTTTAGCTTTTGAAATAGCTCTAACTACTTCTTCGGACAAGCCTTTTCCTGTTGTAAAAATAGATTTTGCATCATCCTTAAAATCGTATTTTTCTCTATTTAGGTCAATATCTTTAACATTACTCATCTTCTTCACCCTTAATTATCTTTGAAATACCTTGAGCACCTAAAGAAGCACATTTAATTCTAGCAGCTTGTTTATAAGTTTCGCTAAATGCATTTAGTTCTTCTAAAAGTTCTTGATCGTAAGGTTTTTCGTGTAACATATTTTCATATTGTTCAATTATATTCAAAGCTTCTTTTGCATTTTTCCCTTTAACCATCTCACATAAAATATCGGTCGATGAAGTTGAAATAGCGCAAGCTACACCGTCAAACATCGCGTCTTTGATAACATCATTTTCAATATCTAAATAAATCGTAATATCATCGATACACGAGTCACTGTCCATTCTAATTGCTTTATATTTTGTTTTATCATCAGGAGTTTGTTTATTATCTGGAGTCGAATAATGTTCCAAAATAATTTCTCTTTTCATATCATCAGTTAAAGTAGGCATCTAAGAAATCTCCTCCTTGCTTCAAAGCATTTACTAAAATATCAATATCATTTTTGTCGTTATAAAAATAAGTCGAAACACGGATAGTTCCAAAAACTTTAAGTCTTTCTTTTAAAAGTTTTGCACAATGTTCGCCGCTTCTTACACAAACTCCTTTCGAATTTAAGTAAGATGCTTCATCTTGAGCAAATACTCCCTTAACATTAAGTGTTATTATTCCAGAATCAGCGTGTTCATTATAAATGATAACATTATCCAATTCTTTTAGTTTAGTAATGGCATAATCATGAAGTTCTATATCATGTTTTTCTATTTCATCCATTCCAATAGACTCTAAATAAGTTAACGCTGCATCTAGACCATAAATTCCAGCTAAATTTTGTGTTCCAGCCTCAAATTTTGCAGGTGGTTCTAAATAAGCAACATTTCCGCACATATCAAAACGAGCGTTATCTCCACCGCCAGTCATAAATGGATCCATTTTTTTAAGTAAATCAAATTTACCATATAAGACACCAATTCCTGTTGGCCCACATAATTTATGACCTGAGAAAGATAAAAAATCACAGTCTAAATCTTTTACATCAATTTTAATATGTGGTGCGCTTTGAGCAGCATCACAAACTACAACTGCGCCATATTTATGAGCAATCTTTGACATTTCTTTTATATCGATTTTATAGCCTAAAACATTGGTAATTTGTGCAATAGAAACTACTTTAGTATTAGGAGTAATTACTTTTTCAAGATTTTCTGGAGTACATCTTCCTTCGTCATCTAAAGGAATATATTTTATTGTTGCTCCTGTCATTTCACTAACTTTAAACCAAGGCAAAACATTCGAAGCATGTTCAGCTTCAGTTAATAAGATCTCATCACCTTTTTTTAAATATTTAATTCCATAGCCAAAAGCAACTAAGTTTAAAGACATTGAGGTTCCGCTTGTGAAAACTATTTCATAAGGTTCTGAATTAATAAATCTTGCAACATGTTCTCTTGAATGTTCGACCTTTCGATCTACATGATAAGCTATATCATAATCTCCACGATGGGCATTTGCTCCATCTTCTACATAGTATGAAGAACAAGCATCAATAACACATTTTGGTTTAAAAGCGGTTGCTGCATTATCAAGATAAACAAACGGCTTTTTATCATTTTTATGATTTTCGAAAATAGGAAAATCCTTTCTAATTTTAGCAACATCTAACATTATTAAAATTCTCCTTCAATTAACTCAATAATCATTTCTTCATCCTCTTTTGAAAAATGTTTCGAAATAGGAAGAAGATAACCTAAAGTAATTAAATTTCTTGCTTCTTTTAATGAAATACCTCTAGATAAAAGATAATATACATGTTCATCTTTTAAAGAACCAATAGCACAAGCGTGCTTTGCGACAACATCGTTACAATCAATCTTTAAAATTGGATTAGCAATTGCTTTAGCTGTTTCATCAAAAACGATGACTTTTGCTTTTTGATTAGCATTAGCTTTTACACTATCTTTTGATATATGAGATGTTCCGTTGATTTTTATCATTGACGAATCTTTACTTACTCCATAAGCATCTAGCTCAGAATAAGTTTTACCTACTTTATGATTAAACGAAATATCATAATTTTTATTTTCATTATTTTTAGATAAAACTCCTAAATGGAATGAGGAAGAAGCATTTTCTTCATCTAAATCAACTATGCTTTTAAATGATATTGAATTTTTGAAAAAGTCAGCTATAAATATATTAAATTCTGTTCCACGTGAAACATTTGCATGCAAATTAACACTCTCAATAGGATGCTTTATGATAATTCTTAGGGTTAAATTTGAATTTTGCCCTAAGTTAAAATAAATATCGTTTTTCTTAGAAGATAACTCCAAATCTAAAGTTACATTTGAATTATTTTGTAGCAAAAAAGATGAAGCGTTTTCATCGCTTAAATTGACACTATATGTACTATGTCCTTCAAGAAAATATGAAGTTGATTTATTTAACATCTTTAATAACTTCCTTTGTTGCACAAACACCAATTGAAACCTTATTCATTGGCTTATCATTTTCTTCTTTCTTGATTGAAACGCCCAATTCTCTCTCAATCCATTCATAGCCTTCCCTATCGACTTTAGAAATTAAAGAAGCATCTCCCTCTTTGACAATTCTACCATTAATCATAACAGCTGCTCTATCTGGTTTAACAAGTTCAAATAAACGAGCATAGTGAGATATAATTAAAAATCCAGTATTTTGAGATTCTTTTTGAGCAGTAATAGATTTTGAAACAATATTTATAGCATCAACGTCTAGTCCTGAATCTATTTCATCTAACATAGCAATGTCAGGATTTAAAAGTAAAAGTTGTAATATTTCATTTCTTTTCTTTTCGCCACCAGAAAATCCGTCATTTAAATTACGATTAACCATATCAAAAGGTAAATTAACTTTATTACATGCATCTTCTAATTTTTTATAGAATTCAAATAATTTAATCTTATTGTCACGATGAGCATTAATTGCACCTTTAAAGAAATCAGCACTAACAACTCCTGGGATTTCTGCAGGATTTTGGAAAGCCAAAAATAAACCAGCTTTACTTCTTTCATCAGTTTTTAAAGATAATAAATCTTTTCCGTCATATTCAATTGTTCCGGAAGTAACTTTATATCTAGGATTACCCATTAATATAGCCAAAAGAGTTGATTTACCATGACCATTAGGCCCAAGTAAGGCAAGTGTTTCACCTTTATTAATCGTTAGATTTACTCCTTTTAGAATTTGATTTCCTTCTACTTCTGCACAAAGATCTTTTATTACTAACTTTTCCATAAATAATTTCCTTATTAAATCCAAAAAATTATATAAAAATAGCATTATTTTATCAAACAATATCACCTAAAAATCTTGGAATCCAAGTCGAATATTCTTTATTGAAACTTTTATACTTATAGTATAAAATTATACCGCTATTGCAAAATAGACTTTTTTGACTATACGGAAGGACGAAATATGAAGAAAACGACTAAATCAATGATATTAGCATTAACTGCCCTTTCATCCATAGCATTAAGCGCTTGCGGAATCTCTGCTAAAGAAGATTTCGTAATCGACTATACTTACGATTCTCCTAACGGTGAATCAACTACAAGCGAAATTACTGCACAAAACATTCTTGATAGATACTTAAATCAAGAAGGAACAACGGCTGCAGAAGCTTATTATAACGCTATGTATGAAGTTGCTTTAAGAAAAGTCTTTGAAGATGAAAATGGTAAATTTCATGATTATTTAAGTGAAGTTCAAGCTGACGCTAATCAAGACGTTGCTGAAGCAAAAGATAGTGCTAACGAAGCAGATACATCTTGGGAAGATTACTTAATCAACACTCTTAATATTAAAGGTGATAATTTAAGTGTCGAAGAAAGAGAACATCAATACTATTTACAATGCGAAACTACTGCTATGAAGGAAAAAGTTTCTGATGAATTCTATGAAACATTCAAGCAATGGGACCCAAGCAAAGACACTGCTTCACAAGAAGAAATCGATGAATTTAATATGGTTTATGGAGAAAATGGATATATTAATACAAAAGTTCCCTACCATGTTAGAGATATTTTAATTAAAGTTGATGCAGACGCTAGCGATTATACTAGAGGCGAAATCTCAGCAACTAATGCTCAAGACATTTATGATTTATTAAGTGAACTTGTTAAATCAAATACAACAACAAATACCTATGGTGATATTGCTAGAAGAATGAGCGATGATACTGTTAGTGCAGCAACTCTAGGCGAACACTTAATGGATCTTAATACTTCTTTTATTAACGAATTCAAGTTAGGTGTTTACACTTATGATTCATTAATTAATAAAACTGTTGTTGATAATGAAACAAATAAAGCGCGTATTGAAAGATTCTCAATGCCACAAAACGTTGAAGAAGAATTAAGTTCAGTTGGTGTTACATATATTCCATATGAAGCTGCTGTCTTATTAAATCAATATAAAAATACTCAAAGCGTTATTGATCCTACAACCGGTCAAGAATTAAGTGTTAACGAAGGTAATGCTGATTATTATCCAAGAAATATTATTTTCAATAAATATTTCAACTCACATAATGTATCTTTCATTACTAATATGAAAGTTGATTCAAGTGATCCGACAAACGATTATACTTATACTGATACTGGAGCTACTGTTAAAACAGATATTGATGCCGATGGTAATTACAAATTAAATACAGAACCTTATTTTGCAGAAGGAACAAATGAAGCAAATCACTTTAGAGAAATTCCAGGTTTAGAATATCCTGTCCTCTGTGATGAAAAAGGAAATCCAATCTTAGTTTCCAGATCAGAAACAAGTAATGCAGGTATTCACTTTGTTGTTATTGAAAAATCAGCTCTTGAAACAACACTTGATTCAACTCCTTTAAATGCTTACTATGCACCATTAACTCCAATCACACAAAACGGTGTTGATCCTTCTACTGGTGATAAATATTACAATCCAGACTTCCCAACTGATGATAGTGGAAATCAAATTACAACCTATGTTAATAACTCATTAACATTATCTGTTGAAGGTTATAACGAAAGAGTCTCTACATTAAAAGATAAATATGAGTCTTATACTTCAACTAAAAAAGATTTCCAATTATTCCAATGGGTTACAGAAGGAAACTTCAAAGCAGCAAATCAAGCTATCCAAGACAAAATCGATCAATACATTGAATATTCAATGTTAAATGTTGATTCAACTAATGAACAAAACCTTATCGATTCTTGGAATGATTATAACAACACAATCATCGAACAAGAAAATGCAAGACAAATGGGATTAATTCCAGAAACTTGTGCAATCCACTTCGGTGATCCAAATTACTATGGTGAAGGCAAACTTTGCTACTATACAACAAGTGCAAACCCTTCAACTGGAACTAATGAATAATGGAGGTAGAAAAGATTATGAAAAGAAAAGCAAAAATTGGTTTAGTAGTCTTATCTGCTACATTACTTATTACATCGTGTTCAAAAGTTAGCGCTAACTTATTAAACCCAGATGATCCTATCGTTGTTGACCAAAGTGGCGCAACTATTGAAGTTGAAAACAATACAATTAACACCATTTTCAATACTATTAAAAATGGCGATTCCTACACTTCTAGCGTAAACAGTATGCTTAGCGAAGCTATTGCTAACGCCTATATTGGTACTTACAAAGTAAACAAAGATGGCAATGTCTATATTGAAGAATTAGGTGAAAATCCAAGCGATTCTCAAGTACTCGAATTTGTTCAAAATCACAAATTCTATTGGAACTGGGAATCCACATCAAATTCTGTCCAATACGAAGAAGAACCATCAAGTGCAAATATTAACGATTATAAAGATAGAATTAACTCTTATATTGAACTTGTTCAAAAAGAAATCGTTAAAACAATTTATGATGAAGCTGTTGTTGCAACATATCAAAAGAACAATCGTTTCTATGAATCTTTATACGCTAAATCACTTTATGAAAAAATGTATAAGATTTATGATGCAAGCGGACAAACTGTTGACCCAGCATTATTATTTAGCGCTCCAGACTATAAAAATGGTGAAAACAAAGCCGAATTTGAAAATGCTGGCTTCACATTTGGTAAGTTAGTCACAAGGGATTATAATCCTAATCAAGATTATAAAGCTATCATTGAAGGTGAAACTCAACTACTTCAACTCTATCACTATGTAGATTATATTAATAATTCAATTATTCCAGACATTATGTCTAAATTATTAACTCAATCTTACATTTATGAAAGACAATACCAATCAATTGGTAGAACTCAAGCAAGACATCTTAATTTCATCAAATTAACTAACAATGATTCAAATAAAGCAGAGCAATTAATGACTGAATTTGTTGAAAGATTCTTATCAAAAGAAACAGAATCAAATGTTGATTTCACACCATTAATCGAAGCATGGATTGGTGATCACAATCAATTAAATTCTACCGAATCAACTTTAGATTCAGAAACACAAGCTCAAGCTAAAGAACTTGCTGATGCAGTATTTGGTGAAGAACAAACAACTTTAGATAGTGAATATCAAACATATATTGATGGAAAAACTGGTGCAGATTACCCACACTATCAAGGTTCACTTTATGGCGATATCATCGATGATTACTCATATTTAACAAATAACCCATACACAAACGATACAAGTTTATATGACGGATTCGTTGAAATTGATGGTATTCCATATACTCCTGAAGAAGGTTTAAATTCAAAAGTTGAAAACTTATCAACTACTTCTTATGTTACAAATGCTTGGGGTGATTCTGGTTCATTCGATGTCGGAAATACTGACATTGTTACAAATCTCTTCTCTTATGGCTTATCAAGTGAATTCACCACTGCAAAAAATCCAGATACTAACTTCGCAATGGATGGTTACTTCTTAAAACAATTTACAGTTGGTGGTCCTACATTCTTAAAGAAGATTCCTTATTCTAACCCTATTGATTCGGTTATTTGGAGTAACGAAAGTGATTATTACATCATTGAAGTTGTAGACCAAGTTTCTCTTTCTTCTCTTGCTATCGGTCCTGAAACCACAAGCGAAGAAAAATCTCAAATCGAAGATTATGCTAGAGAAATAGGCTATATCGTTGCAAGTAATTCAACTTATACTAATAACGCATTAGTCTATTACTTAGAGCAATCTAACATTAACTACTACGATCAAGATGTTTACGATTACTTTGAAACAACATACCCTGAATTATTCGAAGACGATTAGTAAATAATAAAATTACGCTATCAATTAAATTTGATAGCGTTTTTTCTTAACTTAATAGTTTTCTTGGTCTAAAATAAAATATAGAAAGAGAGACAAAATGTATGAAATATTTCGATCCAAATTGCGTATTTTGCAAAATTGTTGATAAAGTTATTCCATCTTCAATAATTTATGAAGATGATGATGTTGTAGCATTTCTTGATAATTCGCCAGTAACTTATGGTCATGCCCTTGTCGTTACTAAAAAACATTATGAAACAATGCTTTCAACCCCAAAAGATTTATTAGCTCATGTCATGAACGTTGCTCAAAGAATCGGTCAAATCGATATTAAAATATTGGGAGCAAAAGGTGTAAATATTATAACTAATTGCTACCCAGCTGCTGGACAAGCAATCCCACACTTCCACGTTCATGTTATTCCTCGTTATGACGCAACCGATGGATTTAAAATCGAAAATAATCCAAAACACGATATCAACCTTCCATCAGTCGTAGAAAAATTTAAAGGTAATTTATAAAAAAATCGCTAAGGTTGAGCCTTAGCGATTTTATTAATCTTTATAAAATGATTTTGAATCTAGAGAGAATATCTTTTCACTAAACTCTCCAGTTTCAGTTTGTTCAAAAGCTTTATCTAAAGCTTTCATTTTAGCATCCATATCATCAATCATTGAAAGCAATAAAGCTTCTCTTGTTGCAGGTGTTACCGGTGAACCAAATTCAAGTTTTCCATGGTGAGATAAGATTAGATGCTGCAATAAAGTAACTTCTTTGCCGCTAATTCCAAGTTTTTCTGCTGTTAAGGCAACAAGATTTGCTCCAATATATAAATGCCCTAAAAGGTTTCCTTCAAAAGTATATTGAGTTGCTATAGGTCCACTTAACTCAACAATTTTACCAATATCATGTAATAAGCACCCAGACATTAGTAAATCATAATTAACACCCTCGTAATGCTTTGAAACAAATTCAGCCACTTCGCACATTGAAACCGTGTGATCAATTAATCCTCTAACATAATCATGGTGATTTCTAACTGCTGCTGGATAAGTTAAAAAGCTATCTTTATATTCTTTAATAATTGTTTTAACAATTAAATTAAAACTGGTATTTTTGATAGTTGAAATATAATAATTTACTTTTTCTTTAAGCTCGTTTTCACTAAACTTAGATGCAGGAAGTACTTTTGTTAGATCGAAATTCTTATCTTCAATTAAATTTGCATCAGTGATTCTTACTTGTAGTTTTTCTTTAAATTCAGTTACTTCACCATAAATATATACAATATTTCCTAATTTAAAAATATCATTATCGACTTCATTTACATTCCATTTTTTTGCATCTATTGTACCGCTTGAATCTTGCAAGGTAATATTAAAATAAGTCGAACCGGATGCAGTCGTTGCTTTTGAGCATGCTTTTACTAAATAATAACCATCTGCAGGTTCACCAACTTTAAAATCTTTAATCATTTTTATTTGCCCCCTCTTTTTCTTTATCTAAATATGACGAAACATCGTTATAAGAATAACCTCTATTAACCATATAAGAAATTATTCGATTTTCTTTTTCTTTATCGTCTTTAAATTTTTCTTTAGCTCTAGTTAACTCTTTAAGAAAATTTTCTTTTTCGATATTTGGATCAATTTTTAAAGAAGATAAAACTTCATTAATTACTTCAATATCAAAACCCCTAACAAGCATTGTCTCACTTAATTTTTTCTTTTGCTTTATATAATTACTTGAAACATACTTATTTTTAATTAATTCAAAATATTTTTTAGCCTTTTCGCATTCCGATTTATCATGAAAATTAATTTGATTAATATATTCTTCATCAATTCCTTTATTTTTAAAATAATTAATAATGTAATATTTTCCATAAAGACTTGAATTAAAATATTCAAGAAATGTTTGAACGTATTCTTTATCATCAATAATACGTTTTTCTTCTAATTCATCGCAAACTTCGTAGATTAAATCAACATTATTTGGAAATTTCTCGTTACATTTATAAATAATTTCATTTTTTGAGTAAGGTTTTTTAATCATTAAGTTTGTTACATAGGCTTTAATTTGGCATTTAGCATTGTCGACAATTAATCTTTTAAAAGTTTCTTCGCTTATCACCCCTTCATAAAAATAATTATCTTCATATGCTTGGTATAATACTTTTAACTTTGCCACTTTATTTTCGCTAACATTGTATTCAATAATTACATAATCATCTTTAACTTTAATTTTATTTATTTTAACAGTTTTACCAATTTCTGCGGATTCCACGGTTATAAACCTCCATTATATTTTTATAAAAGGCATGTTCACTAAAAGGCTCAATGGATTTTAAAGCGTTATCTTTAATAAGTTCTAAGTCTTCTTCTTTCATATTTAAAACTTCGTTTAATTTATCAGGAAAATCATTTGTATCTTGAAAAAAGAATCCTGTTTCTTTATCTGTTAAAACATTAATTAAGTTGTTATCAAATCTAGCTAAGATTGGAATTCTAGCAGCCATCGCTTCCATAAAAGTTAAACCTTGTGTTTCACTTATTGAAGCATTTAAGAAATAATCAGCTAGATGATAATAAAGAGGAACATAATCAAGTTTAACTTTACCAATAAACAATACTCGCTCTTCTATATTTAATTCATGAACAAGTTTTTTTAAACTTTCTTCAGCAGGCCCAGCTCCAACAAAGATTAAAAAAGTATTTTGATCTTTATATTTATCTAAATAATTTTTATAACCTTCAATAATGACATCAAAACTTTTTTCTTGAGCAATTCTTCCTAAGCACAAAAGAACTTTTTTTCCAACTAAACCTAGTTCTTCTTTAATTCTTAAAGATTTTTCCTTTTCTTCTTCATTTAAAGAAAAACGCGAAAAATCAAATCCAGTTGGAACTATATTAATAGTTTTTTCAATTCCAATAGACCTAAAATAAATTTCTGTTTTTTTGCTTGGAACTATAATTTCGGTTGCATTTGCAATATTTGATCTAGAAATCTCTCTTATTGCCCATTTCGAAAATCTATCAAAATAACCTTTAGTTGCATAATAAGTATAATCTTCGTACATCGTATGATAAGTATAAACAACAGGAATATCTAGTCTTGAAGCAACCATTGAGCCAAAAATACCTATACCAAATTCGGTATTCACATGGATGATGTCTAGATTTAAAGATTTAATCAATTTAAAGGCTTTTTCGTTAAATATAAAAGCTGCACGATATCCGTAAAGTTGTTTTAAAGTTAAACCAGGTATACCTATGACTTTATCTTTAAATGTAGTGAATTTTGAGTTAGTTGTTGTTACAACGTAACAATTATGTCCCATTTTATTTAAAAGCAAAAATAGAGAATGAACTGATGTTGCAACGCCATTCACCTCTGGATAATATGTGTCTGAAAATAAAGCGATATTCATTTTATTCCTCTTTATCAATACTATTCGTATTTTTTTCTTCTTTCTTTTTCTCTTTTAAATCTTTCTTATCTTGTTTTTGCTTAAGCTGTTCTTCAAGAGATAATTTTCTTTCATCTATTGTTTCAAAGCTTATAGTCATAGTGTTAGTTCTATTTAAAATAGGAACAAGTCTGTCAGATTGTCTAATTCCTCTTGATTTATAAGTAGCAGAAACAATTCCGCATAATAAGAAAGGTAAATAGAATGTAATTAATCTCCAGAAAACAACTAATAAATTGGCACCACCAATAGAGTAAAATGCTTCAGAAAAATAGTTACCTGAAGGTCCAAAAAGTCTATCAAAAACATATTCTGAAATACCTGCTGTACCAGGAATAGGAACTAATCCAGTTACCATTTGGTGGAAATTCGAAAAGAAAATACAATCAAAAAACTTTTGCACATAATTGACATTATCCATACCGGCAAATCCATTTAAAGTTAGACCAGCAAAAAATGGATAAGTAGCACCAACTATTGAACCAATAAAAGTTATAACAAATAAAACTATTGCAAAAGGTAAATTCGATCTTAATCTTCTTAATTCTATTCGATAGTTTTCGACTTGTTTTGCAAGTTCTTCTTTCTTTTGCTCAGGATGCTTAACTAATTTAATTTTTCCTAAGAAATTAATAAGATAATTTATAACAAAATTATGAAGTTTTCGTGAAGATGACATTAAAAGCAGCAACAAGATAGTAAGTACGTTTAAGAGAAACCCTAATATAATAAAGATATAAAAAGGGATATCTGGTAAAGGTTTACCATCAATAATAATTTCAATAGGAAAAGCTGGAATAGACATAATTACATCAAATCTAAAAATTAATGAAATTAAGCCAATCGTAATTAATGAAGTTTGATAAACAATAAAGTTCATAACCATCATCGATGCAGCATTTGAAATTTCTATTCCTTGTTGTTTAAAGACAAATACTTTTGCGATTTCGCCCCCATAAGCTCCTGGTGTAATTGAAGAATAAAAGTAGTCATTTGCTTGAATAGCTAAAGCCTGATGGTATTTATAATGTTTTGCATACATTTTTGCATACAAAAACATAATAAAGGCATTGATTAAAAAGCCTAAAAGCACCATCCCGAAAAATAAAGCTAAATAACTATAATTCATATTTTGAATAAAATATGGTATTTTTTCATAAACTTTTGTTGAGTCGTCAGAGGAAATTGGTTGCGTCAAAGATATCCAAAGAACAACGCAAGTAATAACTAAAACAATGAGAGAATAAATAATATATTTAATGACAGATTTTTTCTTATCTTTCTTTGAATTTTTTTGGGTTTTTTCTACGTTTTCTTCAGCTTTAATTTCTTCGGATAAATCGTTTTCTTTTTCACAATTTAAGTCTTCTTTTTTCTTACTCATAAATAATAGTATATCATAGAAAAAATTAAATTGACTTATTAAAATTATGAGTTAAACTTTTTTAATATGAGTAAAATTTCGAAAGCCAAAAACATTATGATGAAAGGAGTAAAATTTAGATATTATTTTTACTTCTTCTTACTTTTTATTGCTTTATTTTTCTATGTCCTCGGAACATACACTACCAAAGCTTTAATTGACGCAATTAATCTTGAGCCATATGAAAACATGGATATCTTAGAAAAACTATTTTTCGATGCTTTTGGTGGCTATGAACTTTTAACTTCTAACACATGGATTTTTTCTATTATTATTTTAGTTTTCGCTGTTTTAAGCGAAGGATTAAATGCATATAGATTTATTTATAGAGCCTATACATCCACTATGATGGGTCAAAATCTTCAAAATGCTTTATTTTATAAAGTTGAAAGACTTTCATATTCAACAGTTAAAAGCATGAAAAACGGTGACATTTTACAAACATGTACAAGAGATGAAGATGTTTTTAGAAGATTTTTAACTGACCATATGTATTCAATCTTTTATAGTATATTTATCGTTTTATTATCTTTAATTATATTATTTATTTCTTCTTGGGAAATTGCTCTAGTCACTATGGCTCTTATGCCGATAATGTTTGTCTATTCTTTCTTCTTAATTAAAGAAGTTAGAAGAAGATATAGAAAAACAGATGATAGTGAAGGTGAAATGACTTCAAAGGTTGAAGAGAACCTCGCAGCTGTTAGAATTGTTAAAGCTTTTAACAATGAAACTTATGAAATTCATGATTTTGATAACTATATTGCTGATTATAAGAAAAAATTCTTACATTGGAGAAAAATGAGTGCTTTCTTCTTTGCTTCAAGTGATATTTTTATCTTTGGTCAAATTCTTTTAACTACTGTTGTCGGTTTCTATTTAACTTACCAACACGCTATTAATCCAAGCATTGGTATAACTGTTGGTACTATGGTTATTGCTTTCAACTTTGCTGATTTAATTGTTTGGCCAATTAGAGATCTTGCAACAATTTTATCTAATGTTGCAAGAGCTTATGCTGCAGTTGAAAGAATCAATTTAATTCTAGACGAACCAATGGAAGATATCTATTCTGGTGAAAAACCTGAAATTAAAGGTAAAATTGAATTTAATAACGTATCATTCTCATTCCCAGATGATCCTATTAAGCATGCTTTAGATAATATCTCCTTTAAAATTGAGCCAGGTCAAACAGTCGCGATAATGGGGAAAACTGGTTCGGGTAAATCTACATTAGCTTATTTATTAAATAGATTATATGATTATTCATCTGGAGAAATTAAAATTGACGGTCATGATATTAGAACAATTCAAAAAGCTTGGCTAAGAAAAAATATTGCTTTAATTCTCCAAGAACCATTCTTATTTTCAAAAACAGTTAGAGAAAACTTAATTATAGGTAAAAAAGACGCAACCGAAGAAGATATTAAAAAGGCTACAAAGATATCTCAAATTCATAATTCAATTCAAAAATTCCAAAAAGGATATGATACTCCGGTTGGAGAAAGAGGAACCACTCTCTCTGGCGGTCAAAAACAAAGGGTAGCTATTGCTAGAAGTTTAATTCTTAATTCTCCTATATTAATTTTTGATGATTCTTTAAGTGCAGTCGACACCGAAACCGACTATAACATTCGTCAAGAACTTAAAAATAGAGATACAAAATCAACGACGTTGATTATTACACACAGAATTGCAACCGCAAAAGATGCTGATTTAATCGTTGTATTAAATAACGGAAAAATTGAAGCTATCGGAAAACATGAAGATTTAGTTGAAAAAGATGGTATGTATCAAAGAATTTACAAGATACAAACCAAGATGGAGTAAATTATGGCAAGCGCATACGTTGAAGAAGGCAATATCACTAGTAAATTAGACTTTTCTGTTTGGGTTAAGGCTTTTAAGTATATTAAGAAACTCTGGCCAATTGTCATTGTTTTGCTTATTTGTATGCTTTATCAAGCATTTTATGACTCATCATACACTCCATCTTCTAGTGCTGCATTAATCTCAGCTTTTAATGAGAATGGAGGGACTCTTGTTGGTGGAAATGTCCCTATTTGGGATGTAATATTAAGGCCAAAAATTCTCGGATTTGAATTTGCCTTAACATTTAAATATTATTTAATTCTTTCTTTTTCTTTAATGCTTATTAGAAGTATAGCAATGTTTGGCTTATTCTTCTCAATGAACTATATTGAAATGAAGATTATGACCGAACTAAGAAAAGATGCTTTTAAAAGAATCCAAGAATTATCGTTTTCATATTTTGATAAAACACCTTCAGGTTGGTTAATTGCTCGTTTAAACAACGACGCTGCTTCAATTTCTGAAGTTCTATCAAACTCTGTATTAAGAGTATTCCAAATTGCGATGTCGCTAATTTTTACTCTTATTACAATGTTCACCCAATCATGGTTACTTTCGCTTATTGTTCTTGCAACAACTCCATTAATCTTCGTTGTTGTTATGATATTTGAAAAACTTATTCTTAAATATTCAAGAATTGCTCGTAATGCTTATTCATATTTTGTTGGATGGCTAGCTGAATCAATTAATGGTAATAAAACCATTAAGACAATGTCTATAGAAGAAACAGTTAAAGATGAATGCGCTGACATAACTAACGATATTCGCAAAAAAAGATTAAAAACTCAAAGAATATCTGGAATGTTTTGGCCTGCTGTTGACTTTTTAGCTAATTTAACCACAGCATTAATTATTTTAATCTTTCCATTCTTAGGAATTGAAAGTGATACATTAACTAGTGCTGCACTTCTTGTTTTGTTTATTCAATTTGTTTCCCACATTTATAACCCAATTAGACAATTTGCTGAAATATTCTCAGATTTAATGGCAACTCAAGCAAGTGTTGAAAAACTATTTATGTTAATCAACACCGTTCCAACTCTTGTTGATAAACCAGAAGTTATTGCTAAATATGGTGATTTATTCCATAACAAAACTGAGAATTTTGAACCTTTGAATGGTGATATTAAATTTAATCACGTTTCCTTCTCTTATAATGAAGGCATCGAAGTTATTCATGATTTAAATCTCCATATTAGTCAAGGAACTTCATTAGCTATTGTAGGCGAAACTGGTTCAGGAAAATCAACAACAGTAAACTTGTTATGTCGATTCTATGAGCCAACAAAAGGAGAAATCTTAATTGATGACGTAAACTATAGAGATAGAAGCGTTGGCTGGTTAAGATCAAACATCGGTTATGTCCAACAAGCTCCATTCATTTTTAAAGGAACGGTTAAAGATAATATTAGATATGGTAGGCTTGATGCTACAGACGAAGAAATTGTTGATGTTTGCAAAAAATTAGATATTCATAACTTCATTATAACTTTGAAAAATGGTTACGATACTTACTTAAGAGATGGTGGTAACGAATTATCCCAAGGCCAAAAACAATTAATTTCATTCGCTAGAGCGATTATTAGAAA
The DNA here is from genome assembly GCA_944350425.1 of uncultured Bacilli bacterium. Lineage (GTDB taxonomy): Bacteria > Bacillota_I > Bacilli_A > RFN20 > CAG-826 > Onthovivens. Next base: position 137,535 of record CALVOX010000003.1, read on the forward strand.
CCCAAAGATATTAATTCTTGATGAAGCAACTTCTTCTATTGACACAGAAACGGAGCACGATATTCAAGGCGCAATTAACAAAATGCTCGTTGGAAGAACTTCGCTAATTATTGCTCATAGATTATCAACCATCGTTGGTGCCGATAGAATTCTTGTTATGAAAGATGGGGTTGTCGTAGAAGATGGGAATCACAAAACGTTAATGGAGAAAAAAGGTTACTATCATAAACTTTATACAAATCAATTTAAAGAATTAAATATCGGCGAACAATTAAGCCAATATAAAGAACAAATTGAAGACAAAAATATAAATATCTAATTAATAGGTATTATTTATAAACGTAGTTTTATCGATATAGTAATATTGTACAACTACGTTTTTATTTTTAAGTGGTAGGTAGTTTGTTTCTATCCTGCAACTCTTTTTTAGTCCACATTTAATCATTACTTTTTCGCTTGCATCGTTTCCTAATTCAAAACATGCCTCTAGTCTTAATCCTTTTAACTCGTTAAAAAAATAATTAATAATTGATTTAAATGCTTCGGTCATTATGCCTTTATTCCAATAAGCTTTAGATAAACAATATCCGACTTCAGCAGTGCAACTTTCTATATCAAGTTTTGTAAAATCAATTGAACCTATAACGCCCTTTTCAGGTTCGCTTAAAAGAGTAATCGCCCATTTATAAGTCTCGTTATTATATTTAGTAAAATAATTGGATAAAATCTCTTTTGTATCGTTTATATCTCTATGTGGATTCCGCGTCATAAATTTACAAACAGCTTCATCATGGCAATAATTATCAAACATACTTTGAGCATCATCCAAAGTAAACTTACGTAGAAGCAATCTTGTAGTGTATATATTATTCGTTCCTATTAAATTCATGATATCCATTATATTTTAATAAGAGAAAAAATCAAGAAAAACGACCCCCAAATAAAGAGAGGGCCGTCAATTATTTTAAGTAAATTATCAATTATGCTTTTTTGATTTTTCTTCCAAGCCACATGAAGAAAACGCTAATTTCATGAATAACTAATGGTACAATAGCTAAGCAACAAGCAATCATCCATTCAAATAAATCAAAGTTATGTGTTGAGAAGAAATCATTAAAGATTGGTACTTCAACAACTAAAAGTTGTAATGCAAGGCCAACAACAAATGCTAAAAGCATCATCCAGTTTTTGTTTGTGAAAACGTGAACAAATGATCTTCTAACATTAGACATACCTAACATATGGAATAATTGTGATACAGCCAATACAGTAAAGGCAACAGTTTGACAATGATGCAAAGCATTACCGTAGAGATCTTCGTTACCTAAATTTTTAAGTGCATCATAAGTAAGTGTCCAACCATTTTGATCAAAAATATGAGCGGCGGTAAGTAAGAATCCTGCAATTGTAATTGCAGCAATTACTAACCCATATCCAAACATTACACCATAGCCGCCATGAGCAAATATAGATTCATTCGGATCTCTTGGTTTATCCTTCATATTTAAAGGATCTTTTGGATCCATACCTAATGAAATAGCTGGTAAAGAGTCAGTGATTAAATTTACCCATAATAAATGAATAGCAATTAAAGGTGCTGGGAAACCAACGCAAATCATAAAGAACATCGCAAATACTTCGCCCATATTACAAGAGAGTAAGAATAATACTGTCTTTTTAATATTTGCGTAAATTCCTCTACCTTCTTCAACTGCTTTTTCAATCGAAGCAAAATTATCGTCTGTAAGAACCATATCAGCTGCGCCTTTAGCAACATCGGTTCCAGTAATGCCCATAGCAATACCAATATCAGCAGCCTTTAATGAAGGCGCATCATTAACACCATCGCCAGTCATAGCACAAATATTTCCATTAGCTTTAAAAGCTTTAACAATACTTGTTTTATTTTCAGGAGAAACACGAGCAAATACTCTAACAGTTTTAACTACTTCTCTTAATTCTTCTTCAGATAGAGTGTCAATTTCTTTTCCAGTCATACACTCTTTAATATCACTAACAATACCTAAATCTTTAGCGATAGCGTATGCGGTATCTTTATGGTCACCAGTGATCATAACTGTGGTAATACCAGCGCCCTTGAAATTTGCAACTGCACCTTTAGCTTCTGGACGAGGTGGGTCAATCATAGCGACTAAACCAACAAAGATTAAATCATTTTCGTCGATTTTATCGGCTTTTTTATATGCAAGAGATAAAGATCTGAGAGCTTTTGATGAGAAATAACTATTTGCTTTTTCAATTTGTTCAATATCATCTTTTGTAATCTCTCTTACACTATCTCCTTCTTGAATATATTTTGTATGAGCAAGAATTGAATCGAGAGCACCTTTCGTAAATTGAATAGATGTACCATCAGCTTCTTTATGAAGTGTAGACATCATTTTTCTAACACTATCAAAAGGTAATTCGTCATATCTTGGTTCGGCTGCTTCAAGATCTTTTTTGTGCCAATCAAAAACATTAGCAAAAGCAACTAAAGCAATTTCAGTTGGGTCACCATAAAGACCTTCATCAACTGTTGCATTTGAACATAAAGACATACCTCTAGCAAGTAAATTTAAACTATTGGCATTATCTTTATTAAAATCTTCAGTTTTAAAATATTTTCCAGGTAAATATGATTCAACAACAGTCATTTTGTTTTGAGTCAAAGTACCAGTTTTATCACTACAAACAACTTTTACTGCGCCTAATGTTTCGACCGAAGGAAGCTTTCTAACAATTGTATTAGCTTTAACCATTCTTCTAACACCAATAGCAAGAACAATGGTAACAACAGCAGGTAAACCTTCAGGAATTGCAGCAACAGCAAGAGCAATTGAAGAAAGAATTGATTCCATCCATCCATCAACACTTGTAATATGTCCATCAACAGCAAGCCAGATAATGTCTGCGATAAGAACAACTACAATAATAATTAAGGTTAAAATACCTAAAATTTTTGAAAGTTGAGCAAGCTTCTTTTGTAAAGGTGTTTGTTCTTCTTCTTGATTGTCCAAAGCACCCGCAATTCTACCGATTTGGGTTTTCATTCCGGTATTAACAACAATACCTTTACCTCTACCATAAGTAACTGGCGTAGACATAAATGCCATGTTAACTTGGTCGCCAATTCCAACACTTTGAGAAAAAACCATATCTGATTTTTTATCAACAGGAACTGATTCTCCAGTTAAGGAGGATTCATTAGCTTTTAAGTTAATTGCTTCAATTAAACGAATATCAGCACCTATAGTATCGCCTTCCTCAAGAATGACAATATCTCCTGGAACTAAATTTTCGCTTTTAACTTTGAATCTTTTACCATCTCTAATGACTGTAGATTCTGGTGAAGACATCTTCTTAAGAGCCTCAAGCGATGTTTCAGCTTTCTTTTCTTGGACTGTACCAATAATTGCGTTAAGTAAAACAACAATTAAAATAATGATAATATCAGCCCAGTCGCCTTCTTGTCCTTGCAAAACATCGATGATTGAAATGATTAAAGTAACAATGACAGCTGCAAAAAGAACATAAATCATTGGGTCAGCAAGTTGAGATAAGAAAATTAGGAAAATATTTTTCTTTTTCTTTTCTTCTAACTTATTTGGACCATATTGTTCGAGTCTTTTTTTGGCTTCTTCGCTACTTAAACCTTTCTCAGCATCGCTAGATAAGTATTTAACTGTATCATTTGCGGACAATGTTTCGAAGGCTACAACACGATTTTCACTATTCTCCATATAGTCTCCTAATATAATAATAATATTTAGTCTTGCTAAGAATATTCTTCTGGCTAATTCCGGATTTAATAATAAACCGTGCTTGTCGAAAATAACCTAAAAGCTACTCCCTAAATAACTTATATATTCTAACAAGAATTAGTCTTTAAAGAAACAAATTATTTTAATAAATTGTCAACCTCTTTATTAGTAGAAATCAATACTTTTTCATCTATTTTCAATTCTTCTCTATCAAAAGTATAAAGACCATTTAATTCATCTTCAACATCACTTAATTGAGTATAAATAAAACCTACACCATCTTTTTTTAAGAAGTTTTTAGTTACTTTGTTTAATAACTTTTTATAAGCCTTTGATAAAGATTTTTTTGATTTATAATAACGATATCCAAATTTATCTTTACCATAGAAATGGTCTTTTAAATAAAGAGAATAGCCACCAAATTCACTAAGAAGTGAAGCTCTTTTATCCTCTTTATCTTTAAAATTATAGATTGGAAGGAAATAATTATGTTTCGAATAAAAATCAGAATGAGTATTATCGTACCAACCACTATTTGTGTCGTATAAATGATTATCATCTTTGTCTTTAAAATAATTATAAATTGTTGTTGAGTCAAATTGACCCCAGCCTTCATTAAATAGAGTATAGATAATTACAGATGGAGAAGATGATAAAGAAGAAACTATAAAAAGTGACGTTTTTAAATACTCTTCCCTTCCTTGTTCATTACTTCTAGCAAACATTTCGTGATTCTTATCAATATTATTATTAGTTTTTGATAAAAAAGCCTTAGGAGAAGCAACTACCTTATTATCATATTTATCACCGCCATTGATCATATCTTGAATAACAAGCATACCTTCTTTATCGCAGTAATAATAAAACATTGGGATTTCATATTTTATATGTTTTCTAATTGTATTAAATCCAAGTTTCTTCAAATTTAAAATATCTTTTAAATAATCATCATAACTTGCAGGGGTTAAATTTCCTCCATAATAATATCCTTGGTCAAGTACTCCTTTTAGTAGTATTTCTTTATTATTTAAAAATAGTCTTACTTTATTATCTATTTTTTTAATTTCTATTTTTCTAAATCCAATATATGAATGAACAATATCACCTTTAAATTCTAAGTCTAAATCGTACAAGTTAGGTTCATTAATCGACCAAAGCTTAACTTCATCAACCTTAATCAAAAAATCTTGATTACCTTTAACATAATAATCTTTATTATTGAATCTTATTTTAACATCGCCTTCTGAAGATGTTTTAATCTTACCTTTCAAAGAAAAAGTTGAGGCATCACCTTCTATTTTTGAAGATATAATATAATCTTTCTTAGTAAATTCTAAATAAATTGGTTTATAAACACCACTTGTTGAAGTATACCAAATTCCTCCTCGAAGAAGAGATTGTTTTCCACGTGAAAATGGACTATTATCGGTTTTATCTTTAACTTTTAAAATTAAATCAAAACTATTATCACTCGAAATATGCTCTTTAATATTTACTTTAAACGATGTATAACCCGAATTATTAGTAGCTACTAATACATTATTAACATAAACTTCAACCTCTTGGTCAACACCTAATAAATTTAAAATTACCGATTCATCCATCAACGATGGTTCAATACTGATAACTTTGTGATAATAAATAATATCATCTGGTTCTACAAGCTTATTTAGTCCTCCTAACGGCGATTCAATAGAGAAAGGAAGAAGTATTTTATCTTTATATTCTTTAGGAAATTCTTCATTTTTATTAATTTCTATATCATAAATACCATTAAGTGATAAATATTTATCTCTTCTAAAATAAGGATTAGGATGTTCTTTTAAGGGAATATTATTTTCATCAAATTTATACATCGAAACATCTTGATTTGATGTTAAGCCATTATTTTTTGTGTTATTTAATCTCTTATTATTTCTATCTTTTTTATCATAAATTAAGTAAATAATAATAGGAATAATTGCAAGAAGAGCAATAATTCCACCTACAAGCCAAATAACTGCAGGAGGTAATTTAAGTACTTCGTTAGTTGAAGTATCTATATAAGTATCAGTATAAAAAGTATCAATTAAATAATTTGAGATAAGAGAACCAATAACCATTGGAAGAGTTATTGCAAAAAGCATTCTAACCCCCATAAAAACACCTTCTTTTGAGTTAGGAACTTTATCTCTAACAATAGCATTTAAGACAGTACCACCAAAAATGTATCCAAAAATCATTATAATTCCAGCACATATAATTAAATAAATACTTGAATTTTTATTTAAGAAATAAATTAATAAACAACCAACAAATAAGATAACCATTGTTGGAATAAGCATCACATTTTTACCAACTTTATCCATTAAAAATCCTGCTAAAACAGTTAAAGTTGATCCGATAATTAAAACTAAACCCATGACGATAGTAAATGTAGTTCCTGTTAATTCTAGTGATTCTTGGAAATAAACTATCATATATGAAAAGAAAACTTGGGTAGCTATACCAAAAATTAAATATGATATTAGATTTAAATATAAAAGCTTATTTTGTTTTATTGTTGAAACTTTAAATCCACTTATTAAGGTCTTAAAATAACTATCTTTGCTATTTTTAGCTTCTTCTTTTACATGCTTTTCTTTTGGAATTAAAAATAAGGAGACAATACCTACAACTAAAGCGATTCCTCCAATAATAAAGAAAAATTCTAACCATTTACCTTCTTGAGCTAAAGGAGCATCAAGCACACCAAAAATTAAAAGCATTGCAATAAGAGGTAATATTGAAAGTACCCCTTCAACTTTTCCTCTATTACTATCACTAACTTCTCTTGTAACATAAGAATTAAAGGAAGCATCGTTTGCAGTTGAGCCAATAAAAGTCATTAAAGCATCTATAATAATTACAAAAACGGATGCAACTAAACCAGCATTAGCTAAAGGAAATAAAGCATGGACATTATTTACATCGATTAAACCAAAAGCTGCTGTCGAAATACCCCAAAAAATATAACCAACCGAGATAAAAATCTTTCTTCTATTTAATTTATCAGTTAATGCACCCATAATAAATGTAGCTAAAAAAGCAATAATCGCACTAACTATAACAGTGATTGTAGTCATTAAATGATAATTTGAATAACCTAAATAAAATAGAAACTTGCTCAAATACATATTTTCCACATTCCAGGCCATTTGCCCAGCAAATCCAACAAGAATGAAAACAAGCCATTTTCTCCATCCTACCTTATCTTTTTGTACATTTATTTTTTTATTTTCGTTATTATCTAAACTTTCATAATCTATATTATTTGGATTTATACTCTTTTTCATAAATTCTCCTCGATATTAATTTATTATTTCATTTATTGCATGATTTAAATATTTAACTATGTCGCTTGCTAATAAGGAATATTCATTATATTGGCCTTTAGATAGAGCGATTTCATCTGCTCTGCCTAATAAATATGATCCTAGTGCTACTTTTTTAACTAATACTTCGTTACTATCTAATGCAGCACATCCTGATATTATTCCAGAAAGAAGATCTCCACTGCCTCCTTTTGCTAAAGATGAATTACCATTAACATTTAAATACTTATCTTTAGTAGGTGAAGTAATTAAAGTTACATTATCTTTTAAAACTAAAATAACATTATATTTAGAAGCAAATTCTTCACTTAAATTTACTCTATTTTCTTTAATTTGATTAACACTATAACCACTTAATCTTTCAAATTCTTTCACGTGAGGAGTTAAAACAACCGAACATTCTCGTTTTTCTTTTAAAATATCGATGCCATACTTACTTAAGGAATTTAATCCATCCGCATCAATAATTAATGTATTTTTAAAGTTGGCTAAAAGATATTTAATGATCTTATAGACATCTTTACTAACACCAATTCCCATGCCTATTGTTATAACTTTTGACTTAAGTAATTTATTTAAATCATTCTTATTATATTTAATCGAACCATTAAGTTTGCTTTTTAATTTATGATAAATAATTTCGGGACAATTTAAATCATAAAGTCCTTTTAAAGAAGAAGGAAAACATAATTCGCTATAACCAACTCCGAGTTTTAAAGATGAATAGGCTAATAAAGAAAGTTTCAAAGCTCCTGGAGTTAATTTACTTCCACCAATTAAACTAACTTTTCCATAAGTTCCCTTATTAGAATTTTCTTTCCTATGAATAAACAAATCTTTGTAATTATTTTTATCTAATATCTTAATGTATGTTTGAAGTTTATCTTCTATTAATGAAATTCCAATATCAAGTCTAACTACTTTTTTATTATAAACTTTTCCATCATTAATAAATAAACCTAGTTTAGCTTCACCTAAAGTTAAGGTTATATCACTTATTATAGCTTCATTCATTTTTAAACCAGTCGTTGAATTAATTCCACTTGCTATATCTACTGCAATAAGAAGCTTCTTTTCTAATGAATTTACTTTCTTTATAAAATTAGAACAATATTCATCCAAATTTTTATTTAACCCATATCCAAAAATAGCATCAATAACAACTGTATCTTTTTTAATTAATTTATCTAATAATTTAATATCGCATAAAGTATCTTTTTTAAATAAATTTTTATTATATAAACAGTCGTTACTTTTAGCTTTATAAACTTCGAAAATATCAACTTTATAATTTTCTTCTAATAATTTCCTACCAACAACAAATCCATCTCCACCATTATTTCCGCTTCCAGTTAAAATAAGATAATTATAATTTTTAGAGCCAGAAAGATTATTTTTTATATAAGAAAAAATAGCTTCACCGGCATTTTCCATTAATTTTAAAGAAGGTATATTCAAAGTTAAAATCGTATATTGATCAGCTTCTTTCATTGTTAAAGCGTCTAAAACATAATTCATAACTATATTAATTTTATCACCTATAAAAACATTTTAAATAAAATTATCAAAAAATGTCTCAAGGTTTTATAATATCACCATGATTAAAAATTTACCTTATTTACTTGAAGACAAATATGAGCCAATATTAGACTCAATTGAAACCGAAAGGGCAATTAAGCTAATAAAAGATAACTTCGAAAATGAACTTGGCAAAAAATTAAATTTAATTAGACTAAGTGCCCCTATTTTTACCCTTTCAAATACCGGAATAAACGATGATTTAAATGGTGTCGAAGAATCCGTTAGATTTAAAATTTCTTATTTAAATGAAGACGTTGAAATCGTTCAATCCCTTGCTAAATGGAAAAGACTAGCTCTTGCTAGATATAATTTTAAAATCCATCAAGGAATTTATACAGATATGAATGCTATTAGAAAAGACGAAGGTTTTTTAGATAATATTCATTCAGTATATGTTGATCAATGGGATTGGGAGAAAGTTATATCAAAAGAAGATAGAACATTAACATATTTAAAAAGAACTGTTAAACAAATATATTCTGTAATTAAAAAGATTAATAATGGGCGTGCGGACATTTTATTAGACTGTTTTTTGATTTTTCCATAGTCTAACTTTAATTCTCTTTTCTGTAAACC